>DASYNU010000121.1:0-5133 GCA_036008345.1 Bryobacteraceae bacterium
CGGTTTCATGCGCGGGGGCGAAGATCCAAGCGGAACGGAAGCCAATCGCAAAGCGCGCGCCGACGCGTGGGAACGCTGGAAGAAGCTTTTGAGCAAGTAATTTAGCGGACTACTTCGGTTTCGCGCCGATTTCCTGCTCGATGGCCGCCAAGCGATACCGCTCCGCTAGCGCATCCGCATCCACTGGACTTTCGAATTCTTTACTCCGGAGATCCGACGCTAAGCGCCGCAATTGCCGGACATATTCCGCGGACTTTCTGCGCGCGGCATCGTCCAAGCCCGCCCCGGCATCGTCCACATCCGCGATCCGCTCTTTCTCGAATTGATCCACAGCCGCTCCCAGCTTAGAGCGCGCCTCAACCGCGGCTGGTCCGCGTGCCGCAAAGAACGCCCGGTTGTCAGCCAGCAGGGCGGCCAGATCGCCGTGCACTTTGGCAGTGGCCGCGCGCCAGCTTTCAAGCGTCGCATTCACGGGCTCAACCGGCCGTTGATACGCCGTGGGCTTGGATGCGCTCGGCGAATCGTAAATCGCATTGAATACGAACTTATACGTGCCATGCGATTGCCCACGCCATTGTGGGCGGAATCCAAACAGGTAGACGCGCCCGTCGCCATAGAAAACCTCGAGCGCGGCCACCTTTCCCTGGATGCGCTCGGGGTGCAATAGATAGCCGCTGGCCAGCGGATTCCGTTCCTTGGGATAGCTAGCCAGAATGGTTCCGCGGAATCCACTCTTGGTCTCAAACACGGGTCCGCGTTCAAACATGACGATGGGCTCGCGGGGCATTCCCCAAACCGAAGGATGATTCACATCGCGCAGCTCCACTCGCAATAGCGAACCCGAGCAATAGAATTGATCGTCATTCAGTCCTTCCAGAATGTTGCTAACCGGAAGGCCCAGGCTCTGGATGGCCATGAGCGAGGCATTGTTGAAACCGATCAGGGTGCCACCGGCGCGGACAAACACCCGTAGCGCCTCCGCACCAGCTTCACCGACGCCGCCCGCATATTCTCCCGATATAGTTCCAGGAGCAAACCCGTTCATGATCTGCCTTGCTCCCGCATCGGGAATGATGATGGCGTCCAACCGGTCGCGCAAGTGCCCGGCTTGAATATCGCCATTGCGCAGCGTCACCGGCGCGAACCCGTAGTTTTCAAGAATCCAACGCGTCCAGCCTTCATCAATGTTTCCGGTCCAGGAGCGATACAACCCCACGCGGGGTTTCTTGGTGGTGATCGCGTCCTGCGGCGCCTTTGCAATCGCCAATGCATTAACCGAATTTTTGCGCGCGATGTCATTCATACGCTCGCGATCCAGGCCCGAAACGATCATCGCGCCGGCTTCGGGACCTTGGGACGTCGCAATTTCAGTTTTCGAAAAGCTCACTTGTCCGCCCTTCGAGAGGATCTCGTTGACGGCTGCGAAGCTGGCATTGGGCTGGTGACTCAAGACGTACAGCGATCCCGTGCCCTCGATCTTGGCTTCAAGAGGCGTAACATGATCGATGCGCTTCAGGGCCGCGCGCTGGCTGTCGCTCAGCGGCTCCGATACAACCGCAGTCTCTACGCCCATCTGCATCGGCAGAGTCCAACCCGCCACATCGTAGGGGCGGATGGGTGGCCCGTTTGGAAACTGGCGCAAATCGGGATACTGCTGCGTCTCAAACAATTCCTTTACCAGCGGCGAAAATGGCTGGTCCATCAAAATCACCCAGGCACCCTTGTACTCGCGGCTGTTGGCCACAAACGGCTGCTGGGCCTCATGCACTTCAATGCCGTTGATCAGCAGCTTCTCTACCAATGTCGCGGCGGTGGGAAGATCGCGCTGCTCGCGCGGGATCACATAGGCGAAGGGCGGCTCTTTACGGAACCGTTCCATGTTGTCGCGCGCGGCCTGATAGCGGTTATAGAGCAAGTTCTCGCGATACTTGGCCGCCGTATCCAGCACCGCCATGGACGCGCCTTCCATGTAGCGCACAGCATCCGCCAAACGCCACCAGCCGCCCTTCCATGGGCTGCTGTAGAAGACTTCCGACATCAGTTGCTGGCGATCCTTGGGGAATTCGTCGACCGTATAAAAATGCGGCGTCGCGTAGCGATAGAGGGCGGTCTCGGTGAAAAAGGAAATGCTGTTTCTGAAGATGTGGGTAAAGTCGAGGAAGCCGGGATACCAATTGTCGAAGCCGACGCGATGCACCGCGCCGGGCATCTGATGTTCGTCCAAATAAGCCGCCATATTGATCCCCAGCACATTCAGCCAGCGCGCCATCAGCGGATTGATGTTCGACGAGATGGGCTCAGTGAAGGGCGGAATGAAGATGCGCGTAGGAAACGGCGCGGTCTGGTGATGGCAATAAAAAATAACCGGGTCCCATTCGATTTCAGCGCGCGTTACGTCGCGCGATTCCAACATGTTGTTCATGTAGCCGTCGCGATTATTGTCGTGGCCAACATATTCCTGATACAAATCCGGCAGCGGACTCACCTCGTAAGGCGTTCCCACATTTTTGCGATACCACCCCACTACTTCATTCTGTCCATCCGGATTCAGCGTCGGCCATAGCATCAGGATGACGTTCGCGAGAATCGCATCCACGGCAGGGTCGCCCTGGGTCGCCACCAGTTTATAGGCCAGCAGAATGGATTGCTGAGCTCCCGCAACTTCGGTGGAATGCAATCCACCGTCGATGTGGACAATGGCTTTGCCCTCACGCGCCAGCGCTTTCGCTTGTTCGTCCGAGAGACCGCGGCCCTGGGCCAGGCGCCGCGAAATATCCTTGTATTTATCGAGCTGCGCAAGATTTTGAGGCGAAGAAATGATGGCGATCTCCCAATCCAGGCCGCGCGTGGTCTTGCCGACGGAGATCAGCTTGATGCGATCTGAAACAGCGGCGAGCTTGTGGAAATAATCGCGCGATTCGTCATAGTTGGCGAGGTAGAAATCATCACCCGGCTTGTGGCCGAGGACGGATTCAGGAGTAGGAACAGTCTGCGCGGCTGCGGCGGCTAGGGACAGGAGTAGGGCAGGTAGGGTTTTGTTCGCGAGCATCTTCATGATGGTAGCTTGGCTGACTGGTGGCTGGTTGCTGGTGGCTGGTTGCTGGTGGCTGGTTGCTGGTGGCTGGTTGCTGGTGGCTGGTTGCTGGTGGCTGGTTGCTGGTGATTGGTGGCTGGTTTTCAGCATATGGCGTCGACGCTCTTGAGGATTCGCGGGTTGCGTGGGGTTCGGAATCCGAGGAGGGTGAAATTATCGACCTTCCAAGCCTCGTTGAGACGCATCGTGCGTTGGGCGAACGCTTCAATTTCGGTTTTTGAAAAAACGAAGCCATCCTCGGCGGGGTCGTATGGAAGTCCTTTGTGTTTATGGAATTGGAGGACTGAGGCGGCGTCGCGAAGGTCGCGCCGCAGGCGCTCGAGGCGTTCAAGCTGGATTTCGCGGAGTTGGTTGAGTGTCTTTTGGAACTGGCGGGAGAGGCGCTGGCCGTGGATGCTGAGTGAGGTTAGCAGACGGTGCGCGTCCACGATGTCGAAAGACGGGGGCTCGGGGCTGGGGGCCGGGGACTGCGCGCGAGAGAGGACGTCGGCTTCTAAAAGCGGGATGCGATTCATCCGCCAAGCGGTGTCGGCTAGTTCGCGGACTAGCTGGGTTTCGGTGGGGGTGGCCGGGCAGTGTTCGTCGAGGAACTGGCGGTGGTGTTGCTCGTAGGCGGCCGGGTCTTCGGAGGCGAGGACGGCGGTGCGGGCCGTTAGTCCGTGAGTAAGAGCGTTGAGCGCCGAACGCTGTTTGCCGGCTTCGGATCGAGGGCCGGTGGAATGTTGGGCGTTCGCGCGATTGCGGATAGAGACGCACTGGGGTTGGGTGGATGCAGTTGGGGTCATTGAGGTGTCACCTGGCATTGGGATAGCACGAGGTGCGGTTGATGCTGTTGTGAGTTTTTGGAGGTTGTTGATGGTGAAGGGAGGATTGCGGCTGTTGAGTTCGTGACTCAACCGTGGCGGCAGCTGAATTTGAATGGCGTTACTTATGGCGCTGACACGTGATTTTAAGGAGACCATCCGCGCCCGTGCCGCGCGTGGTGCGAAGTTCCGTAGGGAACTTCTCCCGAGGGCGTCAACGCGACTGTCGGGTTTCGAGAACTTGCGAGGCTACGCGCATCGCATCCAAGGCCCTGTGCGCATACTTGGGTCGTCAGGCAGCCCAGGGCGGATAGTCTTTTTGTGGTTGTCAGGTTTCTGGAACGGCGCGAGGCGTGCGGTTCCGGCTGAAGGCGGCGGCGGTTAGGGATCTGTTCCTGTTCCCGGGGTTTTTCGAGCGGCAGGAAAGATAACTCAGGATTAGCGGTTCGAAGCCGACTTCAGGGGAGTAATCGCGCTGGGTCCATAACCATATCGGCTGCCAGTCTGCGAACTGTAAATTGGGCCCCAATTGCCGAGCGCGCGGCGAAAACGCGCCCAACTTTTAACCAGGTAATAGCAACGGATGCTCACGGTGCGCTAACCAATGGTCATAGCACTCCTCAAATTGCATCTGGCCGACAGCATTCACTCCGAAAACCCACGCGACGGACTGTCGCAGGCTCATCAGTAATACTGCTCCGTCGGGCCTGCGTCCCAGCCCGTCGAGCAGCGAACGCGTGATTCCACATCGGTCAGAACGCGCGATCGGTTCCTGGAATAGTTTTTGGATAAAGCCGACGAATATCGTGAACAACGCTTGGACATCGGTCTGCGTGTCAGAGAAGATCTTGACGAACTGCGCCGCAGGACGCACATATGACGCCCATTCGGCTAGCCGAAAGCCGGCGAATAAGGACGAAGCATCGAACATGGTCGTTATGAACTCCATTCCGATGAGCCGTGCTGAAGCGTCAGTATATTCCTCAAGGGAGATGAGGCCTCCGTCCGCCAGCGTTCCCAGGAGGGGCTGAGTCCAAACACGGCGAGCTCCAAACTCTTGGGCCGATACTTGAGCTTGGATCAGATCGTCCGTCCACAAAACATGATCCGGATCTGAGGCCAGAACAAGAGACTCCGCGCCGTACTGCCCGAAAAGATTCTCAAGGAGCTCTCGCTTGCTTGCTTCGACGGCAGCAAGCGCGGCTCCGCTTCGCGATTCGGTGTTGCTCTCAACGA
>DASYNU010000122.1:0-3197 GCA_036008345.1 Bryobacteraceae bacterium
ATACTTGATCGCCGGCTTGTAAATCATCAGATTCGGCCCACGATCTTCGCGGATCACTTTTATGCAGGTCTTGTCATACCACTCGATGATGCCATGCACTTCCTCGCCGTCTTGCAGCACGATGACCATGGGTGTCCGCGACTGCATCTGCTTCTGATAATAGAAATTCTCCGCGTTCGTCTGCTCCGGAGGAGCTGCCTTCCGCCCTCCACCACCTCCCGGCGCGGAACGCTCCCCGCGGTCGTACCCGCGATCCGGTCCGCGATCTTGCCCGCGCTCCGGACGATCGTGCCGCTCGCGGCGTTCCGCCACCGGCATGTGATTCGAGTTATGGTTTGAATTGTGGTTGCCGTGGTTGTGCTCTACCCGCGGCAATGCCGGACGGATCAACTTGCGGTTCGCGAAATTCTCATCTTCGCCCGTTGGTCTGACCGGAGTGGAATCGATCGTCTCTTTCATAGTGGCGCTCCTGTACACGCGCTCGCCGCAAACCACAACGTCAAAAAACCCTTGAGAGTATTAACGAAGGCGTGAAATTTTACCTACCGTACCACAGGAGTCCACCGGTGACAATGCTACTCTCGTGCCAGTATCGTCTAATTTACTATGGGGTATGCCAAATCTTGCACACTTCTAAACGCCCTAGAATATCGATTCGCTAGAGAATAACGGAACTTCCCTCCGCCCTTCCGCAAAACTAGCCGGTATCGGTCATGTCGGTGCCTTTTCGCTCCCGGCCGCTCCACGTAACCACCGCCACCAGGGTTGCTACCAGTGCTACCGTCCAGGCCAAAACTGGTGGATACATGCCACGATAGCGGTTTTCCACCAGCTTCGCCTGAATCACCACATTGCGCGATGAAAGCAGATTGCCCAGCTGATATGCGAATCCAGGAAACGTTCCCCGCACTGCCGATGGCGAGAGTTCGTTCAAATGGGCGGGGATCACTCCCCATGCCCCCTGCACCATAAATTGCATTAGAAATCCTCCCAACGCCAGCATCAGAACAGTATGGGAATACGCCCACAATGGAATCACAGGGATGGCCAAAAGCGCGGCGATCACAATCGCGCGACGCCGGCCAATACGCTCCGACCACGTCCCGAACAAAATTCCCCCCAGCAGAGCCCCAATGTTGGCTATCACTGTGATGAACATCACCGTCTTAGGATCGAACTGATGCCCCTTGGTCAGAAATGTCGGATACAAGTCCTGCGTCCCATGGCTGAACGAATTAAAAGCGAACATAAGCACTACCAACAGAACAAACGTACCCAGATAGGTAAGGATGTCCTTCCCCAGCCGTCTTTCCGGCGTTTTCGACGCTTGCCCTTGCACCCAGGCCGGAGACTCATCCACTTTCGTGCGAATGTAGATCACCAGAAACGCCGGCAGCGCGCCGATCACAAACATTCCCCGCCAGCCCACAAAACGGAACGCTGTCCCATAAACTAACGCTGCCATGAGATAGCCGACGGCATATCCTTCCTGCAGCAGCCCGGAGAAAAATCCCCGTCCCTCTACCGGCAGCGTTTCGAAAGCCAGCGCTGCGCCCACGCCCCACTCCCCGCCCATCGCGATTCCGAATAATGCCCGCGTGATCAGAAAAACTTTCAAAGACGGCGCGAACGCCGACGCCAGTTCGAACACGGAGTACGCGATGATATCGACCATCAGTGTGGGGCGCCGCCCAAACTTGTCCGCCATCAATCCAAACAAAAACGCTCCTACCGGACGGAAAGCCAGCGTGATAAAAATCGCTTCTGCGACGGCCGAAACTTTGGTCTGGAACTGCGTCGCGATCGCGCTCACGCAAAACGTCAGGATGAAGAAATCAAAGGCGTCCAGTGACCAGCCCAGAAAGCAGGCGGTGAAGGTGTTCCGTTGCAGCGGCGTAAGCCTGCGAAAATGTCCGATAAATTCCATCGAGATTCCTCCGCGCAATTCGGTACGCGCCGGAAAGTTCTGCGAATGCTAGCATATTGGGTTCAATCTACAACCAGGAAATCAAGTTCTCCCATGCCCGAACTCGATCCTCCCCAACGCCAGGCGACTGACTCCCTGATGCTCACCGGCTTCTGGTATCGCGCTCTGCCCGCCGATCGAGTCCATCGCAATCAACTTCATAAAGCTACGCTGCTTGAAATTCCGCTGGTTATTGGACGCGACCGCGCTGGCCGTCCCTTCGCGTTACGCGACTCTTGTCCTCACCGCGGTATGCCGCTCAACGGCGGTCAGTTCGATGGTGAAAATATCGAGTGCCCCTACCACGGATGGCAATTCGACGCGCACAACGGTCAATGCCAGCTCATCCCCTCGCTTACCGCCGACCAGAATCTGAAAGTCGATCGCATCTACGCGGGTAGCTATCCCTGCGAAGAGCAGGATGGTTTTGTCTGGGTCTACGTACCCGACCCCGGCCCGCCAGGAGCGGGATTCAGCCAGCCTGAGGAAGCCCCCGAACCTGCACCGCAGATTGAGAAGTTCGGAGTGTCTGGAAATAAGTTCAAGCTCGCCTACCTCACGGCCGGCATGCCAGTCAGCATCGACCACGGCATCATCGGCCTCATGGATCCCGCGCACGGGCCGTTCGTGCATCAGGCGTGGTGGTGGCGCAGTCGCCACAGCATCCATGAAAAGAAGAAAAACTTCGAGCCCATTCCCAACGGCTTTCGCATGAGCGCCCACACGCCCAGTTCAAACTCCGCGCCCTATAAGCTTCTGCGCCTCTATGCCGCCGCCGATTCCATCACCACGACCATCGATTTCGTTCTGCCCAACCTGCGTAGGGAAACCATCCGGGCAGGGAAGTATTGGTTCTCATCGCTCACCACGGTAACGCCGATCACGCGCAATCAATGCCGCATCGACGTAGTCGCCGCCTGGAACCTCTTTCGCTGGCTCCCCTTCGGTCCCGAGTTGCTGAAGTTCGTCTTTGCAAAATTCGTCGAGCAGGATCGCCGCACCATGGAACTCCAGGCCGAAGGCCTCAAGCACAATCCTCATCTCATGTTGATCGACGACGCCGACCGTCCCGCGAAATGGTATTTCCAACTAAAGGCCGCGCACTTGGAAGCGAAGCGTACCGGCGGCGAGATGAGGCATCCCTTGGCCGGGCCGGTTACGCTGAAGTGGAGAAGTTGAGGCGCTTGCGCGGCGTGACCCTGAGCGGAGCCGAAGGGGGGAGCCGCGCGCC
>DASYNU010000123.1:0-52451 GCA_036008345.1 Bryobacteraceae bacterium
CTTCTCATAAACACCCACCTCGCGAAATCCGAGCCGGCGGACCAGGTCACGGCTCACGGCATTTTCCGGAAAAATACGCGATAGCAGCTTCCAGAAACCAGCTTCCTTAGACGCCTGAATCAATGCTTCCAGCGCGATTCGGCCAGCTCCGCGGCGCCGATGGGAGCGCGCGACGTACACCGACGCTTCAGCGATCCCGGCGTAGCACTCGCGCGGCCGATAGACGGACGTGGCAGCGAAAGCAACCACGCCCTCTTCGTCTTCCACCACCACGATCGGATGAACCCTGTCGAACCAGGCGCGCACATCAACGCCTGAACGGAACCGCGTCTCGAATGTAGCCACGCGATCCTCAATCCCTTCGTTGTAGATGCGCGCGATCGCGTCCGCGTCCGCGGGGGTGGCTGGCCGGGCCGTCACTTACTGCGGCCGGCTGGCGGGCGGCACGATGCCATTCATACGCGCATAGACCACGGCCTGACCATAATGATCGAAGCTGTGCCAACCCGGGAAAGCGGCAATCGATATCCGGGCGATTTTCCCGCCGCCAAACGGCGATGGAACCATGTCCATGGCATTGGCCACGGTCAGTGATGCGGTGGCTTTGTGCGCGTAGGTGTAGGAATCCTTCAGGTACTTCACTACGGCGTCCTTACCCTTGATGGACGCCGGGCCGTTCTCGCCTGCTCCTATCTCGCTCGGATTCTTTTCGCCCAATGCAGCGGACGCCACCTGGAAATTTACCGCCGCAATATGCGTCATTTGCTGCGAGAACGTGCGCACGCCTTTGAATTCACCCTGAGACGGCGCGAAGTCATACTTATCGGCGGGCATGGCTTCCGCCAGCGGTACTACTTCCGACTCCGCGATCTGGACCTCCAGATCAACCGCCTTACCAATGCTGGGCGCGGGCGCGTCCGCCGCGAATGACAGCACCACCGCAGCCAGGGTCGCGCTAAATCCCAATACAATTGTCTTCATGAGTGAACTCCCATTCCGACATTATACGGAAACCCAACGAACTCCACCCATCCAACGTCGATAGATTGAGAAAGGAAACCCGACATGCGGCCACTCCAAGATCTCACCGCGGACCTCCGCTTCGCCACTCGCACCTTCCGCCGTAGCCCCACCTTCACCATCACCGCGATAATCTCGCTCGCACTGGGCATCGGCGCCAACAGCGCCATATTTACGGCCTTGGATGCGGTGCTGTGGAAGCCGCTGCCCGTTGCGAATCCCCATAGTCTGTTGCGGTTAATGGCCACGCGTGGCGACGAACGGTATCTGGCGAGCCTGCCTTCCGGCTTTGTCGATCAACTGCACCGCGCGGACATCCTTTCCGAAGTCGCGACGTTTTCGAACGATGGGCTCAGCTTCTCCTACGACGGCCGGGCTGAGCGCATTGTGGGCGAGTTCGTTTCGCCGAATTACTTCACATTCCTCGGCGTGAGCCCGATGCTGGGGCAAGCTTTTACGCCCCAGGTTCGTTCCGGACATTGGGCACCGGAAGCAGTGCTGTCCTATCGCTTCTGGAAGCGACGCTTCGCCGGCGATCCAACGGTGATCGGCCGCACCATTCACCTCAACACTTATCCATTCGTCATCGTTGGCGTCTCACCGCCATCCTTCTTCGACCTGGAGCAGGGCTTCGAACCTGAGTTGCGGCTAGCGGTTTTGCCGGCCGGTCAGCAACTCAGCCAGATCGCGGAAATCGGCAACTCGCCGACGCGGAACTGGGACACCGCAGGCCGCATCAAGCCCGGCCTGCGCCTGGCGCAGGTCGAAGCGGCCGTGGATTCACAATTTCAAGAATTTCTTCGGACCACGCCGGTTCAAGAGATTCGCCGGCGAAACTATCACCACGCCCGAGTACTGGCCGGCGATAAGAGCTGGCCGGGACAACTGGAGGAGTTTCAAGCGCCGCTGTTCGTCTTGCTCGCGCTGGTGGCGGCTGTGCTCCTGATCGCGTGCGCCAACGTGGCCAACATGTTGCTGGCGCGAGCCACTGCGCGCAGCCGCGAACTTTCAATCCGCGCTTCTCTCGGAGCAGGCCGCGCGCGCCTGGTCCGGCAGATGCTGGCCGAAAGCGTGTTGCTTTCCCTGCTGGGAGGAGCTTTCGGCATCTTGGTTGCCAACGCTGCGGAACAGCTCCTGATTCATTTCCTTCCGCAAGGTCACATCAGCATTGTTATGGATCTTCATCCGGACGCCCGTGCGTTGACCTTCACATTCGTTCTCGCGCTGGCAACCGGGCTGCTCTTCGGATTGGTCCCCGCGCTTCAGAGTACGCGCGGCCAACTGGCAGCCACGCTCAAAACAGACTCCGCCGCATCCATCGGAGAATCCAGCCGTACAGGATTCCGAGGAGCGCTGGTAATCGCACAAGTGGCCTTCTCATTGGTATTGCTGATCGCAGCCGGACTGTTCGCCCGCACGATGGCGAATCTCCGGCCCACCGATTATCGCGTGCGTCCTGACCTCGTTCTACTTTTTACGATGAAGCCGCAGCAGGAGATCTACAGTGCCGAGCGTAAACGGGTGCTGGCGAGGGAACTGATCCGCCGGGTATCCGCGATTCCTGGCGTTCAATCCGCTGCGCTGGCTGAAAACGGCCCGCTCGGCAGCCGCTCGGACAGCGAGTCGATCGCAGTGCCAGGTGGCCAGTCTATCCAGGTGGCCGACGACGAGGTCACGCCGGGATTCTTCGATAGCATCGGCCTCCCGCTGATCGCCGGACGCGATTTCACGGCAGCGGATCAGCCCGGCTCTCCTTGGGTTGCCATCATCAATGAAGCGCTGGCGCGCGCGCTTTTCAAGAACGAGAATCCAATCGGCCGTACCATCCAGGACGTCGACGGCAGCGTGAACCATCGCCTTCAGGTGGTGGGCGTGGTCGGGAACAGCCACTACTACGATCTCCGCAGCGCGCCGCCGCCCGTGGTTTACTTCACGTATCAAGACAGCGCGCCCTACATGCCGACGCTGCACGTGCGCACCAGCGCTCCGGATACGGCCGGCACCATCGCCGCCGTCCGCCGCGAATTCGATGCTCTGGACAAAGGATTCCCGGTATTCAACATCAAGACATTGGAACTCCGCATTGAAGACTCCATGGCTCGCGAGCGCATGGTCGCGAACCTCGCAGGCGTGTTGGGCCTCCTGGCTCTTTTGCTCGCCGCGGTGGGACTCTATGGCGTCCTGGCTTACCTGGTCTCGCGCCGCACTCGCGAAATCGGCATTCGGATGGCGCTGGGCGCCGACGCCGGCTCGGTGGTCTGGCTGATCGCACGCGAAGCGCTGCTGTTGATCGCTGCCGGAAGCATTACAGGCATCGCCATAGCGACTCTGGCTGGCCGGCTCCTCAGAAGTTATCTTTTCGGAATCTCCCCCGCCGACCCCATTACGTTGTTGGCTTCAGCCTCCACAATGCTGGTAATCTCAGCAATCGCGGTGTGCGTTCCGGCAGCCCGGGCCGCCCGTATCGACCCACTAGTCGCCTTACACTACGATTAGTAGGGCAGGATGCCATCCTGCGGCGGGTTGCCAGCCCGCCCGAGCTTACATTCAAGCTTGAACGTTTCTGCTGCGGCCCGCGTCTAGTCTCCATGCGGACCTTGACGGCCCTGCTCGCCCTACAGCTCAGCACCTGCCTGGCCCAGACTTCATCCACCATCTCGTTGAGCAACGGAATCCGGCTGAAGATCACGGCGAATACGGGGACCAACGCTTCAGACAACTTAAAAGTCGAAATGAAGCCGGCCACCGGGAACAGCGTCTATCGAATCCTTCGCGACGACACCGGCCTCGCGGTATGGGCTTATGAGCTGGTAGTGGACCGGTTGCCCGACGGCGACCATTTTCAAATCATCGCGAAACCAGCCGGCAATGAGTTCGCCGCCAAGTTTCCAAATGCGGACGGAGGAAAACCGACACCCACATTTCCGATCCCCATCGAGTCGCCTCCACTCGGCGCAGGCGGCTTATTTACGATCGACATCCCCACCAATCCCGGCCTGTTCGAGCATCGTACAGATAATGTACAACTGCAGCCCGATCCTCGGAACGATCCAAGAAACAAGCCCGGCGCGCAAATGGTCCCCATGCTCCGGTTTTCGAGTCTCAAGGTGTTCATCAACAAAGAGCTTGTCCCCTCGAACGGGCCTGGAGCGATGGTTTATGGTCCCTATGCGATGTTCTATATTCCCAAACGCGGCGGATATTTCTTTTCGACGCAACCGGTGACGTCGCTACCCTTCGTCCAGGTAGGCGACGTGGATCACAATCATCTGAAATTTACCATCGACAACGAAGATTACGAATGCGTCTCGACGACACCCATTCTTACGCAATCCGACCGAGGGCAGATTTGGGTGTATCACGATCCACAGTACAAGGCGGCCGGCAACTGGACCAAGAGCAATCCGAAATCCGCCGACGAGTTCTTCACGGCTGCGTCGGATTCCCTAAACTGGTGGCTTCCGTAAAGGAACCGCGACAACCGGTCGCCTCTGTAGCGCTTGTGGCGCACGCACTCATGCGTGCTGCGCCGAGACTCTCCAGAAACCTCGGCGCAAGCCCTTGGAAACACAGGGGCGGCTGCGCCGAAGTTTCTGCCGCTAGAGACGTTCCCCCCTCGGGACCGTCCGTTGCTCATCTCGGCGCCGGGGAACATCGACATGAGTGTCGATGCAGCACGCAAGAGTGCGTGCGCCACACGGGTCTTTCACCTATCGCGTCAACAGCTTGAACGCGTGAGTCCACTGGTTTCTCAAGAATCCCGGTATAAGCCAGAGCATACACAACGGCTCGATTGCCCGCGACGCGATGATTCCACCACAATCCACCGGCTCCCAGCCCAACTGTTGAATGATCTGGGACACCTGGGCCTTCGCGCCATCATCGTCGCCGCACAAAAACATGCTTGGCGTGCCTTGTTCAAAGTGCGGATTCACCATGAGCGCGCTTCCCACGCTATTGAATGCCTTCACCACATGCGCTTTCGGAATCAGCGCCTGAACCTTCTCGCCCAGGGATTCATTGGGGCCGGTAGTGAACGGAACTACGCCTTTCACCGGCGGCCCATCCGCAATAGGATTGTTGGCGTCAATCACGGTCTTGCCGGTGAAGTTCTCCGGCTTGGCGAGTTCGATGACCTTGTCGACAATCGATCCTTTGACAGCCAACAGCAATAATTCACCGTACGCCGCGGCGTCCGCAAATGTTCCCGACGTTACACCGGAGTTCGCAGCCAGCCACGCGGCAACGTCTTTGTCCAACGGATCGCGCGTGCCTATCTTTACCTGATGGCCGTGCTTTACAAAACCGGCTCCCAAAGTGCGCCCGACAATTCCAGATCCAAGTACCCCTATTTTCATTCCACCATTTTGCCACGAAGCGATATAATGCCCGCCATGCACCGACTGGCCGTTTTATCTGTGTTGTGCGTGCTGCTCACGCATTCCGCGCCTGCGCGATTCCTCCAGCTCGAGGATTATTACCGCATCGAGAGCGCTTCCGCTACCGCCATTTCGCCGGATGGCCGCTGGGTGGTCTTCGTCCGCAATTCGATCATCGAATCCGAGAACCAGCGCCACACTGAGATCTGGATGAGCGCGTCAGATGGCTCCACGCCGCCGGTTCGCCTCTCGAGCCCTGCGTTCAACGCATCGGCGCCCCAATGGAGCCCGGACGGGAAACTGCTGGCGTTCCATTCCACCCGCACTGGGCCGGGGGTCGATGGCGACGTCTGGTTTCTGCGCATGGACCAAGCGGGCGGCGAAGCATTTCAAATTCCCGGCGTCAGCAGCACCCCCATCTTCAGCCCGGACAACCGCTGGATCGCTTTCACCAAGAAGACAGCGCCCCGATCCAAGCAATTCGAATTGCCGCAAGCTGAAAAGCAGATCGATCAGCGCTTCAAAGGCCGTATGTATGACTGGATGAACATTCGCTTCGATGGCCGCGGCTATCTTCCCGATCCGCGCGATCCCGCCACCACGCCGCCACTGGAGCTGTATATCGTGGCGCGCGAGGGCGGAGCACCCCGGCAATTAACACAGCTCGGAGTGGATGTGCGATCAGCGGCCTGGAAGCCCGATTCAAGCGCCCTCGCGCTAATAGCCGATTCCCACCAGCGCGACGAATATTCCTATGAGCGCACGGATTTGTGGGTGATGGATCTCGATGGCAAAGTTCGCCGCCTTACGGACGACGGCTTTGAATACGATTCGCCGGTTTGGACACCAGACGGCGGGACGCTAATCTTCCGCCGCCAGCAGAGCTTGAATCAGATCATCCAGGCCCGCGCGAACCACGGCGCCGCAATGGATCTGTATCGCATGCCCGCCGCCGGCGGCCAGATGTCGAATCTGACGGCGGAGTGGGATCTGATTCCCGAGGCGCCTGTTTCGAGAGGCCAATTCATCTATTTCATCGCTGACATCGCGGGCGACGTGCATCTGTTTCGCGAGCCCGCATCCGGCGGACCGGTGGAGCAAATCACCAAAGGCGAACGGTCGCTCGGCGGCTTTAGCTTCTCCGCCACAGCGGATCGCATAGCGTACACCGCGACCGACGCCCGGCATCCCGCCGAGGTTTTTTCCGCGCGAGCCGACTCTACGGGCGAAACCAAGCTCAGTGCGCTGAATGAGAAATCTCTGAATGACGTCGAGTTGAGCCCGGCCGAGCGGATCCGATTCCGCAGCACCGATGGTACCGAAGTAGAAGGTTGGATGGTGCTGCCGCGCGCGGCGAAGAGTCCCTATCCACTGATCCTCAGCATTCATGGCGGTCCGCATATGGCCTACGGGGATGCCTTCAACTATGAGTTTCAGTGGCTGGCCGCGAATGGCTTCGCTGTTCTCTATATCAATCCGCGCGGATCTACTGGCTACGGCGAAAAATTCCTGTGGGCCACCTGGGGAGGTTGGGGCAAATTGGATTATCAGGACGTGATCGCGGGCGTCGATTACGCGCTGGACCACTATCCGATTGACCGAAAGCGCTTGGGCGTGAGCGGCTATTCTTACGGTGGATTTCTGACCAATTGGATCATCACTCAAACTAATCGCTTCTCGGCAGCAGTCACCGGAGCAGGCATTTCCAACTGGCTGAGCGATTACGGCACGGCCGACATCCCGCGCACCAAAGAGAGTGAGTTTTACGGTACTCCCTGGAATCAGGAATCGAGCGAACGTATGCGCGCTCTTTCACCGATCACGCACGCGGGCAATGTCAAAACTCCCACGCTGTTTGTGCATGGCGAGGCCGACCGGCGCGTTCCCATCGAAGAGGCGGAGCAAATGTACACGGCCCTGAAAAAGCTTCGCGTTCCAGCTAAATTCATCCGCTATCCCGGAGATTTCCACGGCGGATGGCCCCCATGGGATATGGTGCATCGCTATTACTATGAGATGGAATGGTGGCAAAAGTACTTATAGTAGTACTAGTAGTACGAGACCTCATTTTGGTGGATTGACCTGTCTCCACCCGCATGAAACACTTAGTCATCGGTCAGAAATAAATGAAAAATATTACCAAATTGTTAACTATCGCCGGGCTCGCTGCTGCGTTCGCCACGTGCGCCTCCGCGGACATTACGTGGACTTTCAACACCACCACCTTTTGCTATAACTGCGGCGACGTTGGCTTTGAAACGGACAACGACATCAGAACCGGCAGTTTTTTTACAACCGACAATACTGGCGCGACCCTTACTGGCTTCGACATCACCGTTGAGGGCACGAATGCTGGCGCCGACAACGAATACACTCCGGGCGATAGTTTTCGCACGCTCCCAGTGGACGCGAACCACATCGACCTATATGATCCATCGTCAAATCAATACATCACGCTGTTTTTTGACACACCAGGCATCACGAGCGCTGGAGGGTTGGTGAACCTCCTCCAAGGAGATTTGGGCGCCGACAGCAATTCCACGGTCGTTTGCACAGGTTGCGGGACGCTGGTCTCGGGTTCAGTAACAGGTAGCACGGTTCCAGAACCCCGGTTCGGCGCCTTTCTGATGGCAGGCCTGGCTGGACTCGGCTTCTTGACCCGCCGGAAATTCGCAGCGGCCCGTAGCTAAGGCTTCTCCGCTAGTTCCTTCTTTAGTTTTTGAATCGCAGCCCCGGCCGCCTCCTTGAGGTCGGGGCTCTCTAATTTTGGCAGCTCCTTTTCCAGCGCCATCAGATGAGCCGTTTTTAGCGCACGCTCGGCCGGCACTTTGACATCCGGCTCCGCACCGGTACCTTCCCAGTCAGTCTTCGAGTACGGATTGATGGCGCGGCCGGAAGGCACTCCTACCATGAAGTGGTCGTTGATCCGCACCGGGCCACCCGGATGCGCGCCGCCGCCCGTTACTTCGCCCACAATGGTGGCGCGCTTCAGATTTTTCAGATTGTAGGTGAACTCTTCGGCCGCCGAGAACGTCCGGTGACTGGTGAGCACGTATACATCTTTACCCACCAACCGTTTGCCCGGCACATACGGGAGGGTCCACCATTGGTGCGTCGCATTGGCCGGGCGGAAATAAAGATCGTTGAGATGCACGGGCTCCGGTGGGAAAAGATAACTGCAGATCAACGCCACCGAAGCTGGATCACCGCCGCCATTCTGGCGCAGATCAATAATGACCGCTTCGCTATTGGCCAGAAAATTCATCGCTGCCGCGGCCGTGTCTCCGGAAAACGCCGGCGGCGCAAATCCGCGCAGATCCAGGTAGCCGATGTTGCCCGGCAACCGTTCCACTTTCTCGAATCCGAAGTTGATTCGGGCGCCAAAAGCCCGGCGGCGTTCTATTTCCTCGGGCGACGGTTCCTGATTCGGTTGTTCCTCAGGTATCACCTCAGCCGAGTACATCACGCGCAAGTGTCCATCATGGCTGACTGCCCGCAGGTTATCCATTAGCGTCTCGGCGAACTTCCGGGCGCTGGTGATGGAGTCGTATTCCTTGCGCTGCTGGCGCTCCCGGATGGCCTGTTCCATCTTCTTTGCCACATCCGGAAAGACGTAGTTGTCGTTCAGCGCCTTCAAAGCTCCATCAATCACGTCGGTGCGCATTTTGGCGTCGATGGTCATATCGGGTCCCGTGGGTGGGCCCTGTGCGCGCAGGAACGCGGCGAAGAGAAGTGCGAGCGTGGGAGTTTTCATCTTGACGGTAGTGTAGCCGGATACACGTTATTCCGTCTTGAACCGGAGAAAGGTGCGATATTCGCCGGGCGTCCGGCCCGTAAAGCGCTTGAAGTTGCGGGTAAGATGGCTTTGATCGGCGAATCCGGCATCCACGGCAATATCAGCCAACGAGAGCTCCGGATCGTCCAGCTTCCGGCGGACATATTCGAGCCGCCGCCAACGTAAATATTCGCCGACGGACCGGTGGTAGAAACGCCGAAAGGCCGCCGCGAAATATACCGGATGCACTCCGGCCTCGCGCGCCATGCTGCGAAGAGTCCATGGTTCGCGGAAGCGGGCGTCCAGCAACTCTCGCGATTCCTTGAGCCAACGCGGCTGCGGCTCATCACAAGGTCTCGCATGGAAACTGGTGCAACCGGCGAGAATTTCGAGCACGAAGCCTTCTATCGACAGGTCCGAATCCGAATCGTCACACGCGAACTCACGGAACAACTTCAGCCCCAGCGCTGCAACCTCGCCACCATGAAACTCGGCTGGCTGATCCAGATTGCTGGACCATTCCGTGGCGCGCTGCAGCCACTCAGCGCCGATCTCGACATTGAAGGACGCCACGGGAGAGCCCGAGAATGTTTGGGTATGCGGCTCCCCCGGCGGTTGAAACACCAGGGTCATCGGCCGGCACTCGCGCGTGCGGCGGCCGTAGGTTTCCGTATAGCTGCCGCGGCGAATCAGGCAAAAATACGCACGCTCATGACTATGCCGGGGCAGCCTCCCGCCAGCGGGATAAACAACATCGGCCAGCGTCAACTGGGCCACCGAGCGCCGCCGCAGAGTGGTCCCAAAGAACCGCCCACCCTCCAACTGCGTGCCCATGGATTCTTAGACGCACGAACCAGACGGATGTTCCGGCACCAGTCCCCAATCCCCAGCCCCCAGCCCCAGCGAAGGCGCGAAGCTCCGAGCTAAAGCCTGACCTGTTTACCCTGATGAAACGCCACATTCGCCAAATGCGGCGCCGAAACCGCGCTAGCCCCCACTTCCACCGGGGCGTTGGGTTCGTTTCGCGATTTTATGCAATCCAGGAAGTTCTGGATGTGCGTCTCAATGGGAATCGGCGCTTCCATTGCCTGCACCGGCTCCGGATTCTTGGGCCACGGTTCTTTCCAGATCTTGAAGCCGGCATTCGAGATCAACATGGTACCCTCGTCGCCCTGGAACTGGATAGACCAGTCGTTTTCGTAAGCGTTGCAATAGTTCAAGGTCCAAGTGGCCATGAGCTTGGGATACTCGAACACCGCGCAGAACACGTCCGGCGCCTCCGCACCGGTCATCTTGGCCACTTGTCCGAAGCTGATCGCCGATTGCACCGGCCCCGAGTTGGTGAACCACTGCACCACGTCCATCAAGTGCGTGCCTTGATCCGTCATGTTGCCGCCCGAATAATCCCAGAAAGCGCGCCAGGAGCGGAACCGCATGGGCTGCAGCTCGCGATCCTTGGCGGGTCCGAGAAAGCGCTTCCAATCCAGTTGGCCTTCGAGCGGCGCGTTATTCAGCTCGTGCGAGACATTCCAGTTCCACATGGGCTTGGCCATGGTGATTCTGCCCAGTATTCCGGTATCCACGATTTCTTTGGCTTTGATCACCGAAGGCGCGCTGCGCCGCTGCATGCCGATCTGCACGATCTGCCTGGTCTTGCGCACCGCTTGAATCATGAGCTGGCTCTCTTCGAGCGAATGCGACATCGGCTTTTCAAGATACACATCCTTCTTCGCATCCAGAGCCGCAAGGAGATTCGGATAATGCTGATGATCGGGCGTGGCGATTACAACCGCGTCCACGCCAGGCTGGGCCAGCAGCTCATGGTAGTCGACGTAGCTCTTGGCATCCGAAGCATCTTTCATGGCCAGAGCGAGATTCGGTTCGTACACTTCGGCGATCGCGACGCATTCAGCGCCCAGCTTCTGAAAATTCCGATTCAAATAGCGGCCGCGCCCACCGGCTCCGATCAGCCCGTACGACAGCCTGTCATTGGCTCCCCAGGCACTGCGTGGCACAAACATGGGCGCCGCAGCCAGCGCGGTCGCGAGAAACCGACGACGATCCTGTTCCATTTAAATTCGCTCCTTATGCGATAACTCTATACCCTCATACCAATTAGAGCAACCAGCCACCAGCAACCAGCGGCACGTTACGATAAGCGTATGACGGCTACGAAACCACTGAGTTATTTAGGCGAGCAGTTGGAGGCTTGGCGGCAGGCCGGAACCTACCAGCGGCTGCGCGTGCTGGAGTCGCCTTGCGAGCCGCTCTCGCGTGTGGATGGGCGCGAGGTGATCAACCTTGCCAGCAACAATTATCTCGGGCTGGCGGATCATCCGAAGCTGGTCGAAGCTGCCATCGCCGCAACCAGGAAATACGGCGCGGGCTCAGGCGCGGTGCGGACCATATCCGGCACCATGAGCATCCACATGGAGCTGGAGCGGCGCATCGCGCAGTTCAAACACACCGAGGCGTGCGTGGTTTTCCAATCCGGTTTTGCAGCGAACGCCGGCACTGTCTCCGCCATTCTTACGCCCGAAGACCACATCATTTCCGATGCCTTGAATCACGCCAGCATTATCGACGGATGCCGCCTTTCGAGGGCCAAGATCCATGTGTTTGCGCATCGGGACACAGCCGCCGCCGGAAAGATTCTGGACGATTTGGCGGGAGCATCCGGAAGAAAACTGCTGATCACGGACGGCGTATTCTCCATGGATGGCGACATCGGGCCGCTGCCTGCGCTGGTGCAGATCGCCGAAAGCCACGGCGCGATCATGATGATCGACGATGCACATTCCTCGGGCGTCCTGGGCCGGAACGGGCGCGGCACGGTGGATCACTTCGGATTGCACGGCCGCGTGGACATTCAAGTCGGCACACTGTCGAAAGCGGTGGGTGTCCTGGGCGGCTATGTGTGCGGAAGCCGGGACCTGATTGAGTTTCTGTATCACCGCGCCCGGCCGTTCCTGTTTTCGACATCGCATCCGCCCGGAGTAGCAGCGGCTTGTCTGGCCGCTTTCGAGATTCTGGAGAACGAACCGGAGCGGATCGAAAAACTGTGGGACAACACGCGCTACTTCAAAGCCGCGCTGAAGAACGCCGGCTTTAACACCGGCGAGAGCGAAACGCCCATCACCCCCATCATGGTTGGTGAGGCGAAAATGGCGCACGCATTTTCGGCGGCACTGTTTGAAAATGGGCTGTTCGCTACAGGCATTGGCTTTCCTACGGTGCCCGAAGGCAGGGCGCGAGTGCGGACCATTGTGACGGCCACCCACACGCGCGAGATGCTGGATCGGGCAGCGGAGATTTTGACGCAGGTGGCGAAGAAGATGGGCGTGCTTCACTGATAAGCAACGGCTCCCTTACGGCCGCGGTTCTGTTACGAACCTACGCTCCGAACCGCGACCGTGAGAAGCTGTGAAAGAATCGGCAACGGCACCGACTCCCTCACGGCCGCGGTTCGGTAACACTCTCTGAACATGAGACTTTCTTTCCGAGCCGCGAGCGTAAGCGACCGGTGCTTTTGATTTTTTCACGGATTCTGAGGGAGACGGTGCCTTTGGCTACGCCACCTTCTCCCAATAGTTCGTGCGTCCGAAGGGCGTAATCGTCACGTGCTTTAAAAATGTCCCGCGCGAATCGGTGAACTTGGTTCCATCCGGAGAACTATCGCCCACCACAGACAAATACAACGTGCCCACAGATTGCGGGCCCACAGGATCGCCATCGGAAGCCAGCTGCGGCGTTGGAGCCGGTGGATTCAGCGGCGGATAGTCCGCTATGTTGGTCGATACTTTTATGGATCCCGCGGGCGGGTGTGTGGGATCGTAGGCAACCGTTCCGGGTTGTGTGACTCCAGGCGCGACGGATACATTGGGCTGCAACGCCGAAGGAACCCAGGTATAGCCATAGTTCGCGCGCATCGTCATCACCAAATATGGATCCCAGCCCCACACCATAATTGGTACATCGACGATGAACCCTTGCGCGGCAAGGACGGCGGCGCGGGTGTTGCGCTGGCTGAAGTCGTCGATGGCCGGGAGCGCCTGCAGCTCCGGCGATTGCGAGGCCCAATAAGCTTTGTCGAAGGCTGTTTGAACGGTGTCCATATATGTTTTACTTCCGGCCTCAAACTAGCATCGAGAAATGGCTGCTGCGCGGAGAGCCGCGAGCAAGGCATTGAAAACACGCCAGCGATGTCGTGCGCCGAGTCGTGACCGAATCAGAAGGACAGGCCGATGAGAAATTCCACTTGGTTCTTGTTGGACGGAGGCAGGCTGACGTTAAGTAGAGGGGATGCCGAGTCGGATCCCCAGTGCGAATAGCGCAGTTCCGGCGCGATTCGAACCAGCAGCAGCTTGACGTCTACTCCCGCGCCCAGCGCGAAGCCGCTGTTTGACAAATACTGGACCTTGGAAGCGACGTAGCGGAAAATCGGCCCTGCTTCCACATAGGGTTTCACAATCGGCGTATGCAGGAAATGAGCTTTCAGCAGGATCGGAAATTCCATGGAACTGGCATCCACGGAAAGCCGGTTGACAAGGGACGGAGACGAGACAAGCTGTGTTTCCGTGGTCAGGTTCAGTGGCCGATACAGAGCGTCCGCTTCCACCGCCAGGCCGAACGGCAGATTCAACTCCACCATCGGACCGACCACGTAATTCTTGGAAGCTGAGAACACGTGTGTAACCACGTCTACAGAGTTAAAAGTGCCGTCTGAGAGCGGATCGGTGAGGGGAAATCCGCCTTTCACGCCGAAAGAAAACAAATGTTGTGCGAAAGCAACCTGACAACACATCACACTGGCAATTAAAAAAAGACTCCGCATATATGCGGTGGGATGCGTGCCGATGAAACTATGTTTCGAGTATTACGATTGCCACTCCTTGAGCGGCAGTGTGCGTGATGGAGAGCGCGATATTGCGTACGCCCAACTGCCCGGCAATCCTGCCCGCTTCGCCGTGAAGCTGAAGCGTGGGACGGCCGGAGGGCAGATTGGACACCTCGAAATCCTGCCAGCGGACTCCGCCCTTCCAACCCGTTCCAATGGCTTTCATGCCGGCCTCTTTCGCGGCAAAGCGCGCGGCATAGCGCTCGAAGCGATTGGCTTTTCGTTCTACATAAGCGATCTCAGCAGCGGTGTAAATCCGGCTGATGAAGCGATGGCCATGACGCTCAATAGCCTCGCGAATGCGGTCCACTTCGGCTACGTCGATTCCGATTCCGGCGATCACAATTCAGCGCCCGTGGAAGTAATAGTCAGCCGCCCATGCTTCACGCCCTTGGTGCTGATCAACGCGTCCGCCAGCTTCTTCACCACGCTGGCCTTGCCCTTCACCACCAGCACTTCCAGGCAGTTGTCATGATCCAGATGAACGTGCAGGGTAGAGAGAACGTGATGGAAATGAGTATGCTGCATGCCGGTCAGCTTTTCATTCAAAAGACGCACATGATGGTCATAAACTAGCGTGACAGTTCCCACCACTGTGGTGTCGGGGCCCTCCCACGATTTTTGCACCAGCTCATCCCGAATCAAATCGCGAAAAGCTTCCGAACGGTTGGTGTAACCGCGCGATGCGATGAGGCTGTCGAACTTCTTCAACAAGCTGGAATCAATGGCCACGCCAATCCGGCTAAGCTCGCTCATTTGTATGCAGAGTAGCAGGTTCGAGACAATAGGCTCTAATGGTGGATCGCTTCATGGAACAAGCCATCGCGCTCTCGATTGAGAACGTACGATCTTGCGCGGGCGGCCCGTTTGCCGCGCTGGTGGTGCGCAACGGATCTGTTCTCGCAACCGGGACCAACCTGGTAACAGCACTGCTGGATCCAACCGCGCACGCTGAAGTGGTGGCGATCCGGGCTGCGTGCCAAAAGGCGGGGAGCTTTCAGCTAATCGATTGCGTGCTTTACACCACCTGCGAACCTTGCCCGATGTGCATGGGCGCGATTTATTGGGCGAGGCTGGGCAAGGTCTATTACGCGAACACGCGCGAGGACGCGGGGCGCATTGGATTTGACGATTCGCTGATTTATGATCAGCTAACGCTTCCCCCGGGCGAGCGCAAGATTCCGATGGTCCAGTTGATGCGGGACGAGGCGCTGGAAGCATTTCGGGAGTGGGAGCGGTCGCCTGCCAAGGTGAAATACTAAAAGCACCGACTCCCTTACGGTCGCGGTTCGGTAACGCTCTCTAGGCACCAGGTATTCTTTCCGAACCGCGAGCGTAAGCGACCGGTGCCTTTGAATTCGTCAGCGGCCGGTACCTCGCGCGAGCGTGCCTTCAATATAGCCGGATGGCTCGTCGATCGGCAAAAACACTTGGTTCGGATTGTCGAGGCCAAATGGCGAAAGATCCACCAGTAAGGCGTGCTTGTTGGGCATAGTGAGCTGGATCTCCACAATGTCTGGAAACACCGCGAGCACCTGCCGGCCCAGTGCGTGCAACGTGTGCTGCACGGAGAGACTATCGTGTGCGGCGAAAGAATCGAGAATAACCTGCCGCACACCCTGCCACAAAGCGTTGAAGTCCAAATTCGTGGTTCCGTAGCGCCACCTAGCTCGTACCGCCGTCGCGAAGATGCGATCTTTGGTTTCCTTCAACGTCGTATACGGATCTTGGATGTACCCTTCGAATGCCGATCCGCCGCTCTTCAAGATGGTGAGATCGTCGATACCAGCTTCTACAGTCAAAGCATCACGCTTGCCGCTGACCACCGCGGTGCGCTTCTGGCTCTCGCGCGTGAAGGCGGCCGGCGCGATGTGCGACCAAAGATGCTCCGTCATTTCAATGCGAACGCTCGAAACCTGCGGATTGTTCGCGAGAAAATACTGGATCAAAAGCTCTCCAAACTCCTCGATGCTCACGATGTCGTGTTTACGCGCCAGAACGTAGACCGTGTTCTTGATGGTGTCCGTCGGCAGGATCTTGCTGTTATCGCCCGTTTCGTAGCAGCTTTTGAAATCACCCTGAAAGAGAATCTGGAAAGTGATCTCTTTGACATGGTGGCGATCAGCGAACCGCGCGAGCTTGATCAAGCGGACACGCGATTTTCCATATGTATCGGCAATCAGTACCGGATCAACTGCCGCGATAGGTGGTGTATCCATAAGGGCTCAAAAGAAGCGGGATGTGATATTTGGCGGAGGACTCGCGCACCAGGAACAGCACAACCACTTCGGGATAAAAGCATTCCTGGCCTGCAAAATAATCGACCGTACGAAACAACAGGCGATATGTTGCGGCTTCGAGCGCTTCACCGTCTCGAAGCAACTGGGAGATACGGCCGTTGCTATCCGTGATGCCTTCCCCAACCAGGTCCCAATCGGCAGCGTGTGATTGCCGCTCGAGTGTCACCAGCAGGCCTTGGGCCGGCTGGCCTTTCGCAGTATCCAGAACGTGCGTGCTGATTCCGCTCATGTCTTTAGTAGTTTCTCCAAACGGAGGCCTATGATCTTGCCCTGCTCTTCCGCAGCGATGCGTATCTCGCGCTCGGGAGCATTGGTCACACGCGATCGTAAAATCGCCAGCATCTCCTCCGCGCTCTTGCCGCTCGCGCACACGATGAAGATATAGCCGAACTTTGCTAGATAATCCTGATTGGCTTCTTCCAATTCCGTGGCCACTCCGGCGCCCGCACGGCGCATGCCGGATTGTTCCTGTGCCGACCACGCGCTAGTAGGCATGGCGCCGATCTTCGGATGCGCGCTGAAAGCCTCCTGCCAGTCTGTTTCATCCAGACTCCACCATACATCACTGGCCGCACGCAGAAGTCGATCGAGATCACCGAAGGGCCTGCGCCCAGCCATGCCGCGCACCCAGGCTCGCGAGCCGCAGACATGATTTAGCTCGGCCTCAGCGCGATAGCGCGGCACGGTATTAAGCTCTGTAAGAGTCATGGAGTCAATGCACCGACTCCCTCACGGTCGCGGTTCGGCTTCATTACCGAACCGCGAGCGTGAGCGACCGGTGCTTTTGAATTCTGTGATCATACTGGTTAGAAATTCATCCAGCAAATTCACCGTGACGCGTTTACGATACTCCGCCGTGGACCGAATATCGTCGATGGGTGAAATCTCGGACGCGATCGCAGATTTTGCTTCATCAATCGCGGCCTGATCGAGCACCCGGCCTGTGAGCACGGCTTCCGTCCGGTGACAGCGAATCGGCATAGGTGCAACGCTACCCAGCGCAATCCGGATGCGCTCTAGCGTTCCAGTATGGATCATCGCGAGCCCAGCCAGAGCGACTTTCGAAATCGCCTGCGCCTTGCGCGTGCCCACCTTCCGCAGATACTGCACGCACCCGGCGGTTGTCCTGGGAAGAGATATGTGGCTGATGATTTCGTCCTGCTCCATCAGATTGGTTTTATATCCAGTATGAAAGTGCGAATAGCGCAACCAGCGCGGATCGCGTTCGGAAAGTAACACGATGTCGGCATCGTATACCAAAAGAGCGGGAGGCGAATCGGCCGCGGGCGATCCATTGGCGATGTTTCCCGCCAGCGTCCCGCGGTTTTGCGTGGCCACCGCGCCCGTCCAACTCGCGGCCTTAACCAGCAGCGGAAACTCGCGCCGCATCAACTCACTCCGCTGTATCTCGGTATACGTGGTCAGCGCGCCGAGCGTGACATGTGTTTCGCTGGCGGTGATCCCACCCAGCTCCGGAATTCGCGACAAGCTCAACAGATTGCGATGCCGGAGTTGGCCGGCTTCAAACAACACCATCAGGTCCGTGCCGCCGGCGATGGGCTTCCAGACGCCGGGTTCGCGCGCTAAGAGACGCAGAACATCATCCAGCGTCTTGGGTGTCTCCAGATCGTATTCCGGCACATAAGCTCGCATCAGTCACCTGCAGCTCTCTGGCTGGCTTGTTTCACTGCATCCAGGATTTTCTGATATCCCGTGCAGCGGCATAGGTTCCCTGCCAATCCCTCGCGGATCTGCTCCTCAGTGGGATGCGGATGCAGCTTCAGCAAATGATAAGAAGCTAGAATCATCCCCGGCGTACAGATCCCGCATTGTGTTCCACCCGCTTCGGCGAATGCTTCCTGAAGCGGATGCAAATGGCCACCGTCCTGAAGACCTTCGATGGTGAGAATATCGCGGCCATCCACTTGCAGTACCGGCACCAGACAACTATTTACCAACTCGCCATCCAGAAGGACAGCACACGCGCCGCATTCGCCCTCGCCGCAACCTTCCTTGGTTCCCGTCAGTTCCAATTGCTCACGCAACACATCCAGCAGGCGCGCCATCGGATACGATTCCACATGCCGCTTGCAGCCGTTGACGTGAAGCTCGATTCGCTGCTTACCCAACGCTCGCCTCCATCGGAACCTTTCCCCTTTCCAGCGCCCGCATTAACATCTCCGGCACTAGAGGGATCTCATTGACGGCCACGCCGATTGCATTCTCAATCGCGTTCAGAATTGCCGGCGCCGGCCCATCGATGGGAAGCTCGCCGATGCCTTTGGCTCCCAGCGGTCCGTATTCGTAGGGGGTCTCTTCGAAATAAACCCGGATTCGCGGTACATCCACCGACGTGGGCATGATGTAGTTCGTCATCTGGGAGTTCGCCATGCGGCCGTTTTTCCAAACGACATTCTCGAACAAGGCGTAGCCGATGCCCTGCGCGACGCCGCCTTCAATTTGGCCAGCAGCTAACACGGGATGAATTACGCGCCCAACTTCTTGTAACGCGACGAAATCGTCCACCGTGATTTCGCAAGTCACAGTGTCGACGGAAACTTCAGCCACGTAGACCGCCCAGGCAAACGCGCCATAGGCGTCGCCACTATACGTTTCGTCGTCCCAGTGGATTCCCGGCGGGGCTTGGTATTGGCAGAAGGATTTCAGCGGCCCGAACCGTTCGGTGTAACGCGCGCAAGCGTCCGCGAATTCGCCGCCGCTGTAATCTTCATCCAGGAGACCCGCTTTCGTGAGGCTCTGCCGCAGCCCGATCGCAGCGGACTCCAGCAACTTCCCCACCACCATGCAGGTTCGCGAGGCAACCGTAGGACCGCTGTTAGGAACTTCGCTGGTATCCGGCCGTGGGATCTCCACATGATCGTAATTAATGCCCAAGGTTTCGGCCACGATCTGAGCAAGTATCGTGTTGGTGCCCTGACCAATCTCAGTGCTGGATACTAGAATTCGCACGCGGCCATCCGCCAGCGCCTCCAGGCCGGCCACGGACTGAAGGTAACGCTCTCCCGACCCCGTGAATCCGGCACCGTGCATGAACAAAGCAAATCCGATGCCGCGTTTCACTCGGGAGCGCTGGTTTTGCCCGGCGAAGAGCTTGGTCTTCGCATGATAGTCAGCCAGATCCAGAGCGCGATCCAGCAGTTGTTCGAGGTTCACTTTTTCGCGAATCACTTGCCGTGTCGCGGTTGTCTCGCCGGTGTGAAGAACATTGCGGCGTCGCAGCTCTTCCGGCGCCAGGCCTATAGCGCGTGCCACTTGGTCCATGTGGCGCTCCATGGCGAAGATGCTTTGCGGCGCGCCAAATCCGCGGAAAGCCCCATGCGGCGGAGAGTTGGTCGCTACGGCGCTTGCGCGTATGCGGACGTTTGGGCAAAGGTAGGGACCCGCGGCGTGAATCGCTCCGCGCGACAGAACCACCGCCGACAGTGTCGCATAAGCTCCGCCATCCAGAACGAATTCGATATCCTGGCCGAGCAATTTACCTTCCGCCGTTACAGCGGTCCGAATTCGCGTACGCGAGGGATGGCGTTTCGTTGTAGCTGCTAAATCCTCCGCGCGATCGTAGACCATCTTCACCGGATGTCCGGATTTCCAGGCCAGCAACGCGGCATGGCCAGCCAACATAGAAGGATAATCCTCCTTGCCGCCGAACCCTCCGCCGGTTTCCATCTGGATAACGCGGATCTTCTCGGGACCCAGTGGAAATGCCTTGAGCAACGCCTTGTGGACGTAGTACGGGCATTGCATGGAACCCCAGATGGTGATTCCGTTCTGGGACGCAACAGCGATCATGCCGTTGGTTTCGATGTAAAGCTGTTCCTGCGCCCCGGTGCGATACTCCCCTTCGATGATGTGCGCTGCTTCGGCCCAAACGCTCTCTACATTTCCCTTCTCGATAGCGAACGCCTTGAGGATGTTGTCCTCGCCCCAAATGATATGCTCCTTGGCCAGCGATTCTTCGATTCCAAAAACAGCGGGTAGCGGATCGATATCCAAGCGGACCGCCTGGCGCGCTCTTTCAACTAAATATTTGTCCGGATGCGCCAGCAGCAACACCGGCTCTTCAGGATGATTGACGAATCCATCGGCGAGATAAGGTTGATCGTCAGAAATGAGCGCAACCGAGTTCTGGCCCGGAATATCTTTCGCGGTAACAATAGTGAATTGTTCCCAGGGCAGTCCGTTCGGGAATTCGATACTGCGGATGCGGCCGCGAGATACGGGACTGCGCACCGTGGCGCCCATCAGCATACCGGGGAAGGTAAGGTCGTCCACGTACTTGGCTTGACCGGTGACCTTCTCCCGCCCTTCCTTCCGCGGAACGGGTTGGCCGACGGTCTGGAACATCACTTCTACTCTACAATCTTGCCGAACACTCGCAAACGGCTGATTCCGCCGTCCGGGTAGATATTCAACCGAACGTGAGTCGCCGGACCCGCGGGCGTTAGCTCGCTCTCGAAAACCCGCGCCGCATCCGCCTCCAACTTCGCGGCTGGCAAAATTTCGTGCCAAGTTACTTTACCGGCAATTAAGTTCTGCACCGGCGCACCGGGAGCGAAACAAACGTCAATCGAACAGCGGTCCGGATAATTTCCCTTGTAATGTTCGGTCTCCACCGAAATTTGCTGAATTAGAGACGCCACCCCGAGTTGGATAATAATCCAGTCGTTCCCCGGGCCGCGCCTACGCCGCGTCTCCCATCCTCCGCCCATGTTGATAGGGCGGCCGGGCAGGATGAGATTTTGCAAAGAGCCGAAGAATTCATCGCTAGCGGCAAGCGCGCGCCCGCCATTCATCACCGCAGCGACGTCCACCGGCTCAGGCGATGATTTCAGCTTCTCGAGATCGGGAACCACGTCGCCCAAGACGCGCAGACGCGCCACGCCGCCATCCGGGAAAATGTTAAGCCGAACATGGGTCAGGCGTCCCGTATTTTCGCTGTCGAAAATGTTCTGCCGCCCGCCCTCCAAGCGCGATTTTCGCAGCACTGGGGTCCAATCGTTAGCATCCGGCTCGCCGTCGACGCTTGCGCCATCCAAAGAGCAGTGCGCTGGAAAATTCCCCAGGAAATGACTGGTGTCGATGTTCAGGATGCGCGCGATGCCAGCGGCGCCCAGTTGGATGATGCACCAATCGTGCCCCGGCGTTCGCTTGCGGCGTGTTTCCCAGCCATCCATCCACTTTCCGCGCTCCGTATACTTGTCTGGAATAAAGATGGGCGCGGCAGCCTTGATCAGATCATCCTTGGACGCGAAGAATTCGTCGCTGGCGGCGATCACGCAGCCGCCCAGCAGTTCCGACGCCAGGTCAATCAAGCCGGGTAGCATGGCAGACCTTTCGGTGGATCCGCGAACCAGCCGCGATCATAAACCTTCTCGCCACGAACAAATGTCATTCGAACGATGCCTTCCAGTGTCTCACCGGCGTAGGGCGTGATGGGATGGCGATGCTGGAGACCCGTCGCGACTTGCTGCTTGCCGTCCGGATCGAAGACCACTAGATCCGCGTCAAGCCCGGCACGGATGGCTCCCTTGCGATTCTGAAGCCCCGCCAGCTTGGCCGGTTGCTGGCTCATCCAGCGAACCACGTGCTCTAGCGGAATGCCCCGTTTCTTCGCCTCGGTCCAGACAACTGAAAGCGCGATTTGGAGCGACGCGACACCGCCCCAGGCTTCCCGGAAGCTGCCGCGTTTCATCTCCGGTGGGCATGGTGAATGATCGGTTGCAACCAAGTCGATGTCTCCGTCTTTAAGAGCGCGCCAGAGCCGCTCGCGATTCGCGCGTGACCGGATTGGCGGCGCGCATTTGAACGATATCGCGCCATCGGGAATCTCTTCGGCGGCGAAGTGCAGGTAGTGCGGGCAGGTCTCGACCGTGATTCTCAGCCCCTCCGCGCGAGCGGCTTTCAGATGTGGGAGAGCTTCTACCGATGACAGATGCACGATGTGGACTCGGCAGTTGTACGTCCGGCACAACTCAATCATCAGAAGGATTGCTTCCACTTCAGCGGCATCCGGCCGTGAGGCGAGATATGTGGAGTATCGCTGCCAAGTGTCGAGATGCTGGCTAGCCGCTTCGATCGGTCCCGGAAGCTCCGCGTGAGTCAACAGCGGAAGGCCGCTTCGAGCAACAGCGGGCAGGGCAGCCTCAAGTTCAGCGCGATTTACCATGGTAAATCCATCGATGCCCGGATGAACCAAGAAACATTTGAAGCCGCGCACACCTGCTTCAGCGAGTCCCAAAATGTGGGCCTGGTTGTCGGCCACCACGCCGCCCCAAAACGCGTAGTCGACCATGCATTGCCCGCGCGCCGCGGATTCTTTCGCGCGCAAATTCTCGACCGTCGTGGTGGCCGGGAGATTATTGAGCGGCATGTCCACCAGCGTGGTGTAGCCGCCGGCCGCGGCCGCGCGCGTGGCCGTCCGGAAGCCTTCCCATTCCGTGCGCCCGGGCTCATTGATGTGGACGTGCGTGTCCACCAAGCCGGGAAGAATGTGGTGGTCACCAGCGTCGATGTCGGCGTCACGGTCATAAGGCCCAACCGCTGCGATCCGGCCGTCGCGAATCTCGATAGAAGCGGCTCCGACACCGTCAGGCAGAACCACCCTGCGCGAGCTGATCCTCAGAACCACCGGGTCATCAACACTTTTTGCTCGGTGTAAAACATCACGGCGTCTTTGCCATGCGCATGCAAATCGCCGAAGAAAGAATTCTTCCAGCCGGCGAACGGGAAAAATGCCATGGGCGCAGCCACGCCGATGTTGATTCCAACCATCCCAGCTTCCACGCGCGATGAATATTCGCGCGCGGCCTTTCCGCTGCCAGTGAATATGGACGTCGCATTACCGAAGCGCGAGCTGTTCACCAGCGCAATGGCGTCCTCCAACGTCTTCACCCGAATCACGGAAAGCACGGGCCCGAAAATTTCTTCGCGCGCGATGGTCATCTCCGGACGCACATTGTCAAAAATCGTGGGTCCCAGGAAGAATCCGTCGCCCTCGCAATTTACGGAGCGTCCATCCAAGAGGGGCTTCGCGCCCTCCGCGACACCTTTATCGATGTAGCCTTCCACGCGCGTCTTATGATCCTTGGTCACCAGCGGCCCCATGTCCACGCCTGGCTGGGAGCCGTCGCCGACTTTCATGGCGCTCACTTTTTCTGACAACAATTTGAGCAATGGATCGGCCACTTCGCCGACCGCCACCAACACGCTCCCCGCCAGGCAGCGCTCGCCCGCGGCGCCGAATGCAGAGCCGATGATGGCGTCCACGCTTTTTGGAAGATCGGCATCGGGCATCACGACCAAATGGTTTTTCGCGCCGCCCAGCGCCTGAACGCGCTTACTTTCCGCCGCCGCAGTCTGATAAATATATTTGGCTACTGGCGTGGATCCGACAAAAGAAACCGCGCGCACCAACGGATGATGCAACAGCGCATCCACGGCGATCTTGTCGCCATGAATCAAATTGAAGACGCCATCCGGAAGCCCGGCCTGGTGCAGCAACGTAGCAGCCATGCTGGGCGTCATCGGGACTTTTTCGGACGGCTTCAGCACAAATGTGTTGCCGCACGCGATGGCGAAAGGCCACATCCACATCGGGACCATCGCCGGAAAATTGAAAGGCGTGATGCCGGCGCATACACCAATCGGCTGTCGAATAGTATGGCTATCGATTCCGCTCGATACGTCGTTCAACGAATCGCCCATCATCAAGCTGGGCATGCCGCAGGCAACTTCCACCATTTGAATAGCCCGGCGAACCTCCATGCGCGCATCGTCAACTGTTTTTCCGTTCTCGGCAGTCAGCGCGGCGGCCAGATCGTTTGCGTGTTTTTCGAGCAGTGCTTTATACCGGAAGAACGGTTGCACGCGTTCCACCACGGGAACCTCGCGCCACTTCAGAAACGCGGCATGAGCCGCTTGGACGGTGCGGTCCACATCCACGGCCGATGCGTAAGCTACCTGCGCGAGGGCCGCGCCAGTGGCTGGATTCGTTACCGGCTGCACCGGCCGGTTTCCAGCGCCTTCCCATTTTCCGTTGACGTAAAACCCCACGGTTTCGAGAGCTGCTTCCGTACCAATCATGTTTCTTCTCCAATCCAGCCGCGAGCGGCCGAGGGCGCGCGCTGCATCAGGATGATGTAGGCCGCACCCGCTACCAAGAATCCCACAAACCAGGCGTAATCGTATAGCCAGCGGACCAGCGGCCAAACCAAGCCTAGTAATGCCACGATAATCCCGAGGCCGAGCGCCAGCACCGCGCGGTAATTCACTCCTCGATCGTATTCATAGAGACCGTTGCGGCGATAAAGATCGTCAACGTTCAAATCGCATCGGCGCACGATGAAGTAGTCGGCGATCATAACGCCGGCGATCGGTCCCAGCAAGCCCGAATAACCCACCAGCCATCCGAAAATGTAGGCGCTGTAATCGCCCAGCAGCTTCCACGGCATCATCAGGACGCCAAGCACGCCGGTGATAAAGCCTCCGGTCCGGAACGAAATCAGGCGCGGATTCAAGTTCGAAAAGTCATTGGAGGGCGAAACAACATTGGCTGCAACGTTGGTATTCAAAGTGGCCACTAGCAACGCCACCAGAGCGATGGATGCAACCACAGGCTGATGGAAGCGGCCGAGCAGCGCCACCGGGTCCCAGATAGCTTGGCCAAACAGCACGACGGATGCCGAGGTCACTGCCACGCCGATGAACGAATATAGCGTCATCGCAGCCGGCAATCCTAGAGCCTGCCCTAACATTTGCGCCTTCTGCGATTTCGCGTAGCGCGTGAAATCCGGAATATTCAGCGCGACGGTGGCCCAGAATCCGACCATAGCCGTAAGCGACGGAATGAAGAATTTGACAAACTCGCCGGTGGTTTTGAATTTGCCGGGCGAGCTCAACACGGGGCCGAAGCCTCCGGCTTTGCTGGTGATCCACCACAGCAGTAGCAGTCCGACAGCCAGCATGAACGGCGCGGCGATGCCTTCCAGAACCTTGATGGTTTCGATGCCGCGATAGATCACGTACATGTTGAGCGCCCAAAATGCAAAGAAACAGATCCACATGGCGGCTGGAAATGTAGCCACGCCCGGCCACAAGATCTGCAACATGGAATAAATTGCCTGGCCGCCGATCCAAGACTGGATTCCGAACCATCCGCATGCCACCAGGGCTCGCAGCACGGCCGGAACATTGGCTCCCTTCACGCCAAACGACGCGCGCACGAAGACCGGAAACGGAATTCCGTAACGGGCGCCGGCGTGCGCATTGAGCAGCATGGGAATCAGAACGATCAGATTGCCGAGCATGATCGTTAGAATGGCCTGCCACCAGCTCATGCCTCCGGCGATCAATCCCGACGCAAGCATGTAAGTCGGGATGCAAACGGACATCGCGACCCACAGCGACACGTAATTGTAGAGCCCCCAGGTGCGGCGCTCCATGGGGATGGGCGCGAGATCCTGATTGAACAGGGATGGATCGTGCACTCACTCAGCATAGCTTGGTCAGCCGGAGGCTCGCCCTACCTGGCGCGATTTACTGAATGGCGACCATGCCCTTGCTAAAGCTAACCTGCGAACTTGTGTATCCAAGATCCAGGCCGCTGGCGGTGAAGGCCGGTCCGGCGATGTTCTGGTAAATCCCCACCCCGCCTTGCGGATTGCCGTTGGCATCCTTATAACTGGGCGGCAAGGCGGCAAGCAGCGGAGCCGGGATGGTGAACGATCCAGCCGTGCCATCCGCATAACAGATAACGGCGGCTCCAATACTTCCCTCCGGCCCCGGCGCCAGCGAAGACGTTATCGACATGGCCACTATCCCACCGGCTGTTCCACCGGTCCAGTTGAAGGTGAACGGCTGGCTGCGGTCAATGGAGTTGACAGAGGATTGCTGGTCCCAGTGGAACGAGTTTACGTAATCGATAGCTACCGTGAAAGCGCCGACGGCGGTGCCGCCAGCGCCGGAGAAATTGTACGTCCCAGGCGCAAGCACAGTGCCGTCGGTTATCAATCCTGGCGAACTAGTAGCCCCCGGCAAGAAGGTTAAGCCGTATTGACCGGTCTGCGGCGAGTAAAGCTGATAAGGGCCTACCGCCCCGCTTACCGAGATTTGTCCGGCATCCAGATACGTGTTTGTGCCGCTCACGGGAACTGGAAATTGGAACTCGATGCAGCTGCCCGGGGGGACCACAGCGCTGAAGCCGGATAGCGCCGACAAGGGCGTCTTAGCAAAAACCGCCTGCACGCCGTCCGAAATCTCGTGGGTTTCGCCTGACAAGCCGTCATAGTGGTTGACACTCAAAGATCCGCTGCGGATGCCGCCATTCTTGGTGGCGGTTGCAATCTGGGCGGCGGTGAGGGCGCCGGGGTCGGTACACTGCGCGCCGTTGTTTCCAATCGCGATCGTGACGAAATTGCTGACGGTGTTGTCCACCTGCACGTATATTGGAACGCCGCAACCCTCCACACCCGCCGGCACCACGAAGACTATTTGGTCGTCCCCCGTACAGCATCCTGAGCGGCCGCGGTACTGGATAACCGCGTCCTTTCCACCAACCCACACGTGAACGTTGAGATTGGGCATGTCTCCCGGAAGCGGACCGCCGGCCTCATTGCCGGTAACCGGTCCGAGACCAGTCCCCCAGAGAATGATGACTTGACCAGGCTGAGCGGATGCAGTGGAGCTGTTGAACGGACGGTCCGTTTGCGAATTCACGTTCTGCAACACGCCTGGCCCGGTACCGGACTGGTTCACGGCAAAGATTCCGAAGTTACTCTTAACTACCGTGATGGGAGCTGGAGCGCTGGTCTGCCCATTGTAGGTCACCGTGATGGTTCCGTTGCCGACAGGCGTGCTGGAAGGCAGCACAGCCGCGACCTGCGTGGCCAGCGTGTAAAGCATAATGGCGTCCACGGAGGTGCCGTTGATGGTGACTTGAACGGAGGTCCCCGCTAATCCGGCCGAAGTCGGCAGCGGAAAACTAGAAACCTGCACAATTTTCGCGGGGCCAAGATTCTGGCCGAAGACGATAAACAGGGAGCCCTCCGCGATGCCGGAATTGGGCAATCCGGGCAATGCGTAGCTGGCGCTGTTGCGAACTCCAAGGCTCGCGATCACAGGCTGGGCAGCGGCAGGAATCGCGGCCAAGGTAATGGCCGCCGTCAAAAGCGAGAAAAACTGTTTCATCAAGGCTATATGCGAAACGGATCGTGAAAAGTGCGAAAAAACGCGAGGCTGTGCTACTGTGAGGCTCTTTGGTCTAGTCCGACGTGGACATCAAGCGCTACATTGAGCAGGGAGATCCGAGATTTCGCCAGTTTTACCGCCGGATCAATTCGGAAGCTGCTCCGTGGACATCTGATTGGGCGCCAGTACGTCGTTATCCAACTCCAGAGCCTCTTCAGTAAGGCCGTTCCAGCTTAGGGCGCATCGGCATCATGGTGCATGGAACGGCTGGCCTGTTCGATCCCGGATGAGCTGCATACCGGTAGCTTTGTATCCAGGCATGCGAATCTGTTCCTTCACCTTCGAGCAGCTTTCCTCCCTGTCGTCGATGCCTTACCACAAAAAAGTCGGGAACAAGTATGCGGGGCACACGCGGCCCGGCGAGTAGGATGGCTGGAGAGTTAAAGGGATGAAAGCCGTTTCTCGTTTCTCGTTGGCAGCGACCGCACCTAACGACAAACGAGAAACGAGAAACGGACTACCGCCCTGACGAACCGAACCCTCCAGCTCCCCTCATAGTCTGATTGAGTTCGCCTTCTTCCCATTCCACAGGTTCGTATTTTGCGATGACGAGCTGGGCTATTCGATCGCCTTTTTCAATTTTGTAATCGCTCGCGCCCGCGTTGAGCAGGATCACCCGGATCTCGCCGCGATAACCGGGGTCGATGGTGCCCGGAGTGTTGGCTACCAGGATCGCGTGCTTCAACGCCAGGCCGCTGCGGGGCCGCACCTGCCCTTCGTACCCGGCGGGCAGCTCAATGCAGAGTCCGGTTGGCACCGCTTGCGGGATGCGCGGCGCCAGCACCACCGCGGCAATGGAGCGCAGATCCATGCCGGCGTCTTCTTCCGGACCATGTGCGTATTCCGGCAGCATAGCTTCGGGCGAGAGTTTCTTCAATCTTATTTTCATTGAATTGGTTATGATAGCCTTTCATGCCCCAGCGCGTCCTCACCGTCTCTCCCATGCCTCCCGAGAAGTGCGCGTATGCACTGGCGCGCTACAGCCGGTCGCCGGATTCCATCCGCGACTCGATGGAATGGGTTCGCACGCACGACTCCGCGAAATTTCTGGAGAGTTTTTACTTCCAATACGGGCATGCTTCCATCGCCGACCTGGGACACGTGGTGCTGTGCTTCGAAGGGATTTCCGAGCTGGCCGCCACCGAGATAGAAGACGAACAGTTGTGGGATGGGCAAGCCCGCTCCTCGCGCTATCAGGATTTCTCGAAATCAGGATCCATCACGCCGCCGGAGTTCGATGCCGCGCAAGCTGCCGCGTATCAGGAAGCAGCTGCCAAGCTGGTAACGGGGTACAACCAGATTCACGCCAAGGTCTCCGAGTACCTGACGGAGCAACTGCCGCGGCCGGAAGGAATGAAGCCGGAGGCGTACAAACGCAATATCGCGGCGCGCGCATTCGATGTGGCTCGTTATCTTTTATGTTTCGGCATCCCGACCGGCGTTGGACAGGTAACCAGCATACGCACGTTGGAACGTCAGATCCGGCGCCTGAAGGCTTCCGAATATGGAGAAATCCGCGAATTGGCTGGCGAGATTGCGGAGGCCTGTTCCGCGCCGCCCCACTGCCAGTGGGATCAAAACGGGGCATCGAAAACGGAAGCGCTAGCGCCTACGCTTGCACGGCACGTTGCAAGCGATGAACATTTGTTGCGCAGCCGCGAGAATCTACGGCAGTGGGCCGCGCAAAACCTGCCCCGCGCCGATCACAAGTGTCCCGAAGCAGTAGACCTGATGAAGCCCGCTGATGTTACCGCGGATATCGTAGCCACGCTGCTCTATCCGGTGACGGATCGCCCGTATCGCGAACTGTACCAACTAGCAGCCTCCTGGAGCGCGGCTGAGCGAAGCGAAGTAATGGACGCGGCGCTCGAATCCAGAACACGGCGCGATGAGCTGCTCCGGAATTTCCGGAACGCTCCTTACGTGTTCGACATCGTGATGGACATCGGCGCGTATCGCGATCTGCACCGGCATCGCCGCTGCCAGCAATTCCGCCAGGCCTATTCCACCAACTTGGGCTTTGAGACGCCAGACGCGGTCGCGAATTCCGGATCGAATGAACTTTACTTGTCGTTGATCTCGGAGGCATGTAACGTTGTTACAGCGCTTCCGAATCCGGGATCGCATTATTTGCTTCCGCTCGCCACGCGTTCCAGATTCCTTTTCAAAATGGATTTCGCCGAAGCAGAATATATTTCCAGACTCCGATCGGGCGTCAAAGGCCACTTTAGTTACCGCAAAATCGCGTGGCAGATCAAGGAAAAAATGGCGGCGCTTGAGCCTGAGCTGGCGCGGCTCCTGGAAGCCACTCCTCCCTGGGTGGAAGATCCACTCGATCGGTAAAAACTGTCACTTAGTGACTACTGATCGACACCGATGTTCCATAACGTGTAAAACTTTCCCGCCTTTTCAGGGCAAGAAAACGGCATCTTACTGGATTGCAACGGACTTAAGTATTTGGCAGGCAAGCTGCCAATAGACTGTTGAACCGGTTGCGACGGTGTCTACTATGCTATGCAGCCGTGGAATTCTAACGAAAGAGGGAGAAGCAAGTATGAAGCAATTAGTTCTCGCTGTTGCGTCCATTGGGTTGCTGGGAGTTGCGATCGCACCGAGTGCCCGAGCGGACGAATGGAATAAGAAAACCATTCTGACCGTCAACGAAACCATCCAAGTCCCCAACAAGGTGCTGCCGCCCGGCAAGTACGTAATCAAGTTATTGGATTCGCCTTCGAATCGCCACGTGGTGCAGATTTTCAATGGGGACGAGACCCAGATATTGACCACCATCCTCGCCATTCCGAACTATCGGTTGCAACCAACCGGTAAGACCGTGTTTGGATTCTGGGAAACGCCTCCCGGACAGCCCAAGGCGCTGAGGGCGTGGTTCTATCCTGGCGACAATTTCGGCCAGGAATTCGCCTATCCGAAATCCGCTGCGGTGCAGATAGCAGCCGTGGCACACGCGCCGGTTCCTACAACTGAAGCGATTGAACCGTCGGAGATGGCCACTGCTCCAGTAACTACGACCCCCGCTCCGCCGGAAGAAGCGCAAGCAGCCCCGGCTCCGGCACCTCAGCCCGAGGCGGCGGCGCCCGCTCCGGAGCCAGCTCCAGCTCCCGCACCGCAAGAGCTTCCGAAGACCTCCAGCCCGTATCCGCTGGTTGGATTGGCAGGCCTGTTATCGCTTGCCATTTTCGTGGTGTTGCGCGCCGTCCGTACGTCGTAAGATTAGCTCAGGGCAATGATCTCGAGGCGCGATGTGTTCCGGTGGCCGGGTGTCCTCATCCCACTCGCTGCCGTCCTCGGCGGACATCTATGCAGTCAACCCGCCCAGACGCAGCAGGATCAGGATAAGGGCTACACCATCCGGACCACGTCGCGCCTCGTTCTATTGGACGTGAGCGTGAAGGATCCAGCCGGAGGATTTGTCTCGGGACTGACGAAGAATAATTTCAAAATCTATGAGGAGGGCAAGCCGCAACAGGCCACCGAGTTCGGCGGGTCAGACCAGCCCGTGACGGTTGGAATCGTGGTGGATGAGAGCGGCAGTATGGGGCCGAAACGGGCGGAGGTCATAGGAGCCGCGTTGGAGTTCATCAAGGCCAGCAATCCCCATGACGAGATCTTCGTGGTCAATTTCAATGAGAAGGCGCGCCGCGGGTTGCCCGACATGGTGCCATTCTCCGATGACATCCATGAGTTGTCGAAGGCGTTGTGGCGTGGACTACCAGAGGGCCGGACGGCGCTCTATGATGCAGTGGAGTTGGCGCTCCGGCAGCTGCAGATGGGCCGGCGGGACAGAAAAGCGATGGTAGTGATCAGCGATGGGGGCGACAATGTAAGCGTCCATAAGTGGCCCGATGTGATGCACGATGTGCTGGAATCTTTGGTGACTATCTACACCGTAGGCATTTTTGACGAGGACGATCCGGAGCGGAATCCGCGCGTGCTCGACAAGCTCGCGCACCTGAGCGGAGGCGCTGCCTACTTCCCCAAGACGTTGCCGGAAGTTATCCCGGTCTGCCAGCAGATCGCCAAGGACATTCGGGAACGGTATACGCTCGGCTACATTCCATCCGTCGAAGGAAAGCCGGTAAGGCATGTCAAGGTGGAATCGTTCACCGACGACCATAAGAAGCTGGCCGTCCGAACGCGAAGCACTTACCTGTTTGAGCCCGACACTGAGGCAGCGAATCGCAAATGAAAGAGCCGGACATGCAAGTTCGCTTGGTATGGAAGGACGACCAACCATATTCAGGGCGTCGCGGTTCACGGCGCCGCGGGCTGGGATGGGCTGAGTGGTTATTTCTGCTGGCTGGCCTCGCGGCAGTGGACGTCTTTGTGTGGGTGAACACCAGCACGGTGTTGTATCAGGCCTACGAGGATTGGTCGTTCGATCAAACGCTGCGCGGGCTGAAACCTTCGGCCAGGGGTTTTGTCGCGGACGAAATCTCTTGGTTGTTGGGACGCCGCAGCAAGCTCGAAAACCCAGAGGTGCAGTCGAAAGCCGAGCCGCTCCCGGCCGAGCGTCCGCCCTTGCCTAAGATGCTGCTGGGACGCTTGAGAATTCCCCGGCTGCACCTTGCAGCGATGGTGCGCGAAGGAGCAGATTCGGGAACGTTGCGCCGCGCTATTGGGCACATTCCCGGCACAGCGCTGCCAGGCCGGGCGGGCAACGTGGGCCTGGCCGGGCACCGGGACACCTTCTTCCGGGCCTTGCGCAATATCGAGAAAGATGACGCTATCGATTTCGAAACTGAGGCGGGGACGTTTCGATATGCGGTCCAATCGACGAAGATAGTCAGTCCGAGAGACGTTAGCGTTCTGACCGCGGCGGGCGGCCGCACGCTGACGCTGGTTACCTGCTATCCCTTCTACTACGTTGGATCCGCTCCCAAGCGGTTTATTGTTCGCGCTGTACAGGTGGCTAACGGGACCTCCCGGCAGCAGGCGGCCACTGCAAGTCCAACGGCCGCGCCGGCTAGCTAAGTCCGGTTAACCCGCGGCGCTCACCGCCGCCAGGCTCTTGAGCTTGGCTGTGAGCGTGGTACGTTTGAGGCCCAGCATTTCGGCCGCGAGCTTCTTGTTTCCGCGAGTCTTTTTCAGGGCTTGCTCCAGGATGTTTCGCTCAATGCCCCCCACCGTTTTCTCGAAGTCCAGGCCCTGATCCGGCACTGCAATGAAAGTTTCAGCGCCGCCTGTAAACGCCACCGGATGCTTCCGAGGCGGCAGCGGGAAATCCCCGGGGAACAACGCGGGTCGTTCCCCACTCAGCACGATGGCCTTCTCCACTGCGTTCTCGAGCTGGCGCACGTTCCCCGGCCAATCGTGCGCAGACAGGCGATCCAGCGTCTCGCGGGAAATCTGCTTGACCAGGATTTCTTCCTCCCGGCAGATCTTTTCAATGAAGTGCATTACCAAGAAACCGACGTCGCAAGCGCGCTCCCGCAGCGGCGGCACAAGAATGGGCACTACGTTCAGACGGTAGTACAAATCTTCCCGAAATTTGCCCTGTTTAATCATCTCGGCAAGATCGGTGTGCGTGGCCGCGATCACGCGTAGATCCACATGAACTGTTTCCGAGCTGCCCAGGCGCTGGAATTCGCGCTCTTGCAGAACGCGCAGTAGTTTGGCCTGCAAACTCAGCGGCAGATCCCCGATCTCATCCAGGAAAATGGTGCCGTGGTTGGCCTGCTCAAAGCGTCCCACCCGATGGTTGATGGCTCCGGTAAACGCGCCTTTGACGTGTCCGAAAAGCTCAGCTTCGAGCAAGGTCTCCGGAAGCGCGCTGCAATTGACGCAAACCATGGGAAGCCGGGCCCGGCCGCTCAAAGCATGAATGGACTGCGCCACCAATTCTTTTCCGGTTCCCGTTTCACCTGTGATCAGGATAGTGGATCGCCGGCCGGCGACCAGCTGAATGGTTTGGCTAACCTGCCGCATGGGACGGCTCTCGCCTATCAGAGACCTGCGCCACGGTTCGTGTTCTTGTTCGCCCCCTAGCGGGGCGGTTGCCTCGGCCCACTTGGAGTTGGCTGCCAGGTACAACAGACTGTTGGCGTTTCCTTGCTGCAGGACATGAAAAGCTCCCAGCCGGAGCAGACGCACAACTTCAGTGGCCGTGGCTTCGCTCGATTGAATCACTACCGGCGTGGCCGGCTGCGCTTGCTGCAGTTCTTCGAGGAGACTGGCCGCGGAACTCCAGTCCGGCAGTGGGAAACTCGCCATGACGACATCAAAGTCCTCATTCCGGAGACAACGCAGGCCGTCCAAGGCACTGGGGATCCGGGTGAGTGAAAAGCGTTCCGGATCCAGAACGTCAGCGGCCTCGGCACCGATCCAAAGAATCTTTGGCGTCAAAATGAGCGTGTACCTCCGTCGTACATCCATCGGCTAAGCGCGGGCAGGCTTTAAATGAAAATGTTCTTACTACGTCGCTCTTGGAAAGATGTATTCCAGCCGAGAGAGGGCCTACCAACAATCGAAACGCGCATCGTGAATCTCGATCCCCCTCCCCAATAGATCATTCAGCAATTGGGAGACCGCCGGCGAAACCTCGCCTTCTCCAGGCACGATCACCGCCCATGCCAGGTTTTCGCGATACTCTTTGGAACTGATGCGCCATTGAGCCAGTTCCGGCGGGGTCTCGCGATCGATCTGAATCAGTGACCAATGCCGAGCCAGTGCCTCGGCGACGGTTTTCCCGGGCAAGGGTCCGCGCACAATGAAATGGTTGCTTCCATGCACTAGGATGCCCAGCATGCCTGTCAAAACTGGCAGGGGCGCCTGATTAGGCATGCGAGTCCGGAACCTGTTACTCTGGAAGCTCTACATCTCGTAGGGAACAGAAGGAGAACCTCGATTGGCTGAAGTCCATATTCAAGACGGCGAAACGTTGGAAAGCGCGCTTCGCCGCTTTAAGCGCAAAGTTCTGCAAGAGGAAATTATCCGTGAAATCAAAAGGCACTCGTCCTACTTGAAACCGGGTGAAAAGAAGCGCGTCAAGGCTGCGCTGGCGCGTAAACGAAACCGCAAGAAACGCTCACGCGACACCGCAGTCGAGCCGAGCCGATAGTTTAACGCCGGGTTCGGTTTTGGACCGGGTAATGTTCGCCCAGCCATTTTTCAATCTTCTCTTTTTGAGCAGCTAGCACTACACGCTGCCACTGCAGCACGCCGGTACGTTCGCTGTACTCAGCCATAAGGTAAGAACCCTCATTGAGTACCTCGATAATGCCGTCCGTCTTTGCCCGTTTGAAGTGGAACGAAGAAAGTGTGGGATGGTGTTTTTGCATCTACCTACTAGGATACCAGATACCCCGTAATTTCACTTGGAAGGTGCGGCCGGGGGCGTAAACTAGAAGGGTAGGTTGCTAGGCAGGGTTGTTAGTTAGGTTGCTATGCAAGATCCGGCATTCATCGATTATTACCAGCTTCTGCAGATCAGCCCAGCCGCCGAACTTGAAACCATTCAGCGCGTTTTCCGGCTGCTCGCGGACCGCTACCACCCCGACAACCCGCATACGGCGGACGCCGGCCGATTCCTGCGGCTCACCCGCGCCTACGAAATCCTCTCGAATCGGAAAACCCGCGCGGCTTACGATCTTGAGTATCAGCTGCATATCAGCCGCCCCCTCAAGATTTTCGAGCTCAAGGAATTTGCGCCCGGCATCGATGGCGAGCGGAACCGCCGCATGGGGATACTGTGCATTCTCTTCAACCGCCGCCGCGCGAATCCGGAAGCGGCGGGCTTGTCGATTCTGGATCTGGAAAATCAGACTGGCTTCCCCCGTGAGCATCTGCAGTTTACGCTGTGGTGCCTGAAAGAATCGGAGCTGATCCGCCAGGATGAAAGCACCGATTTGGCGATCACCGGCCAGGGTGTGGATTACCTCGAAAAGAACCTGCCATCCCAGCACATTCTGTATGAATTTTTGAAGGCGACCGAACGGGGCGAGTCGGACCGAGTCGCGGCGGGCTTGTCTACGCACAACACGGCCTAGAGCCCCGGTAAAGAAATGAGCCGATCTGGCCGATGAAGCTGGAGTGAGGATGATCTTCCAGGAACTGCGCGGCGAGATACTGACCGTTCAGATTTTCCTCTATTTGCAGTTGCTGGATTTTCTGACCACACTGTTGGGCTTCCGCTTGGGGGCGTCCGAGGCCAGCCCCTTTATCCGGACTCTTCTTTACTTCGGACCCGCTCTGGGCGTCGCGCTCTCAAAAGGAGTAGCGTTGGCTCTGGGCGCTTTCTGTGTCTGGCGCAAAAAGGCCCGCGTGATCGGTTGGATCAATTACTGGTACGCCGGCTTGATCGTTTGGAACCTGTGTGTGATCCTGCGTGCGCTCATGGTTTCCCAGATCGCCAGATAAAGTTGATTCATCCGCCCAAAAGCAGGTAACGTTGTTCTGGCAATGACTTTCCCGCCGGTGATCTTCCAGATCGTCCTGGTTCTCATGGTCTCGATAGCAGCGGTCTACGATATTCGTTTTCGCCGCATACCGAACTGGCTGGTGCTGATGGGCCTGGTACTTGGGCTGGGACTCAACACGTTTCTGCTCCGTTGGCCCGGTGCGCGGGCTTCGCTACTGGGCATCGTGCTCGCATTCCTGATTTACTTCCCGCTGTACCTGCTGCGCGGCATGGGAGCCGGTGACGTCAAGCTGATGGCCGCCATCGGAGCCATCGTAGGGCCAGCCAACTGGTTTGGGATTTTCATTGTATCGGCGCTGTTGGGCGGAATCGTTGCGGTGTTTCTATTGCTAGCCCGAGGCAGGCTGCTGAACTCTCTTTGGAACATCGGATTTCTAGCGCAGAGGTTGTTCAGTTTCAGGGCGCCTTACGCCCGGGAGGAATTAGACATCTCCAGTCCCAAATCGGTGAAATTGCCGCACGGCGTCGCGATCGCATGCGGCTCGGTGCTTTTTCTGGCCGCAGCGTGGATGTGGGCGCCGAGATAGATGGAGATGCGCATCTCGCAAGAGCACGACCAGCTTCGGACTATTCTCTGGATCATCGTCGTCATCGCGGTGATTCGTTTGTGGGTGATGCCACTTTGGAACAGCTTTTGGTTGGACGAAACGCTCACAGTATGGGCGATCCGGGATGGATTCTGGAGAATCTTCCAGGCGCTCCCATCCACGCCGGAGTCCATCATGTTTTGCTCGATAGAATGGCTAACCTCGCGACTGGGAGGTCTAAACGAGCCGACTCTACGCCTACCTTCGCTGGCGGCTGCCATTGGGGCATTGTTCGTCTATTATCGCATCGGAGTTGAATTCCTCGGTCGTTCAGCGGGAGTCACTCTTACTGCTCTCTACATCGCTTTATACGAAGTGGCGATCGAGGTTCCGAACGCGCGCCCATACTCGGCGGCACTATTAGCTGAGTCGGCCGCGTTGCTTTGGCTGTTGCGCTGGGTTCGCGACGGCCGTTTACGGGACGGTATCCTGTGGATGAGCTGCGCAGTTGCGGCCGGCCACCTCCATCAATTCTTCTTCATGGTGCTGCCATTGGAGGTTGGATTTGTAGTCTGGCGCGTATATCGGCGCCATTTCGTGAGGACGCGACAAATCGTGTTCTGTGCCCTGTTCGGGATAGTACTTTCCGCCCCGGCTATCCCACAGCTCTGGTTCATTTCAAAGCAAGCGAAGACTCTGTCCTGGGCGCCGCAACCCACCCTAATCGATTTCTTCACGGTCTTAGTTCCGATGTATGTATTGCCGCTGATGGCGTTACTCCTCTTGCTAGAGTGGTTCGAACGTAGGAAGCCGCGCTGGGTGGTATCCCTGCCAAGCGATGCCGCCATGCTAGGCGCCATCGTGCTTATCACCCCGGTGGCCATCGCATTTGCCCTATCCAGTTTCTCGAAGGTCCATATCTTTCAGGCGCGATGGTTGCTGCCGACTGTGCCTGGAGCCATACTCTTGTGGGGCTGGTTACTGCATGGCATTGAGTCCCCTTTTATTAGACAGACCTCGCTGGCTGCAGGGTTGGTCGCGTCTATCGTGATTACGGGAGGACTCTCTGCAATTCCCGATTACCGCCACGAGGACTGGAGGTCGGCCGTGCGGAGCATTCCGGAGTCAGGGGCTGTGATCATGTATAACTCATTTCCTCAGTCGCGGCGCTTGGAATCGCTGCAAGTGCCTGAGGCATGGAGCTACCTAATGGCGCCAGTACTCGCGTACCGGCCAAGCGTTCAGCTAGCCGACGCTTTCATAGTCCCATTCGACTTCGACCGGGCAGGACAAGAGTATTTGGATCGGATGATTAACATCCAGATAAGACCGCGAAACACGGTGACAGTGATGACCAGATGGTCCTTCGCGGGGCCGGAATGGGACCACTGGATAGCCGCACGGCTCGAAAGGGCTGGCTTTCGGGTTATCCGCAATTCGGCCTATGGCCGCGTACAGGTTGACGTGTACCAGAGGCCCGCTCTTAACGCATCCGCCACCGGGCCGAGAATGAATCAAGCTGCTGGATTACTAACAGATCGCCAGGTTGCACAATAGTCAAGCAAGCCTCGTTGCTCCCTTTGCATGGCAGTAGCCGGTACAATTCGATATCTTGCCGGCGCCAGACATATCCGCTATTTTCCAGATCCAAAATGTCCTCGATGTCGGTCATGACATATGCATTGCCGGGCCTGGCGCGCAGCCGGAACTCCGTGGTGGCCGGCTCATAATCCCCAAAATCGAAGCAGTGTCCGATGCAGGGGCGATCTACCAAGTGCTGCAAGGCAGGGAGAAATAGGCCGGAATCCCGCACAGTGGTTACGACACGCGCTCCTGGCGGCAAGGTTTTGATCGACTCATCCATCCTCGCCTCAACGGCGTTAATGGCGCGCTCATCCACGTAGGTGAATGAGAAAAAGAGAATCACTAGGGCTACCGCGATGGCCTTTTCTAAGCCAAGCATGCGCAGGGGAGCGACGACGGCGCAAAAGAGGATAGCTGAAAGAAGGGACAGCCGGATTGCGATGTAGGTCAGACGAAGGTGAGAATGTGGAAACCAAATCGCATCGGGCATGCATAGGCCAGCAGCCGCGTTCAGCAACAACAGTTGAAAAGTCACGTTTTCAAGTACCGCCGGAGCCATCTCGAGACGCCGGACAAGTAGCAAAATCCAGAAGCACAGCAGCGCTGCCTCGACAAACTTAAACTTCAGGCTGTACGTCAGAACCTGGTCGGCACCCAGGATGGAATCTATCCGCAGGCCCGCGGCCCAGCGGGATGCAACGTTGCGCGCCAAGAATAGCGCGCTTCCCGCGACACACATTAGACCGATGGCTAGAAGCCACCACCGCCGCGACGGTTGCAATCGCCGGACCGCCCACATATACCCGATCACGCCAACCGCCCAAAGACAGGGCAGGGGATGCGCGAGACAAGCAACGGCAAGCAACGGGATGGCAATCAAGCGGTGCCGGCGGTCATTTTGCCACGCGATGGCGATGGCCCAGGCGCAGACTCCGACCGCGAGATAAAAGTTGAAAAAACCCATCCGGAACACGGCGCCGTAGGCCGCAATTGCCAGGAAGGGAGCCGCGGTCCACGCCGGCCCACAGGCCACTACGGAAGCCAGCCTGAAGCATCCCCAAAAGAAGATCTGGACAGCCAGCAGCACAGCGACATGCTCCGCCATCACCGTACCTCCGGCCTTCAGCAAAAGGCTGAGCAGATAATCGAACAGGACGTTCGTGAACTGCGTTACAACATACAGGCCAGGCAAATGGCCGGCCGATACTTCGTTCACCAGCCAGGCGTTATACAGGTGACTGGAAAGATCGCCGGCTTGAATGTGCGGCTGCCAAACGCATGGAATCGCAATCAGCAGGGATACGATTGCGTAGGGAACGATTCGCCGGGCCAATCCGGCGCTTCGAGCGTCCGCATTCTCACGCGGACTAACACTCATCGCGCCGGACGGCCCCGACATCTATCGAAGGGTCCTGCGTTTCCGCCGCCGGATGAGATACAGCACCAAGATTACTGCAGCCGCGATCCACAGGATTGCGGAAAGCATCGTGTTACTCATCTGGAAAATCTCCTCTCGCTAACCACGGAATTGATGCATCATCGGGAACAGGTACTTGAATACTTGCAGCAGCCCAGGACCCGCGGCAACCAGCAGCATGGCCGGCATAATAAAGAAAAAAATCGGAAATACGAGTTTAACACCAACCTTGCCGGCGCGCTCTTCGGCTTGCTGGCGGCGGCGCACCCGCAGGAAGTCGGAATGCACGCGAAGAGATTCGGCCATGCTGGTTCCGAATTTGTCGGTCTGGATCAAAATTGCAACCAACTTGCGAAGCTCTTGCTCGCCGGTACGGTCCGCCAGGTTTCTCAACGCTTCCGCGCGACGCTTACCCGCGCGCATCTCCAGATGGAGTAGCCCCAGTTCTTCGCTCAAGTCCTTGTGAGTCACGGCCAGCTCGCGGGCGACATATTGGATGGCTTGGTCCAACCCCAAACCCGCCTCTACGCTCACCACCATGAGATCCAGAGCATCCGGAAGAGAATAACGCAGTTCCTCGCGACGCTTGTCCACCAGGTGTTCTACATAGAGCAGCGGTCCGAAAAATCCGGCCAAGCCGGCCGCAACCACCAACACCACGCGCAGGACCGGGTTTGAGGTGATCTCGCCGCGGAGAATGAATGCCAGGATCACTAACGCAGCGAACAGCAGAACTCTGACACCATACAAGACCCCCACCGCGCCGTCCCAGCGGATACCGGCAGCCACCAATTCATGCTTCGCCTCGCCGGCATCTTGAGGCGAGATCGGGATCTGCTCGCCGATTTGCCGGATCAGGCTGACCAGCATACCGGGGACATCTTCGCCCGCATCCCCCAACGCCGAATCGTCCAGAGCACGCCCGCCCAGTTGCTCATAGACCCGGCCAGGCTTTGCGTAGCGGCGGTACCCGAAAATGGAGATCGCCGTCATCAGCGCTACGAACAGTCCGAGAGAAATGAGAGCAGCCATAGGATTCTCCTAGATCTTGATCCGTATTATTTTCCGGATGAAATAATAGCCGAGGAATTGAGAGGCGATCGCGGCCAAAATCATATATTTTCCGTCCGGATCCCGCGCCATCCCCTGCAGGTAACCCGGGGCCACAAAGAGCAACGCCACCATCATCACGATCGGCATTGCCGTAAGGATGCCCGCCGTGAGCCGGCCATGCGCGCTGATGGCGCGTACCTGGCCTTTCAAGCGGACACGCTCACGGATCACATATGCCAGCCGTAACAAGATCTCGCTCAAGTTGCCGCCGGTTTGTTTTTGCAGCATCACCGATGAAGCGAAAAAGCGCACATCTACCAGGGGAAAACGGCGCAGCATGTTCTCGAAAGCCACTTCCATCGGCGCGCCCAGATTCTGTTCATTGAACAAGGTGCGGAACTCTTGCCCCAGCGGCTCCGGGGATTCCGCGCCCAGCATCTCCAGACTCACCGAGAAGGCATGCCCGGCCCGCATGGAACGCGCCAGAAAATCCAGCGCTTCCGGAAACTGCTCCTCGAATGCCGCCATGCGCCGCTGCCGCTTAAACCGGACATAGGCGTAAGGAAGAGCGCCCAGCGCAGCGCCGCATAACAGGCTGCTCAAGGGCCAAAACACGAACAGGTTCAGCCACAAGCCCAAAATTACACCCGCGGCCGCAGCGATCCCCATGCCGGTCAGCAACTGGTTTAGAGACCAGTTCAGCCCGGACTGCAGCAAAGTGTTCTCCAGAGTCTGCTTCAAATTCAGGCCGGCCGCCAGGCGCTGCAGCAGGTTATCCGGATTGGGGGGATCCAGCAGGATGTTGCTTCCTTCTTCTGCCCGCGGCTTGCCTTCCAGCGTGCGCAAAATACCGGTGACTTGTTTCTTGCGTTGCGACTCCAGAACGTGCAGGCCGAAAGCCGTAGCGACCAATACGATCGCCAGGATGCAGAAGAACAGGAAAAACAGCAGAGGCGGCATGGAATGTCCTTATACGATGTCCACCAAAGTCTGAAATGCCGAGGCCGGTACGTGCAGGCCGGCCGCCTTCAGGCGGTCATAGAACTTGGGACGAATCCCAGTGGCGCGGAAACGGCCAGTGACCTTTCCAGTTTCGTTCACACCTGTTTTCTCGAACACAAAAATATCCTGCATGGTGATCTGTTCGCCTTCCATGCCGACGCACTCGGTGAACGCGTTGATGCGGCGGCTGCCGTCGCTGAAGCGCGTAATCTGCACGAAGACATCGATCGCGGAGCTGACCTGCTGCCGAATGGATCGCACCCCCATATTCGAGTTCGCCATGCCCACCATAACTTCAAGCCGGCTTACCGCATCGCGGGGAGAATTGGCGTGAATCGTAGTCAACGATCCATCGTGGCCCGTGTTCATAGCCTGCAGCATGTCCAGCGCTTCCTCGCCACGAACCTCGCCCACGATTATGCGGTCCGGCCGCATGCGCAGCGCATTGATAACCAACTGCCGGATTCGAATGGCTCCCGCGCCTTCGATATTGGGCGGGCGGGTTTCCATGCGCGCTACGTGGATCTGGTCCAGCTTGAGCTCGGCCGCGTCCTCGATGGTAACAATCCGCTCGTCTTCCGGAATAAACGCGGATAGGGCATTCAACAGAGTGGTCTTTCCGGCGCCGGTGCCGCCAGAAATCAGGATGTTCAAGCGCGCCTTGACGCAAGCTTCGAGAAGCAGAAGAATGCCGGGCGTGAGCGTGAGATTATTCACCAGATCTTGACCGCGCAACGGATCGCGGCCGAAGCGGCGGATGGAGAGCAAGGGACCATCCACAGCCACCGGTGGAATGGCCGCGTTGACGCGCGAACCATCCGGAAGGCGCGCGTCCACCAATGGCGACGATTCATCCACGCGCCGCCCCACGCGGGAGACGATCTTTTCGATAATCCGCAGAAGGTGGGCATTGTCCTTGAACTCCACCGGAGTACGGTAGAGTTTTCCGGCGCGCTCCACGAACACCAAGGCGGGAGTGGTAACCAAGATATCTGAAATAGTTGGATCGGCCAGCAGAGGTTCGAGCGGACCCAGGCCGAAAACCTCATCCAAGACTTCTTCAATGACGCGGTCCTTCTCGGTAATACTGAGCGGCGCCTTCTCCTCCTCCACCAGCCGCGCCACGGCCGTTCGTACTTCATTCCGCACGCGCTCACTGGCCACTGAAGAGAGCGCCTCAAGATTGATGCGATCCAGCAACTTGCGATGCAGCGCAAACTTCAGCTCCTGATACTCGGGAGTGTACGATTGAGGATCAAATAGCCGGCCTACCCAGCCCGACTCCTGTCGCATCAATTGCACGGTTCTAGCTGATGCCATATATGTATTTATCCAGACTTCCTATCCAAACATTTCTATCCAAACATTTTTATCCAAACATCGAAAATTTCTTCTTCGGATCGCTGACGCCCGCGATGCTCATCGCCAAACGAGTAAAGTGTTTACCCAACCCACTCCCACGGCCAAGCAGCTTGCCTTCCGAGTAGCTTTCGTTCAGGGCCAGGTAGTCGCTCGGTATCGATGTGTATACCGGCGCGCCCAGCATGCTTTCCAGTTCCTCCAAGGTCACATCGAAGCGTTTGGGTGCACGGTTCAGCAACAGATGCAGCCGATTCCTGCCATATCCGGTCTCCAGAAGTTTTTGCACGATCAACTTGGCTTGATGCAGCGCAGGGACTTCGAGCGTCGTCACCAGAAACAGGTCGTCCACTTCCTCGATCGCTGGAGTGGAGGAGGGGCTCAGGCTCCGGCCGAGGTCCAATACGATCCAATCGTACTGGGTCCGAACAAAGCTGAGCACGAATCGAAGTTGTTCCGACTTGAGCGCCTGCCGCGAGGAGGGCAAAGGCGCATTGATGATCTCGAGACCGGTGATGCCGTTCGAGACCAGCGCTTTCCAATAGCTTTCATCCAAGCGTTGGGTGTTCCGGACCGCGTCGGCGATGGAGTACTGCGATTTCGTCTTCAGCAGGAATCCAACCATGCCGGCGTCGAAATCGAGATCCGCCAGCAGCACCTTGCCCTTGCTCTGGATCGGCAATTCCACTGCCGTGTGACAGGCGATGGTAGTGGCCCCGCAGCCGCCCTTCGCCGACATGAAGCCGATGGTATGCCCACCCCGGCGGACCGATTGCGTGGCATTCCTGCGTTCATTCCCGATGCGTTCCAACGCCGCCCGCAGGGGCTCTCCGAACGGCGGGTATAAATATTCGGCTGCGCCGGCGCGCATCGCGTTCAGGATTACGTCCGTGCCGGCTACCGTATTCAACGTCAGAACGAACGGCGACGCGGAGGTGGAGCGAATGCCCCGGATCACTTGATCCAACGGCTCCCGCAGGCCGGAAATGTCGAGAAAGATTACTTCCGGCCGCATGCGGTCGATTTTCTCAAGCAATGCACTCAATTGCCCGATTTCGGATTGTTCTAGAACCACGCGAACCGGCAGCTCCTGCAGATCGGCGTGCAGTTCGTCCCACAGCTCCTTGGTTTGGACAACGATGCCGGCCGTTAGCGGATACACAACAAGCTCCTTTTGACCTGCGCGCCGATTGATAATCGGCGCAAGCTGCAGGATGTGATCCCAACGTTACTCAGTTTTCCCGCCTCAGGGACTGGACCCCTGGTGGGGCAGGGCCATGCCCTGCCAGCCTTTTGATCCCACTGGCGAAACCTGCGGAGGAGCCCGGGCTTACTGCGAACCGGAAAGCGACTCGCCCAGGACCCCGGCAGGGCATGGCCCTGCCCCACAAGCAAGCCCAAGCTGGTTAACAGCCCGCTGCAGGATGCCATCCTGCCCCACGTACTACACATCACTGCTGCGCTCCCGATTGTTGCGAGGTCGCCGCCGGAACCGTGGGCTGAGACGCGGGCGGCGTAGCAGGCGGCGTAGTGGGCGCGGGCTGAGTGAGCATGGGCACAAACTGGATCACCGGCGCACTCTGCTGGTTGGTCGGCTGCGGCGCGCGCTGCATTTGGATCAACTGCTCCACTGGGATGGTCTCTTGGGGCGGATGCACCGGCACCGGACCAGTGGTCTCCATCCCGGGCGTGTGCATAGGAACTCCGGGAGTATTCGGCGCCATGAACTTCTTGGGGAAATTGAGGTCCGGCAATTTCTGGCCGGCCGGCAGCGGGCGAACGATTTCCGGCGTTACGATCACCAACAATTCCGAATTGGTCTTTTGCAGATTGCGCGACCGGAACAACCTCCCAAAAAACGGGATGTCGCCCAAGCCGGGAATTTTGCTCAGTTGCTCAGTTACCCGGTTGTCCAACAAGCCACCGATGGCAAAGGTTTGTCCGGACTCCAGTTCGATCTCGGTAGATACGCGTCGCGTGGAGAGGCCGGGAATGGTGGTTCCCTGGAACGTCAGGCCGTTCGAAAAATCGAGTGTGCTGACTTCCGGCGTCACCTGCAGCCGGATAGTTCCCCGCGGTGTTACCGTGGGGGTGAAATTGATGCGAACACCAAATTCGCGGAACTGAATTGTCACCGCACCCAGCCCCGCGCCACCGCCTTGAAGAGTTGGGAACGGGAATTCACCACCAGCCAAAAAACTCGCGCTCTTGTTGTTTAACGTCAAGACATTCGGCTCCGCCAGGATTTGCAGCCAGTTTTGAGCCGCCAGCGCTTCGATGGTCGCGCCCAGGTTGAGGTCGGGACGGAAGAAGAAAATATTGAGAGCGTTGGTAAGGTTGAACGTGGATTGGCCGGCAGTGGTGTTGGTGCCAGTGCTGTTAATGCCCCCAATGCTATTCGACTGCGGCTGAGGCGGATTGAACTGCCCGGTGGTGATTGATCCGATGGTTTTCGTCGCGCCGTTGCTGAAAAAATTCAATCCCAACTGCTGCGAATAAGTGCGATCCACATCCGCAAACTTAACTTTGATCAGGATCTGTGCTTCCACCGGCGGCACCTTGACACGCAGTAGATTGACTGGTTTCCCGAGCGAGCTGGCGATGAGGACTGCCCGGTCCGCGCTCATGAGATCGTTGACCGTTCCACGCAGGAAAGGGACTCCGTCCTCCATGGAAATGGCGACTTTCTGATCGCCCATCTCGGTTCGAAGTTCCCGATTGATGTTATCCACCTTGGTGGAACTGGCTTGCACGATCAAATCGAAGATTAGACGATTCCCGTTCTGCTGCCAGACAATCAGGCTGGTTTCCCCAGCCGCCTTCCCGTTCACCAACACTTCGCGTGGAGTAGTTGCAATGGCCTCCGCAACCGTGCCGTTTGCGACGGATACGCGCTGGATAAGGGTGGGGCTATCCACCAGCAGCGACTTGCCGACTGTGACATAAAGCTCGCGCGCGGCAGTGGGAGGGGCTGCTGGAGGAGCAGGCTGTTCCGCAGGGTTCTGAGCGTGCAACAGCAACACCGCTGCCAAAAACGAGAAGGACCTGCTGATTGAATAAGACACTACTGTTTACCCTCATCCGGCTTGAACTTAGTTTCCGCTCGTGTGGTACCGGTGATCACCTCAACCGTGAGGGGGATCATCGGCTTCGGTGGATCGGCCACTTGAGCGACCACCGGCTTCGGCTGAGCTTTGGTTACCGGCTTTCCGGCCGGCTTCGGTACAGGCCTGGATTGCTGAGGCAACCCGGTGTCGCCCGTGAACAAATTAGACACGGCGGTGCCGGGGGTCTTCACAGTTTGCGTGTCCAGTGGATTGCGCAACACCAGTTGGATATGCATCTCGTTGCTGGCCAGGCTCAGTGTCTCAGCCTGCTCCGGAGTTACCAGCAGATTTACCACGGGAACGCTCACCGGTTTGCCCTCGGAGTCCTTTTGCATGTCCTGTCCCGCCGAGAGCACTTCCATGTTCTGCAAAAGCGTTTTCGTTACCATCCCTAGCCCGTTGGAGCCGCCAGGAGGCGTGCCGGCAATCAGGACATCCACCCGCGCTCCCGGGCGCACAAAGCCGGACACACCGGCAACATCATTGACACGAATGCTGACGGCACGCATGCCGGGAGGAATAGTAGCTGCCAATCCCCCGCCCGCACCCTTGGCCGCCAGACGAGTCTCAAGGATAGGTTCGCCTTCGTAAATCGTCGCCACCACGCCGCGTCCGACTACCTCAGCGCTGGCCCCGAGAGCGCCCTTGGGTTCGGGACCGTTCCAATCCACCGTTTTCACGTCGGAATCCTTGAGCAGGGTTCCGATTTCGAGGTTACGGCTCGCTACCACTACCTGTGCGATGGCTGGCTTCGCGTTAGCGGACAGCTTGGTAACGATCAACCGATAAAGAACCCAACTCGCGACCGCCGAAATGACGAGCGCGAAGGCGAGAACAGACAAAAGACGCTTGTTCACTTTATTAACTCCCTGAATTTGCCGCTGCCAACTTGCTGTTCGCCGCAGACCAGATCGTGTTGACGCTGCCGCTCATGCCAATAAACATAGCGGCGCCCGCCAGCGCGACGAACGCGATCAGCAGCGAATATTCAACTAAATCCTGGCCGCTCTCACTGCTGACGAACACGCCGAGATTCCTGGTCGCCATAAAACCCTTCGTAACAGACAAGACGAGCATTACACGGGCAACCAGCGAACCACTTGCCAACTAGCTGCCAGCCGAACCCCTGAACTACCTACAGACTTCTCTACAAGCCTTGCCCCCGGAGGGGCCCCAGAACCTTTACGATCCGTTCGCCGCCGTCGCCGCGTTGTTAAGCCGCGAGTTTGTGATGTTCCATATGGTGGCAATGCTGCCACCAGCGTTAATGAACAGAGCCGCGGATGCCAGAGCCACAAAGGCCAGAAGCAACGTATACTCGATCAGATCCTGGCCCTGTTCGTCTTTCAAGAATTGTTTCAATATTTTCACGCTTTACACCCCTTTCGATTGTTTGACCGCGACCATCTTTCGATCGCGGTTTACTGCTTTCGTGATCTGTGGATCACGATCCTTCCTACCGGATTTACCGGCGGAAACCTGTTTACTATCCGCCGCCCGTTCCGGAACCGCACGGAAAACGATAGCGACGGTGTCGTCATAAACTGTCTGCCAATGGCCAGATTGCTTGATTGCGCCGGCCAGCGCGGTCTTGGTAGATAGAACGATGGTGTCCACCTTATACCGCTCGAGAGACTGCTCCCAATCGTATTGGACGCCCATCACATCCCGGTACTTTTGCTCGAAGTCCTGCCCGTAGAAATCGCTCCGGCCGTCGACGAATACCCTGTGGCCAGGATAGAGCTGATACAACAGATAGTCGCCCCACTCGTCATCGGTGAAGATTCTTGAACCTGGATCGGCGCGCAGAACGCTCAATGCCTTGGCCGGGTATCTTTCAGGATCGTACTCCGGCTTCAACTTGCCGGTAGCATTTGGACTGGTGATCAGAAGCGCTACCAGAACCGCGGCCATGACGCTGATTGGGTACAGCCTCCAATGCCGGTCAATTTCGCCAAACTCCTTCGCCGTTCCCCTGAAGCCCTCGGCAACTCGGCGCAGCCATGCGGCAACTTTGGCCCGTTCCATGACGCATAACATTTCATAAATCGCTTGCGCGACAAAAGGCGCAGCGACAATCGCAAATAAAGGGATGTTGCGCGCCGAGAACAAAGCCAGATGCGTCCACCCGGCAATTAGTACCAGCGGCACGAAATCCCGGCGCTTCACTACAAACCACGCCGCCGCAAGGGCGCCGGACAGCAGCATGGTCTCCAGATACAGGGCCACGGGGTGGTGGAAGCTGATGGATTGAAATTCGCTGATGTTTTCAAGGTGGTACGGTTCTGAGAAGAATTGAAAAATGTGGGCGTGCAGATGATACGTGTAGGGATTCACAAGCGTAGCAAGCGCGCAAACCAACGCCGCAACCGCGAACCGCGTGGCGGATTGCAAAGCGCCGCGCCGCTCGACAGAATTCGCCAGGAACACTGCGCCGGCCAGCTCACCCGCCGCGTATCCCGCAAGAATGATCAGTCCAACAAGAAATCCGCCGTGCAGGTTCGTCCATATGACGAAGAATAAAGGCAGCGCCCACAGCCAGCGAGTCTGCCCTTCCCTCACGCGATCCAAAGCCATCAACAGGATCACCGTGAACAACAGGGTCACCAGATGCGGCCGGGCCAGCCAGTGTATCGATGAGGCGGCGCAAGCCAGGAAGGTGACGGCGATCGCAATAAAGGGGTTCTCACAATGCCGCCGTACCAGCCGGAACAGAAGCGCGAATGTCAGGCAGATTATAACTATGCTCACCGTCACCACGGTGGCCAAACCGCCGTGCTGGTACAACCATGCGAAGCAAACATCCCACAGCCATTCCCAAGCGAACCAGGGCTGGCCGGGTTTGGTGTACGAGAAAATGTCGGCATGTGGCACGCGGCCATTTGCCAGGATCCATTGCCCTGTAAGAATGTGCCAGCCGGTGTCGCCATCGCCCAGCATGGTCTTCGCGCCTTCCATGCGCGTGAATAGGAACACAATGGGCATCAGGAACGCCAAATCCGTCAAGGACGGCAGCACGCGGACAATTGGGTTCGTTTTGTATTCCATCACATCACCGCCAACGAATCCTCAGGTGCGCGAACGGGCTGCGCGGTGGCAAACTGGACCCGCTCAAACCGCAGCGCCACTACCCACCCTTCCTTTTCCTCGCTGGTTCGAACCGCTACGGCCTTGCACGCCAGGCATCGCTGCTTGAACTGCCGATGCGCGGGGAGCGGAACCTCCGCCCATAAAGCATCCCCCGGCTGAGGCACCAACGCGGGATGGCCGTTCGGCACCATCCGAATCAGCGCCCCCGAGCGGCTCAGGTTTATGGTTAAACCTTCGATAAAGTGCTGACCGCCAATCGGTTGGACGCGACACTTCAGCTGAATCTCGAACCTCACGTCGCGCCGTCGTTCCATTGTGGTACTTTAGTACTTGACTGTACCACCCCCGCCTATTCATACAAGCTGAAATTGGATAACATGGTACTGTTAACGAACGATATGGGTCCAGAACGCGGATCCCCGGCCCTTGATTGACGGACATCACCTAGGTACAATACCTTAGAACAAGTGTACGGTTGAATGTTCGCCCGATCAAGTGAGATTGGTGACCCCCGTTCGGTTAGGTGGCGTGACTTGATTTCCCTCACTGTTTACACAAATGAACCTTTGAACTCCATCGCGTTGGAGGTTCTCTTCCGGCAGTCGGAGGACATTTCCCTGCTGCCCATTGTCAGCGATGTATCCGGCCTGCTCTCTCAGGTCAGCTCCCTCAAGCCGCAGGTGGTGTTGCTGGCTGTGGACACCAGCGTGGATTGGGGATTGCTCAACCGACTGCGGCGAGAGAATCCGGACGCGAGGGTGGTGCTGTGGCTGCACGAAATCACCCCGGAGCTGGCCTATCAGGCCATCGAATGCGGCGTGCGCGGAATTCTCCGGAAGAGCCTGCCTCCGGAAATGATTTTGAAGTGCGTCCGCAAGGTGCATGCCGGCGAGCTGTGGTTCGAGAAAGCCTTGACCCAGACGTTCCTCAGTGGGCGAACCGTGAAGGTTTCCAGGCGCGAGAGCGAATTGATCACGCTGGTATCGCAAGGCTTGAAGAATAAAGAAATCGCGACAGTGCTGGGTGTCACGGAAGGTACAGTGAAAGTTTACCTTTCCCGCTTGTTCGGGAAGATCGGAGCCAGAGACCGTTTTGAGCTGGCACTCATTGGACTGCGCAATGCACCCAGCGGGATGGATTTGAGTGCACCGGTCCGTACTCTGACAGGTCTTCCCGTACTTCCCGAGCAGCCGGTTGCCGCGGCGCCCAAGAAGGCGCAATCTCAATCCACGCGGCTATTCTTCGCGCGCGCCGCGCATTAAGCTGTTGCTAGAGTGCGCGTCCGGCTCAAATGGAACGATGGGCAGCGAGAGCGCGAACTTCTGTTCCAAGGCATTCCCGAAAAAGCCCTGTGGGCTCCCTTTTCATTTTCGGTGTGCATGCAGACGCTGGTGGTGGGTTTAGCCGTATCCTACCTGCATTTCATCGCACTCTTGCCGTCCGACTCCATTCTTGAAATTCGCAGGGACCGTGTGCTGGATCTCAGCAGTGATCCGCTGGAGGAGTATCGGTCGATAGTCGCGCCGAATCTAGCGGCGGATCATCCAGCCACCAGCCACCAGCGGCCTGCGCAGTCCTCTAGCCATGCTCAGGCAAGTACCGAGCCATCGCCGTTGACTGCTCCATCGCTCCCGGCACGCGAGTTCCGGATGCCGCCGGTGCGCGCGGCGCGTCGACCTATCCAGCAGACGCTGGTCCAAATGGATTTGCCGCCGACAGTGGAAACGCACCAGCAGCTCCGCGTTCCAACCATTGTGCTGCTGGCCTCGACGCCGCGCCGGATGGCTCCACGTCCGTTCGTCGCGCCTCCGCAGCGCAAGAACACAATGGAGGTTCCAAGCCATGTGGCGCTGGAGATGCGTCCTCCGATCTTGGATGTACACGCCGGCTACGCTAAGACTCCCGAGGTTTTGAAGGATATGACGCCTCGGCTTGCGGCGCCGGTGGGCTCGGTTGCGCCTGTGGCCGGCGATCGCGAACCAATGGAGGCCAAGCCGGCAGCCGCTACCGTGACCGGAACTGCCGCTGACCCGCCCAACATCATTTCGCTACCGGATCGCCCCATTCCGGCCGCGTCAGCCATCGTGTTGCCGCCTCTGAATCAGGTTTCAGGAAGAGACGGCGCGTCGGGAGCCGCGGGGGATGGCGCAGGCGGCAGCGGTTCCGCGCCATCGCACAGCGGATCAGGCGTGAGTGCGGCCAGTAACGCTACCGGCAACTCGCCTTCGTCCCGATCGCCTGGGGCAGGTATGGGCACGGATCACGCCGGCAACTCCGCGAGCGTTGTTGCGCCGGGCGCGGGAACAAAGCCGGGCGATGGCGTGTCTGTCAGTGGCGCGGGAAACGGCGCGTCATCCAAGACCGCAGCCGGGCCCACGCGGTTGATCCGGCCGCAGAACGGGACGTACGAAGTAGCCATCGTTCAATCCTCCGGCGTGGTGCCGGGGTCGAGCGGCCTGCTGAAGGGCAAGCCGGTCTACAGCGTGTACATTCCAGTGGGAACGGGCAAGGAGTGGATCCTTCAATACTGCCTGCCAGTGGATGACGCGCAGCCCGCCGCGCGATCGCAGGTGGTGCAATTGGGCAACATCACGCCGATCACGGCGCCCTATGCGTTTTCGATCATCGGTCCGGCGATTCAGTTCCGGGCAGGCGCGCGCTACGCGTTCATTCATGGATTTGTGAACGCATCCGGCCGGTTCGAACACCTGACGGAAGCGAGCGACCAGGAAATCGAGAACATCGCGGCGGTGCTGGAAAGCCTGGGGCAATGGGAGTTCCGTCCGGCGACGAAAGATGGCGTACCGGCCATGGTGGAGATCCTGCTATGCATCCCGAACGCGGCGTGAGAGCTATAATGGCGGGAAGCAAGACCATGCCGGTACGCCGCCGTTCAGGAAACTCCATCATCGAGTTGACGTTCATGATGCCGTGGCTGCTGTTTTTGTTTGTGGGGGTGTTTGATACTGGGTTTTATTGCTATGCGTTGATCGCGACGCAGAATGCCGCGAGAGCGGCTGCGGTGCATAATTCGATCAGTAAGACAGCGGCGACAGACCCTGATTTCTCGGGATGCGGTATCGTGCTCGCAGAGTTACAATCCACGCCGAATGCGAGAAACCTGGGGAGCTGTAGCTCGGGGAACGTGACTACGACTTCCCAGTCAACGACAGTTGCGTTGACCCAAGTATTGCAGGTCGAGTCAGACTATTGCCCCTCCCAAAACCCTAATTCCTCCT
>DASYNU010000124.1:0-3799 GCA_036008345.1 Bryobacteraceae bacterium
AATCCTTCAGTGCGGCCTGGATTTTTTCGGCCAGGGGAGCGAATTGATCGTCCACAATGACGATACCGTCTTCGCCCACCGAAGCGCCGATGTTGCCGCCCGCGCCTTCCAGCATGTAGATGTTGCCGGATACTTTGGTCACCTTGATCTGGACCTTGGAGTAGTCAGGCTCCTGCGCCCACACTGACGCGCCGCAAAACAATGCCGCGCCGATCATCGCGGAAACCATGCAAGTCCGTGCCTTGATGCTCATCTCGCTCCTCCCTAGGAAACTGCCGCAAATTCTACCACCATCCAATGTGACTGGTGGCGCGAGAAACAGGAGCTCGCCAGGGGATCAAATTCGCCTTACCAGTCCCTGATCCGTCGCGTGCGTGTTGCGCACGAGTAACAAAACTAGGGCCATTCCGACCAAGGGGATCAGTCCCGCTACAATCACTATCGGATCAAACGAGTGACTAGCTGCCGCCTGGCGCACATCGGAAAAGTGTCCAATCAGCTTGAACGCGATAATCGTTCCGATCCCGGCACCAGTTCCGCTCAGGCCGCTCACAGACGCCACTGAGTCAGTCGCAAACAGGTCCGCAGGCAACACATTGGCTATGGTGGAAAAAGATGCGTACGAAAATGTAGCCAGCCCGAAGAGCAGCGTAATTAAATGCAGATTTGTTGTGTATACGGTTGGGATGAGCAGCAGTACTCCGACACCTCCCAAGACTACCAGCGCTTTTCGCGCTGCACCCAGCTTCCATCCGCGCCGAATCAAGTAACCGGAAGCGGCGCCGCCAAAGAAATTGCCAAGGTCCGCAGCCAGAAACGGAATCCACACGGCAAGCAGGCCGCTTTTGATGGAAATCCCTTTGGCAACCAGGTAGATGGGAAACCAGTCGGTGATGAAGAACCAAACGGGATCGGTCAAGCTTTTCGAGATAATGGTTCCCCAGGTTTGCGGCAGCTTTAGGAGATCACGCAAGCGCAGCCGAGGTTTCCGAGAGATTTCGGCTTCCCCGCTCTCTCGAAGAATCAGCTTGCGCTCCCCATCGCTAATGTTCGGGTGCTGCTGAGGCAGGTGATACATGCGGCGCCAGGCGATTAGCCACAAAAATCCGAGCAGCCCGGGAACCGCAAATGCCACACGCCAACCCCAGCGGAGGTAGAGCGGCAAAATCAAGAAAGGCGCAACCGCGCCGCCGACCGACGAGCCGCTGTCATAGAGAGCGGCTGCTAGCGCGCGGTCGCGCTTCGGGAACCACTCGGAAACCGCCTTACTGGCCCCCGGCCAGTTTGCGGATTCGCCGGCACCAAGCAAAAAGCGAAAGACAGCAAAGCTGGAAATGCTGCTCGCCAGCGAAGTCAGGAGCGAGACGATCGAATACCACGTCACGCTAATCGTCAGGCCGCGTCTCGTACCGACTCGGTCCATCAACCGGCCGCACACCGTTTGCCCGATGGTATATGCCAGTCGAAATGCGATCGCAATATTCGCGTAGTCGGTGTTGGTCCAGTGGTATTCCTGTTTGAGATAAGGCGCGAGAATGGAGAGTGTTTGCCGGTCGATATAGTTGATCACTGTCGAAGCAAACAGAATCCCGCCAATCCACCAGCGCAGTGAAGCGATGATCCGGGGCCGCGGCGAATCAATTTGCCGGGCTAGGCCCATGAAATCCTCGCGGCCGGTGTGCGAGGAGTGTCGCGGGTAGCCATTGCGATTCGCAACTATGCGACAGGGGCGAACGCAGCGAGGGTCGCGGGGCTAAGTAAAGAGGAAGAGGCTTTGTCGAGATAGACCGTCGCGTTCGCATGGGTGCGCAGTATGGAAGCGGGCGCCATCGGACTGATTTCTCCCTCGAAACAAAGCCTCGCGGCCTGCGCTTTCCGAGCATCCGGAACAACTACGATGATCTCTCGCGCCTTCATGATCTGGCGTATGGACATGGAAATAGCTTGTCGAGGAACTTCTGAGAGAGCCGTGAACCATCCCTCGCCCACCTGTTGGCGGCGGCAGGCTTCATCGAGATTGACGATCAGGTAAGGCTCTTCGGTCTGAAAGTCCGCCGGTGGATCGTTAAAGGCTAGGTGGCCATTCTCACCGATGCCGGCGAAGGCGATATCAATGGGCGCCAAATTCAAGCTCTCTCCGGTCCGAAGGATAACTTCGCGGGGATCGCCGTTGCCGTCGAGCAAGTGATACTGCGCAATCCCCGTTTTCGAAATGAGATGGTCAAGAAGGTACTTGCGAAAGCTGGCCGGGTGGGTGATGGGCAGTCCGAGGTATTCATCGAGGTGAAACATCTCGACGCGTCGCCAGTCAAGGTTTTCTCTCTTGCTTAGCGCATCCAAAAAATCCAACTGAGAAACTCCTGTTGCCACGATAATCCGCGCTCGTCCGCGATCCTGGATAGCGCGGCGAAGCGCCGTAGCCGCTTGTTCGGCAGCCGCTCGCCCGAGTGTGAGCTTTTCTTCGAAAACTTTTGCAATCACCGCACGGTCTCCTTCACAACCGGGCCTCCGCCGGCGCACGATTCTACGCGATCCTCGTGCAGCGTACGCGCTCTCCCGTCCGGCACGCTGCGTAGAGCGCTTCCACGAGCGCCAGGCTGCGGCGTCCCTCTCGCCCGTCGCAACGAGGGGTAGTGTTGTTCTGAATGGACTGGAGAAAGTCTTCCAAAACGGCTCGGTGCCCTCCTACATCGCTTACGACGGGCGAGGAAGCACTGGCATTCTGGTCCGCTTTGCCGCCGCTCAGCAGGTCCGCGGGTGGATTCCGCAAGTCAGCGGCGAGCAAGCGGTCCTGCTCGATACGCAAAGTGCCTTCAGAGCCGGTAAGTTCCAACTGACGCGGGTAGCCTGGATATGCCGATGTAGTGGCTTCGAGAACGCCGAGCGCTCCGTTGGCGAACTCCAGGATGGCAACCAGCGTGTCCTCTGCCTCGATCGCATGGAGCAAGGCCTTGCACTTCGCCTGCACACCGACCACGTCGCCGAACAACCACAGCATCAGATCGACGGTGTGCACTGCCTGATTGATCAGCGCTCCTCCGCCGTCCAAGGCCCGCGTCCCTCGCCACCGGGAGTTTCGATAGTAGTCCGGCGGGCGGTACCACTTCACGCGCGCATCCGCCAGAATCGGTAGTCCCAACAGACCGGAGTCCACCGCCTGCTTCACGCGGAGAATGTCCGGTTGCGAACGATCTTGAAAGAAGACCCCTAGCTTGACGCCGGCCTTGCCTGCTGCCGCTATAAGGGCATCGGCGCGCTCGATGGCGATGTCGATCGGCTTTTCGGTCAGCACGTGGAGCCCGCGCTGCGCCGCGGCGATGCCTTGAGCCGCGTGCAACCCCGAAGGGCTGCCGATGGCCACCAGATCCATCGGACTGTGAGCCAGAAACTGGTCCAGGTCAGAGTAAGGCTTTCCGCCGTGCTGGCGGCACAGCCGCGCGACCTTCTCCGCGTTTGTCCCATAGATGGCGGCAATCTGGACTCCAGCAATGGCACGGGCAGCCCGTGCGTGAGTCTCTGTGATGTTTCCGCCACCGATCAGTCCTATATACGTGGTCATAGAGTTCGCCGGGGCCTACTCATCCGATTCAAGCTCGCTTTGGAATCTGCCATTATCCGTGGTGCCGTAAAACCTCGCTGCCTTCAGGGCGGGGATAAGGCACCGCTCACCTCTAAAGCGGCGTCTTTTGCTGCTGCATGTAGGCCTTGAGAACACCGATAGGCGCACCACCACAACTGGCAGCAAAATACGATGGTGACCAGAGCGCGCCTTTCCAATAATGGCGTACAAAGTCGGGAC
>DASYNU010000125.1:0-33996 GCA_036008345.1 Bryobacteraceae bacterium
GCAAGTGAACATCGCGATCATGCGAGCCTTCGTCAAACTCCGCGAGATCGTCGCTACGCATAAGGAGCTGGCGCAGAAAATCGCAGAACTGGAACAAAAGTTTCAAATGCATGACGCGCAGATTGTAGCTGTCTTCGACGCAATTCGCCAGTTGATCGAGCCAAAACCGGTTCCACCCAAGCGGCGAATTGGGTTCCCCCAGGCCCTGGGGGCCAGGAAGGCCTAGAATCCCCGCTGGTGGACTGCGTACTTGAAACCCGATTTCCGGTGCAACCTTCGCCCCTTTCCCAATCGGATTCCTACAGCGGCGGGGCGCGTTTGTGGCACAGCACGTTACCGTTGGGTCTGGTTTGACGCTGAGCCATTATCGGGACCTACAATGTAATTACTATGCGAGCACGCCTTATCCGAATTGGCAATTCACGCGGCATCCGGATTCCCAAGCCGCTACTCGAGCAGGTAGGGCTTCGGGATGCCGTACAAATCCGCGCCGAAAAAGACCGCCTGGTCATCCAGCCGGATAACGCGCTCCGTCAAGGCTGGGCCGAAGCGTTCCGGGCGATAGCCAAGCGAGGTGACGATCGGCTGCGGCTGGAGCATGCTACCAATGCTTTCGACACGAAGGAATGGAAGTGGTAAAGCTACGTATGCCGCGCCAGGGAGAAATCTGGCTGGTTGTGTTGTATCCCACACGTGGTTCTGAGATTCGCAAGACACGCCCATGCCTTGTGGTTTCTCCAGACGAGATGAACGATTATATTTCAACTGTCATCGTGGTCCCGATGACGACACGATCCGGGCGTATCCTTCGCGAGTCAGAGTACGATTTCGTGGCAAGGCCGGTCAAGCGGCGCTCGATCAAATCCGCGCGGTCGACATGACGCGCCTCGTTAAGAAGTTGGGAGACCTTCCCAAAACCACCGCCGACGAGGTAGCGACCGTGCTTGTCGAGATGTTTCAACGCGAGTGATGGGTAATAGCAGAAGCCACTCACTGCCAACTATTGATTAATTGAAACGGGTTGTGTCAGCCTGTACGTGAATCGCGTCTCGGGTGCAACCTCGACGCCTTTTCTAGTCATGACTCCCGCGGTCGCGCCAGTGAGCCCGCCGATTGCAGCGCCTATGCCGGCTCCCGCGCCTCCACCGACCGCAGCACCAATCGCCGCACCTGCGCCCGCGCCGGCCGCCGTTCCAACCGCGGTCCTCTTGGCGCGCGATCCACTTTGCGAGTCCACTTTGTCCGTGTTCACTTCAACCCTCTGTCCATTGACGGTTACTGCAACCAGGGTGATGGCCAGAGAGGCGCGTTTGAACTTCGGATTCTTTATGTCGGATACGCGCAAGAACGCGCTGGTGTTGGCCGGCACTACCGTCACTCCGTCTACGACGATGGGATCGTCTAGATTCGCGGCGTATTCTCGATTCAAGTCGGCAGTTTTCGAATTGATGCGGTCAACCGTACTAATGGCGATCTCAGTGCCAATCGGGAGCGTGATGCTTTGCGGCTGTGCGGTCGCAGGCGCAGGCTCCTGGGGCAAGGCGAGTAGCGCACCGTTGACGCCAACCAGCAGGCAGATCTGCCAGACGATGTGCGGAGAAGTTCTTGTCATAAGGGTCCTCCTGGATTACGGGGTCGCTGTCCAATGCACTACGCAATGCTTCTGCGGCCCGGAACTTTTGTTCTTGACGATCAACTTTTGTGTTTGTCCGTCGCCTGGCGCCAGGCGCGCGTCCCAGGTTTTGGTATCGTAGTCGAGTTGCATTTTTACCAGCGGTACGTTCCGGAACACGTATTCGGCGTTCTGCGGGATGGCCCCGCCACCGCATTCCAGAGTTCCGGACCTGGGTCCGCTATAAGGCGGCGGAGGAGCAGCCAGCGTCGTAGATCGAGGATTGGCTTGAAGCGATGGGCGCGTGGGCGTGGAAATAGCCGGTGCGGGCGAAGGCGAAGGGCTGTCGCTGGCGCGCGATCGAGCGATGGAGGCCGTCTGATCGCCAGTGGGAGTGCTGTCGTCTACCGCTGGCCGCGCTGGGGCTGGCCTTCTACGCGTGCTGGGTTGCTCAGTCGCGACGCTCTCTCTCGGACTCCGCTCATTGGCTGCACCTGGAACATTCGCTCTAAGGTCCCCCAGCCAGCGCTCGGCCGCATAAACCTTTTCCTGGTCGCTCCCATGCAGATCCTGAGCCAGAAGACTCTCGGCGACGCGGCGGTAATGAGGCAGGATCCGAAGGGCGTTCCGCTTCCAAGCTCCTACATCCGGCATGTCCAGCAGAATCCTGCATGCGGTCTCCGCTTCCGGTTGCGACAGGTTGGGCGTACCTCCCAGTAGATCGTCGAGAAAGGGCTGAGCGCTTTCCGGAAAGCGCGTCATAAGGTTCACGAACATCGGCGCGTATGCGGGATTGAACGCCGCTTGACGCTCGCGGCGCCACGAGAACTCGATCACTCCCACTGCCACGTGCGAATCGGCCAGTGGTTCCATCAGCTCAGGCAGGCTCGCCCGGCTGTCTTTTTGCCAAGCCGCGATCAGTTCTTCATCGATCAGATCTCTGTACCAGGAGAGCAGGCCGCTGAGCGTCTTGACGGTCTCCGTGCGATTCGCCGGATCAACTCCTTCGAGCAACGCTCTGATCTTCTGACGCGCCACAGCTGGTGTATACGGCGGAGGCCCGACCACCTTAAACTGCGCGTTGGCGGCCAGCATTGTAATAAATGTAATAAATGACGCACAGACGAAGACAATTTGAGCTATGCGAAGAGAAGAGCGTGCCATAAATAGAGCCTGGACGCGGAGATTAGTGCCGATTATTGTAGCGCGAACGGGCGGATCGCCGCTTGGTCTGGTGAATTGTTGAGATAACTTTCCCCGGTACCCCACTACACCTGTATCCCGTGCGGGTACATCGGTGTTACGAATAATCTTTATGCTGACGCTCGCGCTGCCTTCCGGGATCGGCCAGAATCCTGATCCCGTGTACGGGCTTCTGGAGCATGCCTACGCGGCGCTGCGCGAGAAAAACTACGATCCAGCCATCGCCGGATTCCGGCAGGCCATCGCGCTCGCGCCCAATCGTGCTTCCATCCGCAAGGATCTAGCCTACGCGCTGCTCAAAGTAGGCGAAAACGAGGAAGCGCGCGACCAATTCGGGGAAGCCATGCACCTGGACGCTTCGGACCAACATGTGGCGCTCGAATACGCGTTCCTTTGTTACGAAACCAAGCAGCAAGCCGTCGCGCGGCGCATCTTTGACCGGATTCGCAAGACTGGCGACGCCACGGCCGAACAGGCTTTCCAAAATATCGACCGGCCGCTGGCCGAGGGAATTGCGCGTTGGAAAAAAGCGCTGGAGATTTCGCCGGACAACTTCAGCGCGCACCAGGAACTGGCGGCGCTAGCCGAGCAGCGCGACGAGCTGCCGCTCGCGGCCGAACATTATGAGAAAGCCTGGCGCTTGAAGCCCGGGGAGCGTGAACTTTTGCTGGATCTCGGCCGCGTCTGGAAGTTGGAAGGACACACCGAAGAAGCCACTTACGTCCTGTTGGCAGCGTCGCGAGGCGAACCCGCGCGCGTCGCGGAAAAAGCCCGCGAGCTTCTGCCGTCTCGTTATCCGTATGTCTACGAATTTGAAAAGGCGTTGGAACTGGATCCGAATAATTTCGAGTTGCGCCGCGAGTTTGCGTACTTACTGCTCGAAATGGGGAAGAAGGAGGAGGCAGAGCAGCAGTTCCAGAAACTGAATCAGATGGCGCCGGACGATCTGCTCTCGGCCGCGCAGCTTGGTTTCCTCAGGCTAAACGGTGGCGACTATACGGCCGCGCAACCGTTACTTGAGCAGGTGCTGAAGGGCGGCGACGATGAGTTGGCGGATCGGGTCCGCCTGGTGTTGAAGCTTCCGCAAACTATGCGGCACCGGGGCACTACCGCCCAACGTACGTTCGAAGAAGCCAAGAGCATGGCGGACAAGAGCCTGAACGCGGGCTACCTAAAAGACGCTCTGAAATATCTAACCATCGCGCAAGAAAACGATCCGGTGGATTTTAACGTGATGCTGAAGCTGGGCCGCTTGTACAACGTCATGCACCAGGATCGAGAAGCCATCAAGTGGTTTAAGCTGGCCGCCAAGAGTCCGGATCCGGCCGTCTCGAAGGAAGCCGATCAGTCGTATCACAACCTGGCGCCTGCGTTCGCGCTGTTCCGCACTACTTTTTGGGCGTTTCCCTTTTTCTCCACGCGCTGGCACGACGCGTTTGGCTACGCGCAGGTGAAGACGGAAATGAAGCTGGGGAAGCTTCCCATTCGTCCATACGTCTCGCTGCGATTCGTGGGCGACGTGCGCGGGACAACTGGTTCCACGCTCAGCAATCCGGCGCCGCAATATCTTTCGGAGACGTCCTTTATTTTCGGGGTGGGAGTGACCACTCTGCCCATTCACGGAGCCGTGGGATGGTTTGAGGCTGGCGCAGCAGTGAAGTATTTGACCAACCGCAGCGATGTCGGCGCCATGATTCCCGATTATCGCGGCGGCATCGCCTACGCCAAGGGATTCGGCCATCTGATGGGCGGGACCAAAGGGTTCTTCTTCGAGAGTAACGAGGATGGCGTTTTCGTGAGCCGTTTCCAGGACGATATGTTGGCGTATTCGCAAAACCGCGCAGGCTATACGTTCGCCAAGACCGAGACTGGGCCGTTGCAGCAAGCGCAGATCTATTTGAACTTCAACGGCACGGCGGATCGTTTGGGCCAATACTGGGCTAACTATGTGGAATCCGGCCCAGGAGTGCGATTCAAAGTTCGCCAGTTGCCGAAAGGTATGTTGTTTTCAGTGAATTTTATGCGCGGCGCGTACACGGTGAACGAGAGCAATCCCCGGCGTCCGAACTTCTTCGATTTGAGAGCTGGATTCTGGTATGCGTTCACACGGTAAATATCGTTGCGCTTCCTTCCGGTCGCGGCTCGGAATGAATGCGAGCGCTACCGAACCGCGACTGGGAGGGACCGTAGCCGCAACACTGATGTTCTTGATGGCATTGGCCGCTCCGGCCGCCAACTTCACTTATCACATCGCCGGTGACGACCCCGGCGCCTGGCCCCAGATTCTCGGTTCCATCGGACTCACTGCCGCCGCCGGAGGGCCCGCGAATCTGGTGGTGGTCCGCAATGTTGCTCCCGGCTCTGTGCCGCAGTGGATGCAGCGCATCCAAGAAGGCGAGATGGTGGTGCTGGAGGGCGAAAGCGAACTGGCGCAAGCGCTGGGCTTCGAGGCCGGCAAGAAACACATCGTGGTGCGAAGCATCGTGGATGAGCACGCGCCCAAGCTCTCCATTGTGTGGCAAACCGGTGTGGACATTCCGGTATTCCGGGTACCGAAAGACGCACGTGTTTTCGCCACCGAACGTTGGGAGGGCGCGCCGCTGGAAGCGGCAGTACGTCGAGGTTCCGGAGTGGCGCTGTGGATCGCCGTGCAACCCGGCTCACAGGGCTACGAGCGGTTTCCCTACCTGTTGCAGGCGCTCAGCGATCTAGGCATGAACGCGCCGTTCCGCAGCGAGCGCCTGTGGGCTTTTTTTGACGGATCCTATCGCTCGCGCGTGGATCTAGATTATTTCGCGGATCGCTGGCGCAAAGCCGGTATCGGCGCTCTGCATGTCGCCGGGTGGCATTACTATGAATCGGACGCCGCCAACGACGAATATCTGCGCCGGCTGATCGAAGCGTGTCATCGCAAGGCAATCTTGGTGTACGTGTGGCTGGAACTGCCGCACGTCAGCGAGAAATTCTGGGCCGATCATCCCGAGTGGCGCGAGAAGACCGCGATCCTACAGGATGCACAACTGGACTGGCGGAAGCTGATGAACCTGACGAATCGCCAGGGGTTCGCCGCCGTTTCCAAAGGTGTTGAAAGTCTGATCACTCGTTTCGATTGGGACGGAGTGAACCTCGCCGAGTTGTATTTCGAATCGCTCGAGGGCGCCGGCAATCCCGCGCGGTTCACTCCCATGAACGCCGATGTTCGTGATGAGTTTCGCGCCATGCACGGCTTCGATCCGCTCGAACTGTTTCAGAGCGGCAAACCGGACCCCGTTCGGCTGCGCACTTTTCTGGATTACCGCGCCGAGCTCGCCCGCCGCCAGCAGGAAGAATGGATCGCGAAAATCGAAGCCGTTCGCGAATCCAGACCGAATCTGGATTTCGTTCTGACCCACGTGGACGATCGCTTCGATACCCGTATGCGCGATCTCATCGGCGCCGATGCCGCGCGCGTACTGCCCTTACTGGATAAGCACGACTTCACGTTTCTGATTGAAGATCCGGCCACCATCTGGAACCTCGGCCCCGAGCGTTATCCGAAGATTGCGGAGAAGTACCAGCCGCTTACCAAACAAACCGGCAAGCTGGCCATCGATATCAATATTGTGGAGCGCTACCAGGATGTTTATCCCACCAAGCAGCAAACCGGCACGGAGCTTTTCGAACTGGTGCATGTTGCGGCGAAAGCATTTCCGAGGGTGACGCTGTACTTTGAGAATTCCATCCTGGCGCCCGATCTGCCATTGCTCGCCTCAGCCGCGGCCAGCGTGGATAAAGTGCAGCAGGACGGCCGCAGGTTGATTGTGAATTCGCGTTACGGTGTGGGCGTTCCCTGGCAGGGGCCCGCTATAGTGAACGGCCGCCTGTGGCCGGTTCACGACCAAACGACACTGTGGGTGCCCGCCGGCCCGAACGTTATCGAGCCAGCACCAAAAGATCCAGCCATGCGGATGCTCGATTTCAACGGCGACTTGCGCTCGGCCAATGTTTCCGCGGGAGGCCTGGAGTTCTCCTACCAAAGCAACGCCCGCGCCGCCGCAGTACTAAACATGCGCCCCGGCAAGCTGGAAGTGGACGGTTCCGCAACCAATCAAACGATCCTGGAATCCGGCCCCAACTACGTAGTCCTGCTCCCCCGCGGCCAACACGTAGTAGCGATATCGAGCACCCCCTAGACGAATCGCGTGCCCCCAACGAGAAACGAGAAACCAGAAAACGTATTACCGTTGATCAATGCGCCGTTTCGCCACCCAGCCCTGGCTCGCTCTCTGGGCGGCCATGCTCGGCTACATGCTGGATGCGCTGGACGTGCTGCTGTACGTCTTCGCGGTGCAAACATTGCGCGATCAATTCCACTGGTCGGCCAGCACCGCGGGCCTGGTGAGCTCGGCCACGCTCATCACATCCGCCGTGGGCGGAATTGCCGCCGGCATCATTGCTGACCGCGTCGGACGAACGCGCACGCTGGTCTACACCATTCTGCTCTACTCCATTGGTTCGCCTGGTTCCGCAACTTCCGTGGGGCTGGTCTCCCTGCTCGCATGGCGAGCTGTCGTAGGATTAGGACTCGGCGGCGCGTGGTCAGCCGGCGCAGTGCTGGTGTCGGAAAGCTGGCCGCCGCAGCATCGCGCCAAGGCCATCGGGCTGATGCAATCCGGATGGGCCATCGGATACATGCTGGCCGCCGCAACCACCGCGCTCATCCTTCCGCGCTTCGGCTGGCGCGTACTGTTCCTGGTTGGAATCCTGCCCGCCTTCCTCACCATCTGGATTCAGCGCAAAGTGAAAGAGCCCGAGATTTGGATGAAGCGAACGAAACTAAGTCCCATCACGGCCCTCTTTCGCGCGCCGCTCGCGCGCCGCACATTTTTCGCAACGGCGCTGGCCACTTCCGTTCTGTTCGCTTATTGGGGACTCGCCACTTGGCTTCCCGGATTTCTCGGCGCTCCCAAATCCCAAGGGGGCGCCGGACTGAATATCCTGCGCACCAGCGCGTGGATTTTCACCATGCAGTTCGGCGCCTTTCTCGGATACGTCAGCTTCGGCTGGATGGCCGATCGTTTCGGCCGCCGACCCGCTTTCTTCGCATATGTGGTGACGGCAGCGATACTCACGCCCATCTATGGACTCACTCCGCGCTGGGCGGGCGAACACTCCGAAACCTGGCTGCTCGTTCTCGGACCCTTCATCGGTTTCTGCGGCACCGGATTCTTCGCGCTCTTCGGAGCCATGCTGGCCGAGCTGTACCCGACATCCATCCGCGGTACCGGCCAGGGCTTCGTCTATAACGTCGGACGCGCCATCAGCGCACTCGCGCCCTTCGCTGTTGGCGCCATCGCGGACTTGCGTGGTATCGGCGCGGCGCTGGCTCTCAACTCCGCGTTTTTTCTGCTCGGATCCGTGCTCATTTTCACGCTGCCGGAAACCAGAAACATGGAATTGACGTAACCCGTGTTGCTACAATCGAACTCATGAAAAAGATCACCATGTTGTGTCTGGCCGCGGGCGTCCTGCTGGCGAATGCGGCGATGGCCGGAGAAAAGAAGCTGATGCACTGTTTCGCGTTCACCTCAGTGACTACGGCTTCACAAGCCGATTGGGACGCGTTCTTCAAAGCGACCGATGAGATCCCCAAGAAGATCAAAGGAGTTCGCCACGTCTGGTACGGCAAGCTCGCCAACCCACTGCGCCACAACAACGCCACGCGCGATTATGGCGTGTGCATGGAGATGGATAGCGCGGATGTCCGCAAGGCCTATGGCGACGATCCGTACCACAAAACCTGGACCGACGCGTATTCGAAAGTTCGAGTGGAAGGCACCACCACGTTCGATATCCTCGGCCAGTAGCCGGTGAGGAATTTCATCCGGCGCAATCCGCTGGGCGCCTACTTCACCCTTACATTCCTGATTTCTTGGACGGGCGCGCTGGCTGTCGCATTGCCGTATTTGGCTCGCGGCGCGAGCGTGCCCAAGATGGCCGGGCTGATGATGTTTCCGGTGATGCTGCTCGGGCCTAGCTGCTCCAGCATCGTGCTCAATTGGTTGGGTGGCAGCCTTCCCGATCTTGTTCGTCGAATGCAGCGTGCCTCCGTCGGCTATTGGTACGCCGTATTGTTGATTCCTCCCGCGACGGTGCTCGCGATTCTCTTTTCTCTAAAGACACTCCTCTCGCCGGAATTTTCTCCCAACGCATTCCTGGCCGGTATCTCGTTCGGCCTGCCTGCGGGTTTCTTCGAAGAGATTGGATGGACGGGCTACGCATTCCCCCGCATGCGCGACCGAATGGGACCATGGAAGGCCGGCATCGTCCTGGGCCTGATTTGGAGCGTGTGGCATTTACCGGTGATCGATTATCTTGGGACCGCGACGCCGCACGGGACCTATTGGCTCCCGTTCTTCCTCGCGTTCACCGCCGCCATGACGGCCATGCGAGTGATCATCGGCTGGGTTTATCAGTACACCGGGAGTGTGCTGCTGGCGCAACTGCTGCACGCCGCTTCCACCGGATCGTTGGTCGTCTTCTCTCCACCCAATGCAACCGCCGGTCAGGAAGCGTTCTGGTACGCAGTTTATGCGTGCGCGCTGTGGGTGGTGGCGTGTGCGATTCGCGGCAAACTCATCGGGGGAGGCGCCAATGAACGCTCCCCCCGGTAGCCTCAGTCTGGTTACTTTGGCTGGTAATTCAGCATGATCACTGGACTCTTCGAAGTTGCGCCGCTTACATCCGTCACCGTGAGCTGAACCAGGTACAGCCCCGCTCCGCTGACAAAGTCGACGGTCGCTTTGGGATCGCTCGGCGACTGCAGCAACGCCGGCAGTTTACCGCCCGGCACCACTTCGAACATGTACCGTAGGTTTCCCGACGCACTGGTCGATGCGCTGGCATCCAGCACCACCGAGGTCTGGCTGGTAGTCAGGCTGAGCGGCGCTACAACGGCGTTAGTACCATTGTTCGACGCCGACCCAGAGTTGATTGGGGTAGCCAGATAGCCGTGAGCCACTCCGGCGCTAGTCACGGCCACACCCACAATCTGCCCGCCGGAATTTATGGAACATCCAACCAACAGAGACAAAGGTGAGTTCGCGGGTACCAGTGTATTCAGGTCAATCATAATACCGTTCTGCCGGAGATACGCACGTGGATTGAAGTTTGCATCCAGCGACGTTCCCACCACGTCGCCGCTATCGTTAATGCCGATGGCCGTGCTATTCGCGTCTCCCGGTAGCGTTCCTAGGTCCTGCATGCCTGTCGCCTTGGCCCATAGGAAGCCATGAAAGTTCGCATCGCCGCGCACACCAGAAACGCCGATCACCTGACCTTGGTTATTGATGTTGAACGCGAGATTTCCGAACCCCTTCGCTGTTCCGCCCAAGTTGCCGAGATCGGTTACCGTACCGGTTTCCCAAAGCAAGGCGTGATTCGGTTGGATATTGAGCAACGTATTCTGGTTGAAGGGTGCGCATGTGCCGGACGCGCCGGCCACTTGGCCGTTGTCGTTGATGGCCATTGCGACGCCGTCCGGGTCCCCACCGATTGTTGGGAGTTGCTGGATCTCGCCGTGTTGCCAGAGGGCCGGCTCAAACTGGAATTTTTGAGGAGCTGTGCAGCTGGGATCCAGCGTGGTGTTTTCAGCGAACCCGGCGATCTCGCCCCGGCGGTTCACCTGATTGGCCTCGCCGTTCGCACCTCCAAGCGTGGGCAGCGGAACCATCACGCCGTATTCCCAAAGAGAAGGTAAACAGGTAGTGCCGGCGGATGGAAGGCCCAACGCTTTGAGGCCGCAAAAGTCTTCCCCATTTGGATCTGATGTAGTGGTTTGGGCCAAGCCCACGGCCTGGCCTCTCTCGTTCGCGCCAAACGCGATGCTGTTTGGTCCTCCAAGCCCCGGCGTGCCGATGTTTCCTTTTAATCCCGCGTACCAGAGGGCGGATTGCTCCGCGCCGCCAGAAACAGCCGCCGTGCCGCTGATCAAGCCATTGTTGGTGATGAAGTACGGTTGCCCAAGCGGCCCCAGCGCGCCCAGGTCAGTGACTGTGTAGCGCGGTGTCTGGGCTAATGCAAAACCGGCGAGCAAGCTGCTCGCGATAGTTGAAGTTACAATCAATCTCATATTTGCCTCCGTTCAGATAGGCGCAGAACGTTTTGCGAAACTATCATGCAGGGGCTGCGGGGTATAATTCAGCCCAGAAGCGATGCAGAGGGTGGGACCAACTAGTGAGGCGCCTTTGGGCGACGTAAGCCAACTGCTGGTGGCCTGGACCGGGGGAGAGCAGAGCGCGCTCGACAAGCTGACTCCCATCGTTTACCAGGAGTTGCACCGGCTGGCACGCCGCTACATGAAAGGCGAGCGCCCTGGCCACAGCCTGCAAACCACTGCGCTGGTCAACGAAGCCTATCTGCGGCTGGTGGATTATAAACGCATGCAGTGGCAGAATCGCGCGCATTTCTTTGCGGTTTCAGCCCAGGTGATGCGTCGCATTTTGGTGGAGCACGCGCGGCGTCATAACCTGAAACGCGGAGGCGCGGTGCAACACGTCTCACTCGATGAAGCCGCGCAGGTAGGCGGTGGCAAGGCCGCCGATCTGGTGGCGCTGGATGACGCCATGAACGAGCTGGCACGCTTGGATCCTCGCAAGGTGCAGGTGGTGGAAATGCGCTTCTTTGGCGGGCTCAGCGTGGAAGAAACGGCTGAGGTGCTCAAAGTATCGCCCGTCACTGTGATGCGCGACTGGAGCACGGCCAAGGCCTGGCTCTATCGTGAACTGACGGGCGCGAACTGACCGGCGGGACAGGCCATGGATTCCGATCGATGGAAACAAGTCGATAGCCTCCTGCAGGCGGTGCTGGAGCGTCCGCCCGAGGAGCGCGACGCGTTTCTTAGGCAGGCTTCCGCTGGGGACCAGGCGCTGGAGAGCGAAGTCCGGTCGCTGCTGATGTCACAACAGCAGGCCGGAAGCTTCCTCGAGAGCCCGGCGATGGAAGTGGCGTTCCACGCACAATCGGGCGCGGATTCCGAAACGAGCCATCTTCCGGCCGGAGAGACCATCTCGCATTACCGCCTGGCCGGGAAACTGGGTGGAGGCGGAATGGGCGTGGTGTACAAGGCCCAGGATCTGGAGCTGGGCCGCTTTGTGGCCTTGAAATTCCTGCCCGACGAATTGGCCCAAGACCCGCACTCATTGGAACGCTTTCGCCGCGAAGCGCGGGCGGCCTCGTCTCTCAATCACCCCAACATCTGTACCATCCACGAGATCGGAAAAGCCGGTGAACTGTCCTTCATCGTAATGGAATTCCTGGACGGAACCACACTGAAGCATCGCATTGCTTCCGTATCCAGAGGCCGCGCACTGGAAATTGAAACTCTGGTTTCGCTAGGCATTGAAATCGCCGACGCGTTGGAGGCAGCGCATTCGGCCGGGATTATCCACCGCGATATCAAACCGGCGAACATCTTCGTTACCAACCGCGGCAACGCCAAGGTTCTGGACTTTGGATTGGCGAAAGTCAGCTCGGTTCTCGACCATCCTAACGACGCGCCCGGAACGGTGGGACCGACACTCACCCTCGAAGACCAACTGACCAGTCCAGGGGGCATTCTGGGGACGGTGTCCTACATGTCGCCCGAACAAGTCCGCGCGAAGCCTTTGGACCAGCGTACCGATTTATTCTCGTTCGGCGTGGTGCTGTATGAAATGGCTACGGGCCAGTTGCCCTTTCGCGGGGAAAACTCAAGCAACATTTTCGATTGCATCCTCAACCGCGCTCCGACACCTGCGGTGCGTCTGAATCCCGACTTGCCCGCGGAGCTCGGGCGCATCATCGATAAGTGCCTGGAAAAAGATCGCGACCTGCGTTACCAGCATGCTTCGGAAATTCGGGCTGACCTCAAACGTCTGAAACGGGATTCGGATTCGGGGCGGGAGCACAGTAGTACAGCCACGGTAGGCTCAACTGGCGTCGCAAAACGCTTGAAAGTAATTGTTTCCGCGCTCGCGACTGTGCTGGCCGCCTGCGCCGTAGCTTACTTCTATTTTCAGCACAGGCCAAAACTTACCGACAAGGACACCATTGTCCTAGCCGATTTCACAAACACGACCGGCGATGCAGTGTTTGACGGGACACTTCGTCAAGGATTGTCAGTACAACTTCAACAGTCGCCTTTTCTGAGACTCGTTTCCGACGAGCGCATCCGGAAGGAGCTGGGCCTCATGGTGCAGCCGGCGGATGCGAGGCTGACTCCTGCTCTCGCGCGGCAAGTCTGCGAGCGAACCAGCAGTGCCGCGGTGCTGGAAGGATCCATTTCCAGCCTCGGAACGCAGTACGTTCTGGGATTGACCGCAAAGAACTGCCGCACTGGAGACGTACTGGATGAGGAGCAGTCGCAAGCAGCCAGAAAAGAAGACGTCTTGAGGGCCCTGAGCCAAATCGCCAGCAAATTCAGGACTCGAGTTGGAGAATCGCTCGCCACCATCGAAAAGCACGATACTCCGCTGGCTGAGGCCACCACGCTATCTCTCGAAGCCTTGAAAACTTACAGCGCGGCTGTTAAGATTCACGGCCGTCCCGCTGTAGCTCTCTACAGGCGCGCGATTGAGATCGATCCCAAATTCGCGATGGCATATGCGCATCTGGGCCAGGTGTACGGCCAACTGGGAGAGTCTGATTTGTCGGCGCAGAGCATCAGTAAAGCCTATGAGTTGCGGGATCGCACCAGCGACCCCGAGAAGTTTTTTCTCACGCTCTCCTACGATTTTCGGGTGACAGGCGACCTGGAAAAAGCTCAACAGAACTGTGAGTCGTGGTCGATAACCTATCCTCGCGACGCGATGCCCCCGGCATTCTTATCTGTGATCTACGATGTCAACGGCCAACACGAACGGGCAATTGACGAAGGCAGGAAAACCGTCGAACGCGACCCGGACTTTCCCTTCGGATATGCCAATCTTGCCTTCACCTATCAAAACCTGGACCGCCTCGGAGATGAAGAAAACACCCTACAGCGGGCCTTTGAGCGTAAAGTGACGCTCCCCGATTTTTGGGTGATGCGATACGTCATCGGCTTTCTAAGAGCTGACCAGGCGGGAATGGAACGGGCGGTAACTCAAGGAAAATCCGAAGGAGAGGACATGCTGGCCGATAACGAGGCGCTTGTGCTGGCATATTCAGGCCGTTTGCATCAGGCCAGGAGCATGTCGCAGCGCGCGGTGGAGCTAGCTCAGCAGGCAGGGCAGCGGGAAAGCGCAGCTCTGTACGAAACCGCGGCGGCATTGCAAGAAGCTTTTTTCGGGAACGCACCAGAGGCCATTCGGAGCGCGACGGCCGCGCTTGTGCTGTCGAAAGATCGGGAGGTAGATTATGGCGCTGCCTTTGCGCTGACCCTGGCCGGAGATTCTTCCCGGGCTCAAACGCTGGTGGATGATCTGGAGAAGCGCTTCGGAGAGGATACTTCAGTCAGATTTAATTACCTTCCCGCTCTGCGCGCGCTGTTGAATTTGGGCGAGCCCGCGAAGGCCATCGATCTGCTGCAAATCGCCATTCCTTATGAACTAGGTACGCCGCGCTGCACCATCCATGGTTACTACGGGGCCCTGTATCCGGTGTACGTGCGTGGTCTCGCCTATTTGGCCGCTCGACAGGGAACGCAAGCCGCCGCGGAATTCCAAAAGATTCTCGATCATCGCGGGATCGTGGCCAGCGATCCCATCGGCGCACTGGCGCGCCTGCAACTGGGCAGAGCGCTTGTGATAACCAGAGACAAAGCCAAGGCCAAAGCCGCTTACCAGGATTTCCTCACCCTCTGGAGAGACGCCGACCCCGGCCTCCCGATTCTCAAGCAAGCCAAAGCGGAATACGCCTTACTCTTCACGTAAAGCCGCTAACGGATCCAACATCGCCGCACGCCTCGCCGGCAGGAAGCTTGCTACTAGCGACACCGCCAGTAACACGGCGCTAGCGCCGGCGATGGTAGCCGGATCGTTCGGCGCCAGTCCATAAAGCTGGCTTGACACGTAACGTCCGCAAGCCAGTGCCGCTGGAATTCCCATGATCAATCCCAATCCAACAACGAACAGGGATTCGCGGAGCACCATGCCTAGCACGGCATTAGGCTGCGCCCCCAGCGCCATGCGGATTCCGATTTCGTTGGTCCGCCGCGCCACTGAATACGCCATCACTCCATACAGCCCGACAGACGCTAGCAATAACGCCAGCGCGCCGAAGAAACCCGCCAGCTTGGCCAGCAGGGCCTCACGGCTCAGAGAATCCCGGACCGCGCTCCTCAACGTCGCTATATCGCTAATCGCCAGATTCGGATCTTCGGCGCGAACCGCGGCGCGCACCAGAGGCATAGCCAGCGTGGGATTGCCGCGTGTTCGCACCACCAGTGTCTCGGCGAGCTGCGGTTCTTGTTGGGTGTAGAGGAACCACATGGCCTCCGGCGTTTCGCGCAGGCTGTCGTAATGCGCGTCCCTCACCACGCCCACAATCTCGAAATCATAATGATCCCGGCCGGCCAGCGAGAAGTGCCTGCCGAGCGCCGGCTCTGAGCCGAACACCTGGCGCGCCAGCGTTTGATTCACAACGGCAACATGCTGCGACTGCTCTGTATCGCGCGGCGAAAAGGTCCGGCCCGCGATAATGGGTATTCCCATGACTTTGAAGTAATCAGCCCCTACGCGGTTTCCATTAAAATCGCGTTCATTCGCGCGCGTATGTTCCTGGCCGGCCGGCCACAGGGACGCCATCCAAGAACCTCCATTGAAGGTCACCAGTGCGAAGCTGGCAGCTTCCACGCCCGGCAAGGCTTTTACCCGAGTTTCCACGCGGCGGCTTACGTTCAACCAGGCCGCGCGCGTAAATGCGGTCCAATCCGTATCCAGTCCGGCTACAATGACGCGGTCCTGATCGAACCCAGGATTGATACGCTCCAGATTACGCAGCGTTCCGATAAACACGCCGGCGCTGATGGTCAGAAACAACGCCAGTGCAACTTGCGCGGATACCAGTGCGTGCCCAATCCTGCTGCGCGATTTCGATGTCCCGGTGCCTTTGCCTTCCTTGAGCGCCGGGCCCACATCGATACGCGTCATGCGCAGCGCCGGCAGAACTCCGAACAGCAGGCCGGTGAGCAGCGAGAGCCCGAATGTGAAGAGCAGCGCTCTGGAGTTGGGTCCCACGTCTAGCTGGCCGGATACCAGGGACAATAGCAGCTCGCCGCCCCACCAGGCGATCAATACTCCCAAAGCGCCACCGGCCAACCCTAGCAGCAAGCTCTCTGAGACCAACTGCGCCACCAGCCTGCTTCTGCGGGCGCCCAACGCGAGACGGACAGCAATTTCGCGCTGCCTGCCGCCGCCTCGCGCGAGCAACAAATTCGCTATGTTCGAGCACGCAGCCAGAAGGACCAGGCCTACCAGCGCCATCAGGATTTTGAGCGGCAGCGAGTATTTTTTCCTCAAATGGGAGGTACCGTTCGCCGCGGAAGTTAACGGGAATCGAGCCTTACGCATGTCGGCCACGCGTTCCGGCGAAGGCGAAGATCCCGAGACCTGGTGCAGCCACTGCTGGTAGAGAACGTTCGCGTTGGTCTGGGCGGCCGAAATCCCGACTCCGGGCCGCAAGCGCGCGAAAAGCCAAAGCGACTGCGACCAATCGTCCCAGGGCGCCTGTATCCAGGGCATAACTTGCCCGAGCATCGCGAGCGGAACCCACGCGTCCGGCGACTCGCCCACCACGGTGCCCGAGAATCCCGGCGTTGCGACTCCAATGATGGTGAAAACGGTGCTGTTGAAAGCCAGCGTTCGACCGATCACACTTGGGTCATGCGCAAAGCGACGTTCCCAAAAAGCGTGGCTCAGGACAGCAACCGGATGACCGCCCGGTCTTACATCGTCGTCTGCGGTCAGTACGCGGCCGAGCGATGCGCCAACACCCAAGACCTGAAAGTAATTGCCGGAGACCACGCGTAGCTTCAGCGCCTCAAGCTCGCTGGCTCCGCTGAGGCGAGCGTGCGGTTCCGCCGGCATGCTTTCCATCGCGGCGACGCCCGCAAACGAAGATTCCTCGGTATGCAACTGTCGGAAGAAAGGCGGCGAGTACAGGTCAGTATTATTTCCGTTCGGGAACGGATTAAAGATGCCGCTGGAGATGCCCTCTCCGAAGAGCACCAGTTGATCAGGATGTTTAATCGGAAGCGTCCTTAGTAGCAGTGCATCCATGACACTGAAAATGGCCGTATTGGCGCCGATCCCCAGCGCCAGCGACAGCACGGCGACGCTGGTGAATCCCGGACTCTTCCGCAACTGCCGCAGAGCAAATCGAAAAGTCATGAGAGAATTTACTCCTCCCGCAGTGCAGCCAGTGGATCCAGCAGTGCCGCACGCCGCGCCGGCAGGAAGCTCGCCACCAGTGCCACCGCCAGTAATGCCGCGGAAGCGCCCACGATAGTAATAGGATCGTTGGGCGCCAGCCCATAAAGCTGGCTTGATACGTAACGTCCGCAGGCCAGCGCCGCTGGAATTCCCGCGATCAAACCCAATCCAACAACGAGCACGGATTCCCGCAGCACCATCCCGAGCACTGCACGCGGTTGCGCTCCCAACGCCATCCGAATCCCGATTTCGTTGGTGCGCCGCGCCACTGAGTACGCCATCACGCCGTACAATCCAATCGAAGCCAGCAGCAACGCCAGCGCGCCGAAGAAACTCGCAAGTTTGGCCAGCAGCTTTTCCTGCCCCAGCGACTGCTCCACCGCGTCGCTCAGCGTCATTACATTCCACACCGCAAGATTCGGATCCACGGCATGGATGGCCGCGCGGATCTGCGACATCAGAGCTTCGGGCTTTACAGCCGCTCGCACCACCAGATCGTTGAATGTGTCTGGAATCTTGCCCTGTTCCAAGTCGATGAAGAACATCGCTCTGGGCTTATCGCGCAGGCTCTGATACTTGGCATCTTTCACCACTCCCACGATTTCGAGATCGGGCCTTTTATCCCCTTCCACTGCGACGCGGCGTCCGATGGGAGAAACGCCGGGATAGAGAGACCGCGCTAGCGTCTCATTCACCACCAACGCTGCTGGCGATTGCGGCGTATCCTGCGGCCCGAAGCCGCGGCCCATCACCACCGGCATGCCCAGCGCCTTGAGATATTCGGAGCCCACTTGATTTCCGTCCGTGTTTTTGCCCGTGGCTGCCAGGTGCGGCACTCCCTCCGGCCACATCCGGACCATCCAACGGCCTTCGTTGAAGTTCAGCAGCGAAAAACTGGCGGCCTGGACGCCCGGCAATCCGCGCAACCGCTCTTCCAGCTGCCGATGCATACTCTCCACAGCCAGACCTTTGAAATTGCTGGCATCGCTATCCAAATGCAAGAGCACCACACGCGCGGCGTCGAATCCGGCGCCACTCTGCTCCAGCTTCTGCAAGGTCCGGACGAACAGCCCGGCTCCGATCATCAGGAATAACGCCAACGCCACTTGCCCGGCCACCAACAACTGCCCCAACCAGCTGCGCGTTTGCGATCGCGCCGTTCCTTTGCCCTCTCTCAGCGAGGGCGCCAGATCGAGATGTGTCATTCGTAGCGCCGGCGCCAGGCCGAATAGCACGCCTGTGACGAGCGACAGACCGAATGTGAACAGCAGCACCCTCGCGTTCGGCCCCACTTGAATCGGCAACGGATCCGGGCCGGCCTGCACCAGGGTCAGAAGCAATTGGCCGCCCCACCATGCGATCAGCACACCCAGCGCACCACCCAGCAGCGAAAGCATCAGGCTCTCGGCAAGGAACTGACTGGTCAGCCTGCGCCGGTTCGCGCCCAGCGCCAGCCGAACCGCAATCTCACGCTGCCTGCCGGTAGCCTGCGCCAGCAACAAATTCGCGATATTCACGCAAGCGATCAGCAGCACGACACCCACCAGCACCATGAGGATCTCGAGCGGATCCGAAAATTGCCTACGCAGACCCGAGATTCCGTTACCGGCCGGGTGTAGCTCAATGCGGGCCTTTTTCATATTCTCGATCTGTTCGGCGGATGGAGACGCTCCCGCTACATCGTGAATCCACTGCTGATACGCCACATTCGCGTTAGCCTGCGCCGTTCGAGGGCTCACACCGGGTCTCAATCGCCCCGTAAGCCACAAGGATTGCGTCAACGTACCGCCAGGATCGCCGAGCCAAGGCTGCACTTGCGCCTGCATGGACAGCGGAATCCAGAAATCCGGCGATTCATCCACCACCGTTCCCGAGAACTCGCGTGCCGCCACGCCGATGACGGTGAACTCTGTGCCATTGAATGTGACGGCCCGTCCCAACACGCCCGCGTCTTTCGAAAAGCGCCGTTGCCAGAAACGAAAGCTCATCACCATCACGGGATTCCCGCCTGGCCTCTGATCGTCGTCTGCCGTCAGCACGCGTCCCACTGCCGGGCCAACCCCCAGAAGCGCGAAGTAGTTGCCGGACACAACACGAACGAGCAGCGGTTCCAGTTCGGCGTTCGCACCGGCAAATCGCGCATGCACGTTCGCGGTCATGCTTTCCATCGCCGCGATCTCCGAGAAAACCTCGTTCTTCTCGCGAATGCTCTTGAGGAAAGGCTCGGAGAACAGCTGCGAACTGCGTTCCGGAAAATTGTCCATCACGCCAGATGTCCAGCCCGACCCGAATAGCATCAATTGTTCCGGCTGCTTCACCGGCAGGCTGCGCAGCATCAGCGCGTCCATCAGGCTGAAGATGGAGGTATTGGCCCCAATCCCCAGCGCCAGCGACAACAGCGCGATCGCGGTGAATCCCGGACGTTGGCGCCAAAGGCGCAAGGCAAATCTAAAATCCTGAGTGACGCTCGGCATGGTCAAGGAGTACTCGCAACTCAACTTCCACTACAAGTCGTTGTTCTGGCGCAGTGTGCCGAAGGCCCGCTGTCCATTTCCGGGAAACCTAGTATCACCAGGGCACAGTGTCGCAGCCTGCCTCCTGCAGCCTGTCCCGTGATATGCTAACCCCGACATGAATCCCAAAGAGGTTCTCGAGTTCGCCAAGCAAAAAGAAGTCCGTCAATTCGACTTGCGCTTTACAGATCTGCCCGGCTTGTCACAGCATGTTTCCTATCCCATTAGCCAACTCGATGAGGATTCCTTCGAAGCCGGCTTCGGCATTGACGGCTCCAGCATTCGCGGCTGGGCGGCCATCAATGAGAGCGACATGCTGCTCATTCCCGACCCGTCGACCGCACATCTGGACCCCTTCGGCGAAATTCGAACCTTAGTAATGACCAGCGACGTGATCGATCCCATCACGCGCCAGCACTATGAGCGCGATCCGCGCTGGATCGCCAGGAAAGCCGAAATGTACTTGAAGAATAGCGGCCTCGCCGACACCGCCTACTTCGGCGCGGAAGCCGAGTTCTTCATCTTCGATAATGTGCGCTTCGATCAGAACCAGCACTCCGGCTATTATTTCATCGATGCCGAAGAGGGCCGCTGGAACTCCGGCCGCGTGGAGAACAACCTGGGCTACCGGCCGCGCTACAAGGAAGGCTATTTTCCGGTCCCGCCTACGGATCATTACCAGGACCTGCGCGCCGAAATGGTGGAAACCATGATCCGCTGCGGCCTACACATCGAGTGCCACCATCATGAAGTCGCCACCGGCGGCCAATGCGAGATCGATCAGCGCTTCGACACGCTGGTGAAATCGGCCGACAACATGATGCTGTACAAGTACGTAATCCGCAACGTCGCGAATCAATACAATAAGACCGTCACCTTCATGCCCAAGCCGCTTTACGGCGATAACGGCAGCGGCATGCATACGCACCAGAGTTTGTGGAAGGATTCAAAGCCCCTGTTCGCGGGCGATATGTACGCCGGCCTCAGCCAGCTCGCGCTCTGGTACATCGGAGGCTTGTTGAAGCACGCCCGCGCGCTCTCGGCCATCATCGCGCCTACCACCAATAGCTACAAGCGGCTGGTGCCGGGCTATGAAGCTCCGGTGAATCTGGCGTATTCACGCCGTAATCGCTCAGCCGCCGTCCGAATTCCGATGTATTCCGCCAGTCCCAAAGCCAAGCGCGTGGAATTCCGGCCGCCGGATCCATCCTCGAATCCGTACATGGCGTTCGCCGCGATGCTGATGGCGGGCATCGATGGCGTCTTGAACAAGACAGATCCGGGCGAGCCGCTGGACAAGGACATCTACGACCTTTCGGCGGAAGAAATGAAGCAGGTCCCCTCCATGCCCGCCTCGCTCGAAGAAGCGCTAGGGTGCCTGGAGGACGATCACGCATTCCTGTTGAAGGGCGACGTCTTCACTGAAGAGTTGATCGAGACATTTATCAACTACAAGCGACGTAACGAAGCCGACGCCATCCGGCTGCGTCCGCACCCCTACGAGTTCGCGCTGTACTATGACATTTGACAAAAAAGCACCGATCGCTTACGCTCGCGGTTCGGAAACTGTTACCGAACCGCGACCGTGAGGGAGCCGGTGCCTTCGCCAAACATACCAATTAAGAATTTCTGAAAGGATGATTCGCCGCGCGGCATACCTCGGCATGCGCACGCTAATCTTGGTTTCTCTCGCAGCTCACCTCACTTTACCGGTGGCCGCTCCTGAACCTGGCGAACTCAACCGGCTCAACGACTGCATCCAGCGCCGCTTCCTGGCCAGGACTACATTCGGCTTGGGGCGTATCCTTCCCGATCAGTTTCACGGCGTCCGGCAATTCCGTCCGGAGAACGCCGACGAGCAGGCCGTTGTGAACCAGCTCGGCGAAAAAGGGTACCAAGTAGCTCTCTATCTGGCCGGACGGAATGTTCTGACAGTTCCCTCTCGAAGCCCACTGGTGCCGCTGTACCGGTACGCCGTCCAAGGACCCGCATACATCACGCATCTCGAAAACCCCGAAGAGTTGCCTCGCACCGATTCCTTATTCGACGCCAGCAGCGCGGCGCTCCAGGCTTTCAATACCGGCCGAGACTACAGCGATGTCCAAAAAGGCGGCTGGACCGTCGCGCTACGTCCCCTTCGTGCTTCGAACGATGCCTGCGTTCAATGTCACAATGCCGCCGGCGCGCGCGTGAAAATGAACGATCCACTCGGCGTAGTAATGTACGTCTACAAGCACACCTGAAATATGCCAACCTGACATTTGGCTTCATCCGCCCGCGACGCCTTCCGCTATCCCAACTTCCGCTACTTCATGAGCGCCCGCGTGCTGATCACCTCGGCGGCGGAGATGCAGGCCGTGGCCGTGGGCTGGCAAATTTATTCGCTCACCCATCGCCCGCTCGATCTCGGCTTGGTGGGCCTCGCGCAATTTTCTCCTGGCATTCTGCTGTTCCTGATCGCCGGCCACACAGCGGACCGCTTTCCGCGCCAGCGCATCCTGCAAGTCTGCTACGGGGGTTTCGGATTATGCTCGATTCTGCTCCTGGCCTTGACCCTGCACGGGCTCGCCGCGGTCTGGCCGATTTACGCGGTGCTATTGTTCAACGGAATCGTGCGAGCCTTCAACGGGCCGGCCGGTCAAGCCTTCATGCCGCTGCTGGTGCCCGCGGAGCATTTTCCAAATGCCGTTACCTGGGGCTCCTCCATTTTCCAAGCCGCCATGGTCCTCGGGCCCACGCTTGGAGGCGCGATTTACGGCTTCGCGAACAGTCCGATTCCGGTCTATTGCTGCTCCGCGATCGCTTGCCTGGGCGCGCTGACGTTAATGGGAGCTATCCGCCTTGAAACGGTTTCGCGTCCCAGGCAGGTGGCCTCGGTAGCCGTGGTGTTGGAAGGAATCCGCTACATTTGGCGCAGCAAGCTCATCTTGGGAAGCATCTCGCTGGATCTTTTCGCAGTGCTGCTGGGCGGCGCGGTAGCATTGCTGCCCGTGTATGCGCGCGAGATTTTGAACACCGGAGCTTATGGACTCGGCATCCTGCGCGGTGCCCCCAGCGTAGGAGCCGTCCTGATGGCCATCGCCCTGGTGCGTTGGCCGCTGCGGCGTAACGCCGGATTTGCCATGTTCGCCTGCGTCTTTGGCTTCGGTGTCTTCACCATCGCGTTCGGATTGTCCCGCAACCTTGCGTTTTCCATAGTCGCCCTGGTCCTGGTGGGCGCGTGCGACATGGTGAGCGTCATCATCCGTCACACGCTGGTCCAGCTTGGAACGCCGGATGAAATGCGCGGACGCGTGAGCGCCGTCAACGGCCTGTTCATCGGCGCGTCCAACGAAATTGGCCAGTTCGAATCGGGCCTCACCGCCCAGTGGTTCGGAGCCGTCCCCGCTGTGGTTCTAGGCGGCGTAGGAACCATCGCCATCGTGCTGCTATGGATCAAGCTCTTCCCGACTCTCCGCCGCGTCAACGAACTAGTCCCGAGTCCCTAGCCCCCAGTCTCCACGCCCACCCTCCGATAGCCCTATCAGCATGGGCAAAGTCGAGCTCTTACGATTTGATATATTATGACTTACCGAGAGGCTCCACGGCCGCGGAAATCGGGTCTGTGGATGAGAGGTTGCAATATATGTCAGGCAAATTGCTATATTTGGCGGGAGTCATGGCCTTGTTCTTTTCAGGCAGTGCATGGGCCGATGTAATCGCCCAAAATACTTCAGGGACCCAGGCTACCGTTTTGAGCGGCTTTTCCGAAGGGAATCGATTACTACTCCCACCGGCGGGCCTTGGGACGACCTGGGGTTCAATTTCGTGCAGTGCGCGGATCCCAGCGCAACAGCGTGCTTGAGCACCACCACAAACACACCGTTTGCGCTTGGCGGCCTATTTTTGCTTACGCAAAAATACGATGGCCTACCGTCTGGATTAAGCAGCGCGACTCCGGGTTTTATTGCGGACACTACCACAATCGTAGGCGGGGTATGGACCTTCGCCCCCGGTGTGACTCTGAATCCGAGCACCCAGTATTTCTTTTACATGAATACGGCCATCAATGGTCCAGAAGTGGTGTACTCCGGTGCGAATCCGTATGCTGGAGGGCAAGCGTTCGAAGCGAATTCTGGCAACGGCCCCACTTATGGTCCGGATGACTCAATCATCCCTAATATTGATCATGTCTTCGATCTCACGGGCGATCCAGTTGGTTCAGTTCCAGAACCCGGTATGGGGGCGTTGCTGGCAATGGTTCTTGCCTCGCTTGTGGGCGTACAAACTCTGCGTCGACGCGCCCGCAAGGCCTGACTGGTCCTAATCCGCGCTGATGTCCGTGCCCTAGCGCGAGCTTGAGCGCGCAGATGGGGGCCACAAGGAACCTGGCTCCAGCCCCCGGGCTTCACTCTTCCCGCAGCGCCCGGATGGGATCGATCGCCGCCGCCCGCCGTGCCGGAACCAGTGCCGCAGTCAGGGCGACCAATGCCAGGGTCGCAACCACGGACACCAGTGTCACGCCGTCAGTCAAGCGAACTTCGAACAGCAAGGATTGCAGAGCTTTCGTGTTTAGTGCGAGCACCGCAAGAACCGCGCCCGCGCCTAGCCCGATCAATACCGGCCGCGCTGCCACAAAGATCACGCCCGCCACAATCCGCCCCGGCTGCGCACCCAACGCCACACGCAGGCCGATCTCTTTGGTCTGCGCCGTCACTGCCAGCATTACCAAGCTGTATAGTCCCACCGCGGCCAACGTCAACGCCGTCGCGGCGAACAGCGCCAGTAGTTGCGCGCTCAGCCGCGGAGTGTCTAACGAGCCGGCTACCACTTCTTCCACCGTCTTCACGCCAAAAACCGCGCGATTCGGGGCGACACTTCGCACCACTTGCCGGATGGCCGAAAGAATCTGCCGCGGATCTTGAGACGTGCGCACCACATAATCCGGATCCGGCCAGGACCCTCCTGCCAGACACATGTAGACGTGTGGATACGCCGGCGCGTCGAGGCCGTCCTCCTTCGCGTTCGCGACCACGCCCACAATCCGAGGCGCGTTCAGCAAGGAACCGCCGAAGCTGATGTGGCGCCCAATCACTGGACCGCCGTTCCCGTATTTCTCAACAAAGCTTTGATTCACAATCGCGTTAACGGGTGAGTTGAAGTCGGTTTTTAGCGCCCCGCACGCTTCGCCTTGGAGCAGCGGCATGCGCAACGCTTGCAGATAACCTCCGCCAACAGTTCGTTCTCCCACTAACATCTTGCCGCTATTGGCATCGCCGCTGGACGCTTCCATCAATGCCTCGAATCGCAGCGAGGCTCCCGTAGCCGGCAGGAAATTCGTCGTGCCCACTGCCTGCACACCCGGCAGACGCGCCAGTTCATCCAACAATTGCGCCTGCATTCTCCCCAACGCCGGCCGATTCTCGGACCACTCGGCGCCCACATGGAATGTAATCACGTTCTTTGTATCGAAGCCCGGTTCCACCTGGTTGAGTTTCGAATAGCTGCGAACCAGCAGGCCCGTGCCCAGCAGCAGAACCAGCGTTACTGCGAATTGCGACGCCACCAGCGCTTGTTGCAAACGCCGGCGGCCGCGGGCTTGCGTGCGCGTGGCCTGGTACAATCTCCCGCTCAACTCGGTTCGCAAGGTTTCAAAGGCCGGCGCTAATCCGAACACGGTCGCCGCCAACACGCTGGCACTTACGGTGAATAGCAAAGCACGCCAATCCAAACGAACCTGATCCACGCGAGGGATGGTCAGGAATGCAGCACGGATAGCGCTCACGCCCCACGCCGACAAAGCGAATCCCATTGCGGAGCCCGCCGTAACCAACAGCAAAACCTCTCGTAGAATCACGCCCACCAGTTGGCTACGCGTAGCGCCGAGCGAGCTTCGAATGGCCAGCTCTCGCTCGCGCCGATGCAACTGCCCCAGCATCAGGCCGCCCGCATTCGCGCAAGCAATCGCGAGCAGCAGCACTACAGCCCAGAACATCAGCGACAAGGACGCTCGATGTTCTCCCACCCGCTCATCCTTCAAATCGTGCACCAGCGCCGACCAGCCTTTGTCGGTGCCCGGAAACTGGCGTCCCAATTCCGTTTGGACGCGCGATAGCTCCGCCTGCGCCCGCGCGGGATTTATGCCCGGCTGCATGCGTCCCACGCCCGTGTAAAATCGCGCCTCCCGCGCTTGCATCAGGCCGGGATTCAATTGCGCGGGCATCCATAGATCGATGGCCGGGGACGCAAAACCGTCCGGCATCACGCCCACGATGCTGTATCCTTTGCCGCTCAAAACCAGCCGCTTGCCGATCACGCTAGCTTCTCCGTGATAACGCCGCTGCCAAAGCCGGTAACTGATCACCGCAGCCAGCGGTCCGCCGAATTTCTCTTCCTCAGGTTTGAACACGCGCCCGATCTTCGCGGAAGTTTCAAACACGCTGAAGTAGCGCGGGGCCACCCTGCGTCCAGCCAGCCGTTCCGGCTCACTCCCGCTGGTGTCCGTGACGTTCTCCGAATAAGCGCCCGATATGACCTGGAAACTCTGACTGAGCCGGTTCCAGTCCTCCACTCGCGGTGGCGCAATCAAACTGGTGTTCTGATTCTTAGCCGGATTCCCTTCCATTATCGAAACCAACCGCTCGGGATTCGGATAGGGCAGCGGCTTCCACAAGACGGCGTCGATCAACGAAAACAGCGTAGTAGTGGCGCCGATCCCCAACGCCAGTATCAAGACAGTGGCGCCAGCAAAAGCCGGCCGATGAACCAGTGACCTGCAGGCGGATTTCCAGTTGGTCATGCGGATTGGACGAAGTTCGCGCCCGCTCGGTTAGGCGCGCCGGCTAATCCCGGAACCCGAAATGGCCGATGTCCCGATGGATGGCCAATTCATTGAAACCGAGCACCATCTGCCGTTACGAACAAGTAACCGGCCAGGCCAATCTAGGTTCGGAATCCACCAGGAATCTTGAATTGATCACAGCGCATGTGGAGCGCCACGTCGGTCCGGTGGCCCAGGTGATTCACGAAACCGCATCGCAGTTTGTACATGTCGATATCCTGCACGTTTTGCCGTCCGAGAAACGCGACTTCCATGTGCTGGTTACCAGCGGCATGAGTGACCGGGCCATGAATGTTCCGGCAATGAATGTTCCTGCGTGTTATGAGGATTGCCGCTTCGCTGAGTTATATCTTTGCCTGCCCGCATCCTGGCCGCTGGCCCCGCAAAATTTCAGCAACGAACGCAACTACTGGCCCATCCGCCTGCTGCAGATGCTAGGCCGATTCCCGCATGTCTTCTCGGCCTGGCTCTGGATCTACCATAGCGTCCCCAATTTCGATCCTCCGCAAGCCTATGCGGATAGCACCAGCCTGTGCGGAGCCATGTTGGGCCCACCCATATCGCTGCCCATGGATTTCGCGAGCCTCAAAGCTCCGGGGTCGCCGCCCATTTACTTTTTCAGCGTGCTGCCGCTGCATCAGGCAGAAATGGATTTCAAGATCCAGAACGGTGGCGAGCCACTGATGGCAAATCTATTCAAGCAAGGCGTAATCGCCGATATTGTAGACCCGGCCAGAAAAAGCGTGATCCAGAAAAAGCGCTTCGGGTTGTTCTAGCAAGTCCACTTCTATTCGCTCTGGAGGCCTGCCTTCTTAAGCAGCTTCCGGGGAGATCGGCGAAACCTTTGTCGCCTTCTACCGCCGCGGTCACGGTAAAGTCGCAGTGTGGCAAAAATGCGCAGAATGACGCCGCTATCAACCCCATATTGAATTCAAAGGTGGCGGTAGCGGTTGAGCCTGGACGGCGAAGTATCGCAGGGCTCACGAGAAACGCTCATGGCAAAGAACTGCGGGTCCTGAGATAATCAATCGACGGAGCAGTCGATGCAGATCACGCTGGAACTACCGGAGGACATCGCGCGGGGACTTGAGAGCAAGTGGCATGACTTGCCTCGCGCCGCTCTGGAGAGCTTGGCTCTGGAGGCCTACCGTTCGGGGACTCTTTCAGCAGCGCAGATTCGTCGGCTGCTTGGCTTTGAAACGCGGATTCAATTGGACGCCTTCCTGAAGGACCACGAAATTTACGACTACACAGTGTCTGATTTCGAACACGACCGTGAAACACTGCGTCAGCTCCGAGTGAGAGAGCCTCAGCCCTGAGCGCACTCTCTCCATGATCGTTGTCGCCGATACTTCGCCGATTAACTACCTGATCCAAATTCGGCAAATCGGTGTGCTGAATGGTCTTTATGGGCGCGTTCTAGTTCCTCCTGCTGTGTTCCAAGAGTTGTCGCACCCTGTTGCTCCCTCCGAAGTCCGGGATTGGGCAGCGGTCCTGCCTGGATGGGTCGAGATTGTGAGGCCGGAGACCTCCGTTGTATTGGCCCGCCTTGATCCGGAGAGAGCGAAGCCATCGCGCTTGCCATTGAACTGAGTGCGGACGTGGTGCTGATGGATGACCAGACAGGCCGCCGCGAGGCTACACGCCAAGGTCTTAGGGTTGCGGGTACTCTTTCGGTGCTCGATGATGCCGATCGCGCTGGGTTATTGCGGTTCGACGCCGCGGTCGCTCATCTCCGGAAGACGAGTTTCCGCGTGTCTGAGGGCGTTCTCACGGAGATTATGCTGAGGCGGTCCCATTAATGAATGGCGCGATCATCCAAATCAACATCTCACCCGGCGGCATCCCCAAGCGCCCCATCTTCGAAGCCGTCGTCACGCCGGAAGGCATCCGCGGCGATGGATGGTCCCATCCCGATATTCACGGCGGCCCCAATCAGGCCCTGCTGTTGATTACATCCGAAGGCATTGACGAGCTGATCGCGCAGGGCTTCCCGCTATTCCCCGGCGCACTCGGCGAGAACCTCACCACTCTCGGGATCGACCGCCGTCAACTCCGCGCCGGCCAGCGTTACCGCGCCGGTGAAGTCTTCATCGAGCTAACCAAGCCGCGCGCTCCGTGCGCCACGCTCAACGTTTACGGCCCGGGAATTCAACACGCCATCTTCGACGAACAAGTCCAATCCCGCGATCCAGCCAGTCCACGCTGGGGTCTGAGCGGATTCTATGCGCGAGTACTCACAGGCGGCTCAATCCGGCCGCAGGATCCAATCGCGTTGATAGATCAGATGGTTTAACGGTTATAATTGATGCAGCAGACCACGTCGTCTAATGCATGTCTAGCTTGCTCGAAACCATCGCGTTCCGCCAGCCCCGGCGCGCTCAAGGCGAGATCGCGACTTTAGCCGGCGGCCTTCCTTCCGTAACCCAGGCTCAGATTGAGGCATTGCTTGCCTCCTCCGCCGATCCCGATGCTGCGCTCCACTATCTGGCCAGCCTGAAACACCAACATCCCGACGCCTTCAAGCGGTTGGTGCAATCCCAAACGCACCTGCAGGAATTGATTGCTGTGTTCTCCTACAGCCGCTTTCTTTCCGACGAAATTCTACAGAATCCCCAATGGATCGAGCAACTGGCCGACCTGGACCGCGTCCTGCTGGAAGGCGAGTACAAGAAACGCCTCATCGTATTTCTCAAACATCAGCCCGCCGGAACCCCTGAAGCTTTGTCACTTGCCCTGTTTCGCCGCCAGCAGATTCTGCGGATTTTGCTGCGCGACATTTTGGGGATGTGCGCGCTCTCGGAAACCACCGAAGAACTCTCCAACCTGGCCGACGCCATCCTGGACGTAAGCTACGATCGAATCCGCGCGGAGTTGGTCTCAAAGCACGGCGTGCCTCGATACATCGGCGAAGACGGCAAGCAGCGCGAGTGCGGAATGTCGGTGATCGCCCTCGGAAAGCTGGGCGGCCGCGAGCTCAATTACAGCTCCGACATCGATCTGATGTTCGTCTACTCGGCCAACGGAGAAACGGACGGCGCGAGTCCCATCTCAAATAAAGAGTTTTACAAGAAAGTTGCGAATCAGTATACCGAGCTGCTTTCCACTTACACTGCCGAAGGCCTTTGTTATCGCGTGGACCTGCGGCTGCGGCCCGACGGCAGTTTGGGAGAAGTGTGCATATCACTCGACGGCGCGAAAAAATATTATCAGACGCGCGCGCGCGATTGGGAATTGCAGATGCTGATCAAAGCGCGCGCCGCCGCTGGAGATCCGGATACCGGCCGCGAACTACTAGATTCAGTGGAACCGCTGATTTATTCCACCACGCTCGACTTTTCGGCCGTTGAAGCCGTCTCCGCCACGCGCGAACGCATCAGCGAAAAGCTCAACCGGCGCCGCCTTGGAAAATCCGCATTCGATGTCAAGCTGGCGCCCGGAGGCATCCGCGATATTGAATTTCTGGTGCAATGCTTGCAGCGGCTCCACGGCGGGCGAGCGCCCTGGGTGCGGCACGGCGGCACCATGCTGGCGCTGGCTCGGCTCAACGATAAGGATCTGCTCTCTGCCGCCGAATACGGCCGGTTGGTTTCCGCCTACCGCTTTCTTCGCAACCTGGAACACCGTCTGCAGTTCGCGGACGACCGTCAGACTCATACGCTCCCTTCAAGCGAGCACGATCTGGATCTGCTGGCCCAAAGAATGCCCACCGCCCAACTCGGCAGCGCACCCTCTCGCGAAAAGCTGTTGCATGAATTGAACGCGCATCTGGAAGCCGTGCAGGAAATCTACCATCGCGTGATCCACGCGCAGCGCCCCAGCTACTACAACCTTGCGCCTCCCGCCCCCGCCGAGGTCGAGCGGCCGGAGACAGTTGAAGCAGTGACCACCAACCTCGTGCGATTTCTCACAGAGTGTGCGCCAGAGCTTGCGGACCGTGTTGCGCGTGCGGGATTGCGGCGCGGCGCGGGCGCGTTCGAACATTTTCTGGAAAAGGTAGTCCCAAATCCAGAGTGGTTGTCGCTGCTCAATTCCAACGATACGGTGGCGCGCTACACGCTGGATGTTTTCGAGCACAGCCCTTATTTTGCTGAAGAATTAATCCGCAGCCCCGAGTTAATGGAAGAGCTGGCGCGCCTAGGCCCCGCGACTGGTACATCGTTTGGGGACGTAGCCGGACACTTCGAAGATGTTTCCGATTTGCGCCAATTCTTCCGCCGCGAAATGTTCCGGATTCAGGACGCCAGCATGTGTCTGCGGCTGCCGGTTTTCGAGACGCTGGAAACTACTTCGGACCTGGCCGACGCCGCCATTTCCGCAACGTACAGAATGGCGCTGGAACAGGTCTCAGCATCGCATCCTCCCGCCGCGCCCACGTACCAGCTGCGCAACCAACTGATGGTGATCGCGCTGGGACGCCTGGGCATGCGTGAGTTCGACCTGGCTTCCGATGCCGATCTGGTTTTCGTTCTGCCCGACGAAGATCATGACGAACATCTGTTCTGGACGCGCGTGGCCGGCCGCATGATCGACCTCATCACCGCCTACACCGGAACGGGCTTGATGTTCTCCGTGGATACTCGCTTGCGCCCCAACGGTAGCGCCGGCGCGCTGGTGCAATCGGAGGCGTCTTACAAAGACTATTTCTCGAACAACGCCGAGGCCTGGGAAGGAATCGCCTACATGAAGGCCCGCGCCGTCACTGGCGACACCGAGCGCGCCACGAAGTTTTTGAATGACCTGCAACAAGTGGACTGGCGCCGCTATGGCCAAAGCGGCCGCTCGAAGAAAGACCTTCGCCAGATGCGCTTGCGCCTGGAAAAAGAACAAGGCGCGGGTCATCCATTAAAGGCGGGCCTGGGCGGCTTCTACGATATTGATTTCTCGCTGCTGTACCTGCGCCTCAAGGCCGCGGGCATCTTTTATAAAGTTTTGAACACACCCGCGCGAATCAACATCATCGAAGCCATGGGCCACCTGGAGCGAGCCGACGCCGAATTTCTCCGCGACGCTGCAACCTTCTATCGCGCCATGGATCATGGCCTACGAGTCTACTCGGGACACGCCGAAGGCAGCCTGCCAAACTCCGAATCGCAGCTGGAAGTCCTGACCGAGCTGGTACATCGCTGGACTCCCGATCACCTCAATCATCAGCCGCTGAAAATCGAGCTGTCCAAAATCCAAAATCGCACCCGAGAAATCTTCGACCGCCTCTTCTCCTAGAGAACGCCGCAAGCGACCGAACCGAAGAACTGAACAACCGAACAACCGAATAACGCGCAAAAAGCCGGCTACGCCGGTTTTTGCGCCATCTGCTCCCGCGCAATCCGAATCGCTTCCAAAAACTGCCTGGCCCGATTCTCGAACACCTCGTGTCGCCCGGCGCGAATATTCGGGACATCAATCAACTCCGCACCCACCGCCACCGCGCAGGCGCCGGCACGCAGAAAATCCCCGATGGTCTCCAGATTCACTCCACCGGTCGGAATCATCTCGATTTGCGGAAATGGCGCTCGCAACGCTTTGATGTATTTCGCGCCGCCCACCGCGCTGCACGGAAAAACTTTGATTGCATCGCCCCCGGCCTGCCACGCGTTCACCACCTCGGTAGGTGTCAACGCGCCAGGGGTGATCACCTTTGAGTAGCGCTTGCATATCTCGATGGTCGCCGGGTTCAGGTTAGGCGTCACGATGAATTGTGCGCCCGCCAGCATGCAGGCGCGCGCGGTTTCAGGATCCAGCACCGTCCCCGCGCCCAGCACAATCTGATCGCCGAATTTGTCGGCAACCTTTTCGAGCGCCCGAATCGCACCTGGAACTGTCATGGTGATTTCGGCTACGCGGATTCCCCCGCGATACACCGCGTCGATGGCTTTGATCGCGCCATCCGCACTCTCCGTTCGGACTACTGGAACAATGCCAATCTCGAGGATGGCCGATAGAATCTGATCTCTAGTCATGTCTTAAGTAATGTAACCGTGCGCACGGAACCAAGCCACTTCGTCGCGCACTGTTTCCTCAAACGTGCGGAAGGTCGCGCCCAGCTCGCGTACAGCTTTCGCGGAGTTTACAGCGATCTTTGCGTGCATGATCCGAAGGCCGGCCACCGTGAGCAGGGTCGGAGTACCGGTCACACGCGCATAGGCTTGCGATGCGGCGCCCACCGCGAGCGATAGTCGGTACGGAATCTTGCGCGTCGGAGCAGGCACGCCGGTAACGCGCTCCAGCGTCGCTAGAACTTGTCCCAAATCGGCATACTGTCCGCCCACGATGTAGCGCTCGCCGGACTTCCCGCGATCCATGGCGTTAATCGTCGCCTGGGCGACGTCGCGTGCGTCTACGATGGAACATCCGCCATCCAACACGCCCGGAATCTTCCGGTTGAGAAAATCCAGCACCAGTTTCCCGGCCGCGGTTGGGGCTGAATCGCTTGGTCCCCACATCCACGAAGGCAGGATCATCACTACAGGCAGCTTCCTCTCTTTCAAAAAGCGCTTGATGGCCAGCTCCGTGTCGATCTTGCTCGCGAAGTAAAGGTTCGATGCCGCATGATCGTCCGGCAGCGTGTTTTCGTCGCTGAGTGTGCCATCCGGCTTCTTGCCGATCACGCCCGCCGAGCTGATATGGATGGCCTTATGCACGCCCTGCTTTTCCGCTGCAATCAGCAGGTCCACTGTGCCCTGCACGTTGATCTTTTCGAGGGACGTTTTGTGATCGCCGGGCTGATAATATTCTCGAAAATACGCCGCCGTGTGCAACAGAACATCGCAGCCTGCCAGGCTCGCCGCGAACCCCGCCACGTTGCCCATGTCACCAGTAACGAAATCGATTTTGGCAGTTGGAAATACTCGCTGAGCCTTTTCCTTCGATCGGACCAGCCCTCGCACCTCGTGCCCTTGATCGAGGAGGGCCTGAACCAAATTGCTGCCCAGCAGCCCGGTAGCTCCAGTAACAAACGCGCGCATACGCTAACGAGATATTACAACAGAATCCCTGATCTCGACCAACGGAGACAGCGCCCTGATACTACTTCATCTGAAAAGGGCTGCTCGCTTGATACCGAAGGAGCCTGGGCATGCCATCCTCAACACGGAAGGTTATCACCTCATCCAGGGGACCGTTCGAGCATTCAATTCGGTAGTTTAAACGAACCGTGGTTCCAGACTGGTTCGAATTGGCAAAATAGTTCCCCGGCTTCGCGGGAGGCTTGCACGCCCCCATTTTGGTGTGGATTGCTCCCAGATATTTTTCGAAAGCCGCTTCTTGGGTATTTCCCTGAAACACCGGGGAAGCAGTTGCATAAATCTCGCTGTAACGGCCCGCCTCTAGCCGGTTATGGAATACAGTCACCTCAGCTTGGGCTTGAGGCACGGACCTGAACATTTTTCGCGCCGCGACCGTGCACATTCCAAGGAAGAGAAATGGAGACAATACGAGTAGCCAGAACCGCCATGACCGGGGCCGCGGCCTTGTCTCCTC
>DASYNU010000126.1:0-66737 GCA_036008345.1 Bryobacteraceae bacterium
TTGCCGCGGTACTGCCCTTCGAAGCTGATCTCGCTATGCTCACGGATGCCGGAAAGTCCCAGTTGGGCCCAGCCCTTCAGTGGTTGGTCCAGCGATTTCACCACCCATGTGACACGATTCACTCGCTTATAGAATTCCGGAAGTTGGGCGAAGCAGGTGCTGGCCATGACGGCGCAGATGACAAGACAGCGTAGGCATTTCAAGCAGTGTACTCGCAGCATGCTGCTACCGATCATACACTCGTACGACGTAATCCCCGGCTTTTGGAAAACGATTGTCTCTAATTAAAGCCGAAAATCCTCTCAGCGCTACTGCATCTTGCCAGGCGGATTTACGATCTTCAGTGTCGTGGTTTCGGTTCCGCTTACGGTTACCGTGTCGCCCGCGGCGCTTACCGGTTGCGAGATGTCCTTTTCCGCGAAGACGCCAGCCGGTCCGGGAAGCTGCCAATCCATAATGATGCTGTCGCCGCCGTTGGTGGGGAGATGATTGGTCTGCCAGAGTGCAAGCCAGGAATTAATGTCTGCGTTCTCGGTGACTTCCATCCCGCCTCCCTCACAAGTGTCGGTGACCGACTCCGACGGCATTCCGGGGTTCACCAAGACTTGAACTCCTATGGGCGTCTTTTGATAAACAGGACAAAAGGCGCACAGCGCGGTCCCTCCCAGGCTCACGAGCCGCGGATTGTATTGTGACTGGAGTTTGAATTGGATCTGGCTGGCTTGATCGCCGCTGCCTGCGTCGATAGTAAGCGTGGAAGGATTCGCGCCAAGCAGCGTGCCCGTGCAGCTTGTTCCGCCTACAGTGAGAGTCCCGGTCAAGTGGGCAACGCTGTACGTTTCGGGCCCGGAACCGCTGATGCCGACGTTCACCATGAAATCCCCACCCGGTTTTTGCGCTGCGGCCGCGGCGTCCATCGGAACGTCAACTTTCAGGTTCACGTTTGCAGTAATCTGGCCCGAAAAGTCCCAAGAGGCTTGTTGAGACCCCAGCGTCTGGTCGTAGCTTCCGGTGAAGGAAGAACTGAAATCCAATTCCAGAGTCGCTGGACATGCGTCGAGCGCTCCCTGCAAGGCACTAGTCAGCGCACTGGAGTCGCCACCACTCAGACCCAACTGGCGCATGAGCGCCACTATGTCCACCGCGCTGAATGGGTCGCCGTTTTGGGTGCACTCCTTGATGAGATTTTGGGCGTACTGTTGTGTCGCCTGCGCCTGAAATTGGGAAATGGTGGCTTTTGCGGATGTGATGAAAGGAGAATCAACACCCGAGGTTATCTCAACTCCATCGACGGTCATGCTGGTCCCGCTGTTGTCCTCACCCACGAGCAGCCATTGCTTTTGGAACTGGAGCGTGTGCGCCAGCGCGCACTGTAGCAGGTCATTGTCTCCGGTCTGGAGGGCCAATTGCATGAGGGGAATGAGAGCGTCGGCATAGAGATCGGCGATCTTGTCGTCGACCATGTTCTCATCCACTGACTCACATTCGGAATTTCCCGGCGGGCACCCGGCGACCTGCTGCTCGCGCAGCACATTCAGCAGGTAGGTGATGGTCGAGGTCTCCAGGTCCCAGATGTTGACGATTTGAACAAGGGCCGCGCTGACGTTACCCGACTCCACCGCGCCCGCACCGCTGAAGTGCATGAGCTGCATGGTTAGGGTGTTCTTATTGATTTGCAGCAGATTGAGATAAATTCCCGGACCGTTCGTATGCCAGCCGAGCGGCAACGGTGAACTTAGCGGTGCCGCGAGCGTGATGGTGAGTGTTGCGGGAGCATAGAGCTCGGTGCCGTCGGGACCAAGTTGCACACCAGCGCTGAGCTTACCGAGCGAAAAACCGCTGATGGCAGTCACCGGCGTCATGGTAATCGTCTCCGGACTCAATAGTGCATTCGGCGGAATTGAAAGTGTGAACTGATTGCCTTGCCCATCCGTGGTGCTCAACGTGCCTCCCGCGCCTCCGATCGTCGCGGTCACCTGTCCTTGTGTGTCGAGCGTAGAGGTGATCGTCACCGGCGTGCCGGATAATACTATCGGGCTTGCGGGCGCGCTGGTTAGCATCACGCCGTTGGATAGTTGCTGAAGCGCGGCGGCTGATATGGCTGCATTCGCCGGGCCGCCTGTTGAGATAGCCACGGCTCCACTAGTCAGCTTGGCGTGTGGGAAAAAGGCGGCCATCATTCCAGAGAGGCTGCCGCCGGATGCCAAGTTGGTAGAGGCCTTCGCTACCGAATTGCCGTTATCATCCAGCAAGGTCATCGAGAGAGTAGCCGGCTGTGCTTCGGGATTGTAGAAAGCCGCTCCAGTAGCGGCATTGGTCAGATCAAATGGAATAACGAACGACGTTACAGGCGACGCCTCCGTAAGGCCGGTCTCCGCAATAAAGTTGCCGTGCTGATCTGATGTGGTTGCCACTGCTGTCAATGCGATGGGGTTATCCGAAGTCACTAGCGCGGCGCCTGTGGCGTAAGGCGTGGTCGAACTCGGCGGGGTGGCGCGCCAAAACGATGCGCCGCCGGGAGGCAAGGTGAATTGAAAGGCGGCTTTCGTTCCCTCGCCCGCAATCGTCACCTGCCAGGGCGAGCCGCCATTGTGGCTCAGGCTGAGCTTTACCGTCGCCGTGTTCGCTGACAGGTTCACAAATTGAAGCGTGGTTACAGTTTGGATGGCGCCCGTTTCGCCCTCGGCTACTTCCGGCAAATAAAATTTCAGCCGCAGGGAAGGTGTGGGGCTCGGTTTAAGCAGCGTGTATGCTGGGGAAGCGGAGTTCTGACGTAAGATCCAACCCGCCACCGGAATGCTGCTTGTGACGGTCATGCTCCCCTGGAAAGAGCCCATTCCTGCGAACAGCCCCTCGGCTACGAATCGCGAGAGATGCCCACCGCCCGTCAGATTCTCATTCACGCTTCCAATCTGCGCACCATGGACATTAAATAGCGTGAACGTAAGCGCCGCCGTGGCTTTGGCGGGATTGTAGAGTGCGATACCCGTGTTAAGCCCGCCTGTAGTATCCACCGCAAAAGTGTAGGCGGCGCTCGAATCCGAACTTCCGATGCCGGACGCGCCCAGTAGCTTTTCGGATACGTTGAACGCCGAAACGATGGCCGACACACTTACAGGAACATTGGAAGTGATTTGAGCCGCGCCAGGTACGCCACCGCCCGTGCCGCTGGTTTTGAGAATCCGTGTGGCGCCCGGTTTCAGGCTGATTGAGAATTCGTTGCTTTCCGCCAGACCAACCACACTGATGCGTAGCGGAGTGCCATCGTCTTTGCTAAACGCAAGCGACAAAGTCGCTGTGGATATTCCTGAGTTCGCGATCACGATGGTCGTGATCAACTTGCCCTGCTTAACGGCTCCATCAACCACTTGCGGCAGGTAGTAGGAATTACTCTGCGCAAGTAAACGAACGCTCGAAACAATCAGCGAGCATCCGAGAAATACGAGTAGGCGGCGCATTGCTCCTCCTCTGAACTGGTATTTGCCCGCCGGTAGCGAGTGAGTTCCGCTATCGATAACGCCGTGAGAATACTGACCACCGGCAAGCCTCGCGAAGACTCCGGAACGCTGGCAGGCATCGGTATGCCTGCCGTCCCGATCCCGAAGGATTCGAACAAACTCAGCTGGGCATTCGTAAACAACGGCGCGTTGGGATCGCTATTGAACGGCGGGCCGAGCAGGATATCGTCGGGGTTGGCTAGAGTGAAAATGGGATCCAATCCGGCCACCGAAGTCAGGTTCGCGTACGCAGCTTCCTGCACAGCGAAGAAACCGTTGGTTTGGAACTGGAGAGTTTCTTGGAGATATGGCGACGGCGAAATGACTCCGATCGACATTTCGTTGCTGTTGAAGCTGGACCCCTGGAACCCGTTGTTGGCGTTCCAACTCCCACTCGCTGAAGCGTATGCACAATTCCCGAATGTGGAACCGATGCACAAGCTAAAGCCGGAGTTATTCCAGAATCTGAACTTGTCGGAGGTGCTGATATCCGCAAAGCCCGTAAAGCTCATGAATACAATTGCGTTGGTATCTACCTGCCCGGTGTTCTTGTTCTCCACTTTGAATGAAAGACTCGAAGAGGCCGAGCCTCCGCCGCCGTTTTCGGCGTAAGCCCATAGCGAGCTCGCGTTCGCGCCTGGAATCGCGCTGGCGCCTCCACCACTCGGCGCTCCGTCTTCTCCGGAAAGCCCGGGGTGAATTGTAAAACTGAACGAAGCGAAGGCCGGTCCGTTTGGCACGTTCCGTATATCGCACGGATTGCCGTAAGGGTCGCCCCCGCCTTGAAAGACTCCCCCTGGTCCGAGCGCGTCGTAATCGCAGCCGGTAGCGCTAGCGCTGCTAAAAAGAACATCCGCGGCCGCCGGTACGCTGGGAACCGCGAGAAATACTATTGAGCAAGTGAAAACGAGACCAACCCTCAACATGGTTATCCTCCGCGCGCAGTTGCAGCACCTAGGTAATCGTAAAAGCGGATCAAAGTGGCTCACGCGAGGATTACTAGAGCCAATAGGAGATTCGGTGCCCAGCCCATTCGGAATATAATGGCGGAAAGGGTTGACGTGAACTCTAGCTCCGAGGAACTAAACGCCCTGCTTCTGCGCTGGAAGGATGGCGATCGGGACGCGATCGAGGCCATTTTTCCGGTTGTTTATCAGGATCTGCGCCGCCTGGCTCGCCAACACCTCCGCAACCAGCGATCGAATCACACGCTGCAGCCAACCGCTCTGGTGCATGAAACTTACTTGAGATTGGCAGCGCATGGGTCCATCCCGGCTAACGACCGGGTTCATTTCCTCGGGATCGCCGCGCAGCTCATGCGCTGGATTCTGACGGACTACGAGCGAAACCGCGGCGCGGCTAAACGCGGGGGAGGCCGTACCCGGCTGGCTCTGAACGAAATGCTGGCGGGTTACCAGTCCGACCCCGCAAGGGATCTGGACCTTTTGGCATTGGACGAAGCGCTCGACCGGCTGGCCAAACTCGATTCACAGCAGAGCAAGATCGTCGAATTGCGCTACTTCGGAGGGCTCTCCATCGAAGACACCGCCGAGTTTCTTGGAATCTCGGCAGCCACCGTCAAGCGCGATTGGGCCTCGGCCCGGGCTTGGCTGCTGCGTGAGATAAATCAAGGGGAGTGCGCGAATGGACGCCGAACAGTGGCGGCAGATCAAGCCAATTCTTGACTCGGCTCTGGAGCTCACCCCTACTGCCCGGCAAGGTTTCCTCGACACGGTTTGCGTGGACACTGCATTGCGCCGCGAAGTGGATTCCTTGCTGCTGGCTCATGACCAAGCGGATCCGGATGTCCTCCGCCCAGGAGCGTGGCTGAGCGCGGACCCCGCTGAAGAACTGCGATTCCGATTGCCGCCCGGCAAGCGAATCGGGGCGTACGAGATTCTGGAGGAAATTGCTCAGGGAGGAATGGGCGCCGTTTACCGGGCCGTTCGCGCCGACGGTCAGTATACACAGCAGGTAGCGCTCAAAATCATCCGAGCCGAATTGGGCGGCCAATTCACCGCCGCGCGATTTCGGAATGAAAGGCAGATCCTGGCGCGGCTGGATCATCCCAATATTGCGCGAATCCTCGACGGTGGCGTCACCTCTGACGGACTCCCCTACTTTGTCATGGAGTTCATCGATGGGCTGCCGATCACCGAGTATTGCGACCGGTGCAAGCTTTCCATCGATGCGCGCTTGAAGATTTTCCGGACAGTTTGCTCGGCGGTGCATTACGCGCATCAGCACCTGGTCATCCACCGGGACATCAAGCCCGTCAATATTCTGATTACTCCCGATGGCGTTCCCAAGCTATTGGATTTTGGTATCGCGAAAATACTCGATCCCAGTTTGCTGCCCGAAGATATGGATGTCACCGCGGCAGGCGGGTGGTTGATGACGCCCGAGTACGCGAGCCCTGAACAGTTCAGCGGTAGCGATATCACCACCAGTACGGATGTGTATTCGCTGGGTCTGGTTCTCTATGAACTCCTGGCCGGCCGGCGGGCGTACTCGTTTGCCGGTCACCCGACGCTTGAAATGGCGAGGGCTGTTCTTGAAGCCGATCCGGAAAAGCCCAGCGCTGCGCGGGAACCCCGCCGCCTCGCCGGCGATCTCGATAACATCACATTGAAAGCGATTCGAAAGGAACCCGCCGCCCGCTACACCTCCGTCGAGCAGTTTTCTGAGGACATACGACGCCACATGGAAGGCCTCCCGGTGCTGGCGCGCAGAAGCACTTTAGCCTACCGCTGTTGGAAATACGTGCTGCGCCACAGAATCGGAGTTGCCGCTGCCGCCTTGATCTTCGTGTTGCTGCTCGCCGGGATCTGGTCCACCTGGCGCGAATCTGAAATAGCCCGCGCCAATGAACTGCGTGCGGAAAGCCGCTTCAACGACGTCCGCCAATTGGCCAACTCGCTGATATTCGAAATGCACGATTCGATTCAAAATTTGCCGGGGGCTACGAATGCGCGCAATTTGTTGTTGAGCCGCGCCGTGCAATATCTCGACAGTTTGGCCAAGGAGGCCTCCGGAGATAGCGGCTTGCAACGGGAATTGGCGGCCGCGTATGAGCGTGTCGGCGACGTGGAGTGCCAGCCCCGGGCTGCATCCCTGCGCGATTCGGAAGGCGCCCTGAAGAGCTATAGAAAATCGCTGGCATTGCGGGAAGCGCTCGCGAAGAATTATCCTGGCGACGTTCAGTTGATGCTAGGGCTCGCCGCGAGTTCGCGGAAAGTAGCGGAGGTGATGGTAGACACTGGAGACGTAAACGGTGCACTTGAGCATGCCAGCCGGGCGATCGCGACTGCGAGCTCGATACGCAGCGGAAGCGCCTCCAACGATAATGCGCGATTAACCGAGTTGTTGTCCGATTACCTTACGCGCGGAGTGATTGAGTACAACTCAATTCCCAGGGGTGGATTGCAACGCCCCGAACCGGCATTGCAGGATTACCGGCGCGGCTTCGATCTAACCTCGGAATTATTGGCGGTTGATCCAGGCAACCGTTCAGCGGTGCATCAGAAAGCAGTGATCCAAGAGCGCATTGGTAGAATCTTGTTGCGGACAGGCCAGCCGGCGGAGGCTCTCAAAGAATTATCCGCTTCACTCGACATCTTCCGCAGTCTCGCGCGTGACGCCAATGATGCCGGCGCCCAGCGTAACTTGGCCGCCAGCCTCTCCATGTTTGGCGACGCGCTTTCGTTCCAGGGCCGCTTTCGAGATGCACTGGCGTATTATCGCCAGGAGTTAGCTATTTTCCAAAGGCTATCTGAAGCGGATCCGGACGATCTGAACGCGCGTATCTCCCTGGGCGGCTCCTTTTATGATGTCGGCGCCTGCCTGATGAGACAGGGAAAACTTATGGAGGCGTTCGGGCTAATCCAGCGAGCGAGGGCGATAGAAGAGGAGAGCATCCCTCGTGATCCCAAGAGCACCGCGGTCTGGAGCATTCTTGGTGATTACCGCATGGCAGAAGCTGAGACACTCGTCCGAATGGACCAGCCGGCAAAAGCTTTGGAGAGCTACCGCGCCGCCGGAGCGATTTACGGCAAATTAGTTCGTTTGGATGAGCATAACGTCGACGCACGCGTAATGGCCACTGCGGCTGAAGCCAGGACGGGCGCAACGCTGTTAAAAATCGGAGAATTGGCCCAAGCGCGGGAAATATTCAAACTCGCGATCAAAGCTTCGGAACCCGTTGTAAATTCCGCTTCTCCGGACCATGAGGCGCTTTGTACATTAGCTATGGCTTATGCAGGGCTGGGAAATGTCGCATCGAGGTTTGCAGTGAGGTCCCACGACGAGGCAGAGCAAACCGCGTACTGGACCGAGGCGAGAGACTGGTACGAAAAGAGTGTTCCCGTCTGGGAAGACATCCAAAATCGCCACGGTTTCATAGATCCCAATGGTTTTGAAATCGCAGATCCAGCGTCAGTCGCAAGGGCTCTGCGTCAAACCAAGGCCAAGTTACAGCGAATTTTGAAACCAGGCGACCGATAAAACTGTTACGACAAAGCGCGGGCCTCGAGCGCGGCAACCGTATCGCTACAGATCTTGTCTGGATATCCCACAGCCGCAACTGAGACCAGCAGGCCAACATCGTTGTAAAACTGGATCAGGGGAGCCGTACTGCGTTCGTAGGCTTCCATACGGACGGTGATCGATTCCGGCCGGTCATCTTCGCGCTGCACTAACCGGCTCCCACAGCGATCGCACACGTCCTGCTCCTTAGGAGGCTGTTGGGTGGCGTGGAAGACCGCTTTGCACTTTTCGCAAGTGCGGCGCCCGCTCAAACGCGTGACAATTTCAGCGATGGGCAATTCGTAATTCACCACGGCGCTGAGCGAAAGGTATTGGCTTTCCATGTACGCTTTCAGTGCCTCCGCTTGAGCCAGTGTGCGTGGGAAACCGTCCAGGATGAAGCCGCCACCGCAGCTGAGGCAGCCGCTCCGTTCGCGGACCATCTCCCACACCGTTGTATCCGGCACCAGCGCACCGCGGTGCATGTATTCAATCGCGGCTTGCATCGCTGGTGTCTGCTCGCAAGACCCTCTGCTCCCCGCCGCGCGAAATACGTCGCCGGTCGATAGATGGCAAGCGCCCAGGCGCTCACCGAGCAGCTCTGCCTGCGTGCCTTTGCCCACGCCCGGCGCACCCAGCAGCACCAACCGCCAGGGTGACTCGGTCTCGCGAGGAGGCGGGGAGCACTCTGCCTGTGGACCCTGCAGCCATCTGGCACGGTCATTCTTGGTTTGTTCGTTCACTTTCGACGACCCACCAATACCATACTGCCGAATATCTCAAAAGGCAATCATCCCTTGGTATTAGTCGTAACTCGCCGCTTCTGACGCTTAGCAGCTAGCGTCGGCGCTTTCTCTGCGCGTTTGGATTTCGCGGGACTTGCGATCTCCGCCATATCGAGACCGAAAATCGAGAGATCCTCGTCGGCCAGCAGCTTGCCGGCGGATGGCGCTCGCTTCCCGAGTGGCGTAGCGCTGCCTGCGCTCGCGATCAACTCCATCTCGTTCACCGCGCGCAGGCGGAAGAGAAGCTCGGGTTCATCATCGAATCGCGCACCGATGCCGTACAGAACCGCCGCGACATGCTTGCACATACCGGCCCAATCCGGGCAGCTGCACGCCAGCTGGATCTCGGCCGGTGACGGAAACAAGCCCTGGCTCTCACGGCAAATCCGCTCCATGACGCCCTTAGATAACCGTCCTTGCAGCAACTCCACCAGCGAATCAATCGCTCCCGCACAGTCCTTACAGATGGATTTCCAGCGCGCCTTCGCGACAGGCGCAACTTTCAGTGACACGCTATACAGTTCCGAGCCGCTGACATAGGCTTGGATTGCACCGGGTGCAATTTGCAGATCTACTACGGATCCGTTACGCACATAAGTCCGCCCGCGTGGCAGCCGGTTCGCAAAATCGCTGTAGCGCTCCAGGTTCCGGCACCATGCTTGCCCCCAGAACGTATTGGCGATGGCGCGTCCTTCGATGTGGACCGGCGACACAGTATGCCCTTGCTGCTTGCGCTTCTCCATCTCGCGCGCGGCTTTGTGTTGCCGTTCCGCAACCGAAACATAGGGCCTGAATCCCCAATCGTCGTACCTCGCCAACTACGTCTCCTTGAGCGCCTTGTTCAGATCCAGCGCAACCAGCTTGAGTAATTCATCGTCCTTCAACTCTGTCAGCATCAGGTCGGCGCCGCCCTCCAGTAGGTCCTTCGAGAGTTGCTGCTTGGACTCGATGAGCTGATCGATTTTCTCTTCCACGGTACCGCGGCACACGAACTTATGCACCAATACATTTTTGGTCTGGCCGATTCGGAAAGCGCGGTCGGTGGCCTGGTTCTCCACCGCCGGGTTCCACCATCGATCGAAATGCACCACGTGCGATGCGGCAGTCAGGTTCAAGCCTGAGCCGCCGGCCTTCAACGACAGCACGAAAAATCCCACGCCTTCGTCTTCCTGAAAGCGCCGCACCAGATCCTGGCGCTTCTTCACTTCAGTTTCTCCGTGCAACACCAGGCCGGGCCGTTCAAAAACTGAGCCGAGGAAATCGGCCAGCGGCCCGGTGACCTCGCGGAACTGAGTGAAGACCAGCATCTTCTCCTGCTTGGCGGCCACCACTTCGGCGATCTCGCGCAAACGCGCCCATTTGCCGCTGTCGGCTTCGGCCCAGGCGCCGTCTCTCAGCCATTGCGAGGGATGGTTGCAGATTTGTTTGAAGCGCATCAGGAACCCGAGCACCAGCCCTTTGCGCTGTATCCCGCTTGAGTCCTCGATTTGTTCAGCTAATTCCTTCACCGCTTGCTGGTAGAGCGCGGCCTGTTGGCGGCTGAGTGCGCAGAATGCCTTAATTTCGGTTTTGTCCGGCAGATCCGTGATCACCGTCTTGTCCGTCTTCAGGCGCCGCAGGATATATGGCCGCACCAATTCGCGTAGCGGCCCATAGGAACCATTGGCCCGGTCGCCCAGGCGCTTGGCGAAACTGGTGAACTCCTTCGCCGTCCCCAGCAATCCCGGATTGACGAAGTCGAAAATCGACCACAAATCGCCCAGCCGGTTCTCCACCGGAGTGCCAGTCAGCGCCAGTCTGGCGCGAGCCTTGAGCTTCTTGACGGTGCGAGTCTGTTTGGCATCCGGATTCTTGATGGCCTGCGCTTCATCCAAAACGGCCAGCCGCCAGGGAACCTCCGCCATCCATGGGACGCGCAGCAGCGATCCGTAGCTGGTGATTACCAGATCGATATCGCGCAGCCGTTCTGGTTCCATCGACTTTAGCTCGGCCGCCGGCAGAACCGACGGATGGGCGATCAGCGCCTTCAATCCCGGTGCGAAGCGTTCGATTTCAGCCGCCCAATTGCCGAGCAGCGATGCCGGCGCGACTAACAAACTGGGATGCCGCTCCCCCTTTTCCTCGCGTTGGAGAACCAGCAGCAGCGAGAGCACTTGAATGGTCTTGCCCAACCCCATGTCGTCGGCGAGACACGCTCCGAGGCCAAGTTTGGTCAGGAGATAGAGCCAGCGCACGCCCACTTGCTGGTAGGGCCGCAGCACGCCCGCGAGCGCTTCGCCGGGATCGATTTGCGCCAACCCCTGAGGACTGCGCAGCGCATTCAAAGTCTCAGCCAACCACGGCCCGGCCGTCACCTGCGCCCATTCGGGGTGGGCCGCGGCCTCCGTATCCGCGGCGTCCACATCCGCGCCTGCCAGCAGCCGCATGGCTTCACTGAACGCCAGCCCATTGTCCTTGGCCGTGCGTTCCACTTCACGGAAGCGCGCGATCATGCTTTCCAAATGCTCGCGATCGATTTCCACCCACTTCCCGCGCACCAGCGCCAGCCCATCCGTCTTGGCCAGCAGATCGCGGATCTCGTCCGATGTGAGCGTCTCGCCGTCGAGCGTCACTTCCATGCGGAAATCGAGCAGCGCGTTTTGTCCCAGCCCCGCAGGCGCCTTGGTTCCAACCGTGCCTGTCACGCGCGGCCGCGGCGGGCGACTGCCCCTCCACGAGGCAGGCGTGCGAACCACCACGCCCGCGCTCTCGAGCTGCGGAACGTCGCCCAGAAGTTGCAAAGCTTCCCGCGGTGTCCAGCGCAGCGGATGAAAAATCTCGCCCGCATCCACCATTTCCTTCAGCCACGCACAGGTCTCGGACGCGCGCTGCACGGGAACCAAGAGTGACAACAGGCGCTGTTTGTTCTTCGCGCCTGCATACTCGCGCAACGCCTGGCCCAGCGGTAGGTGCTGGGCCTTGGCATGGGTGGAAAGCCGCGTGGTATAGGTCGCGAGAAATGCGAAAGGAGCGTCCGGATCCTTGCGATTCTCGGCAATATTGAAATGCACTCGCCCCACCAGGTTCCAGGCGGGATTGCGGCGTTTCAGAAAATCCTGCACGCTGCATTTGGATTCGGATAACTCCAAGCGAAAGGCCCCGTCTAACTCGTGCCAGAGTGATCCCAGCACATCGGCTGTCAGATACTCCGAGCCCAGCATGGGCGGGGCGCCGAGTACTATGTGGTCAAGTTCCTCATCCGGAGGAACGGCCATGTCATCGCTGTCCTGCCGGGTGCAGAGAGTGGTGACGTAACGCGCAGCGAATTCGCGCCAATAGGAGAACACCGGCGGTAGCGTGGCCCGAACTTCATCCGCTCCCAGCAACAATAGCCCGTGGCCCGATCCGTGTTCGAATGCGTGCTGCAGACGATCGCCTAGCGCGCTGTCCAGTTGCGGCGCATCGGGATCGTGAACCAGGACCAACCGGCCGTGCGGAGAAAGGCTGAGGGAGAGCGGGGAAGGATCCATCCAGGCAACTTTAGGTTAACAAGCGCTTCAGGTTAACAGGCCTAAGGTTAGCAGGCGCCTCAATTCTGCGGAGCCACTGTTTTGCTCCAGCTCTTCATGGTTCGGTATTCGCGCCTCTCCAATGTTGCCGCGAAACCGGATTTTTCGCATCGGACCACTTTACCCACCGAAACCAGTTGAAGCTGTATGGTTCCATCCAGGAACGCCGGCCAATCGATGCTTACTTCCACGTGGGTACCCAGTGGAACGTCGCACCGGGAGGCGATGAAAACGCCGTGGCTGCTGATGTTCTTCGTGTAACCAACACCTGCAAACAAGTGTTTCCTGGAAAGCGTCCGGTAGCGGGCTCTCAACTCAACGGCGTAGCGCACCTTGGCGCGCCGCTCGGGCACCGCATCCGCGACGGGACGAAGCGCCGTATTAAAACTCACCCCATTGGGACACCTCCAGCCGAGGCATTATGAATAGGCGCTGCAATATGGTTGCCAGACGCTGAGACATTCATCGAGAAGGAGATTGTGCGATCCAGCCGGTCCGGTTGAGTGACCTCACTCACCCAATCTGTTGGATTGTGCCACGATGAGAGGACCAAATCAACGTGAACAACGATAAGCAGTTGCTCGGCAGCGGAATTCGGGTTTTGTTGCTGATCGCGGTGGTGGTGGGAGGCGTCCTCTTCACATTTGTCCCCGGCGGCTTGCCGCCTGGAACCGTCACCTTCTCACAATCCTCCGCGGATTTGGACGCCTGCGATTTCGTAGAGGTGTCAGCCCAGGTTTCCGGACGCCGTGCGCGCAATCCTTTCACCGACGCGACGCTCTTGGGGACGTTTGAGAAAGCGAGCGGCGTTCAGAAATGGCATGTGGACGGGTTTTCCGACGCCGCGGATGGAAGCGTATACCGAGTCCGGTTCATGCCATCGGTCGCAGGCGATTATCACTATTCGGTTGAATACCGGCAAGGATTGTTCCGCAAAACCTTCGCCGGCAAATTCCACGCCCGAAGCGCGGGGCGCCGTGGGCCCATTCGGGTCGATCCTCAAAATCGCTGGCACTTTATTTGGGAAGGCACCGGCGAGCATTACTTCTTTAATGGCACCACCGCGTACTGGTTGGTCGGTTGGAAGGACGACCACGTAATCCAGTCCAGCATCGAGAGACTTCATCAATTGAAGATCGACCGGCTGCGCGTGACCATCGCGGGCAGAACAAGCTTGTATTACGGCGAACCAGTGATGGCCGGAACCAGTTGGACGCCTTTCATTACCGCATGGCAAAGCCGAGCGGGGAACTTCGGCCGGCCGGATGACATCTACTATCCAGGATTCGACTATAGCCGCTTTCAAGTGTCCTATTGGCAGAAGTTCGAGCGCGCGCTTCGTTTCGCCCGGGATCGCGACATGATCTTTTCGCTGGTGCTGGACATGAATGACAGCCGTGTACATCCAGCGTCCGCCAGTGACGACGAACATCGCTTCATCCGCTATGCCATCGCGCGCTTCGCCGCCTTTTCCAACATCACCTGGGACCTCGGCGACGACCTGGATCAATACCGCGACGACGCGTGGACGCACGCCACTGGAATCCTGATCAAGCAGTGGGACCCGTATCAACATCTGGCCACCAGCCACCCTGTCGATAATGTTCATCAGGATCGCACCTCATCCTGGTTCGACTTCACGTCCTTCCAAGAGTGGTCCAGAACGCAGCACGTTTTCATGCTGGCTCAGCGCAAGCAGCAGTTAGATATGGGCCGCATTATTCCACAGACCAATGAAGAATACGGCTACGAGGATCACTACCCGATGTGGGCCAAGGGACTGGGGTCGGAATCCGCTGACACGCTGCGCAGGACGGCGTGGGAGATCGTGATGGCCGGAGGATACCAAACCTCGGGCGAAACGGCGCGGCGAGGAACCAACGTCTGGCCCGATACGGGCGGTGGTTGGATGAATGGCCGCGGCGACGACACCATGACCATGTTTCAAGGCTACGCTCACATGGTCGACTTTTTCACTAGCTTTGAATGGTGGAAGACCGAGCCGCACGACGAACTTGTCAACAATGGGAATTACTGCCTCGCCAAACCGGGCGAATTGTATGCCATCTATCTTCCACACGGGGGAAACGTCACGCTAGAGCTTAGAGCGGGCAAGTACGAGGGAGTCTGGTGGGAGGCGTCAACCGGGCGAAAGATCGAATTGGCACCGCTCAACGTGACGGCCGCTTCGTGGACTTCGCCCACGGCGCCAGGAAACAACGATTGGGCCTTGCTGTTAAGCAAGAGCCAAGCGACTCAGTAAACCGAGCCGTGAGCGTGAGCTGCTCGCATCCAAACCGCCTCGTTAACCTTTAGGAACCGTGATACTGTGTGACATCTCGCAACAAAAAGCCTGCGCTGGATTCTAACTCGTGGAGGTAATCATAGATGGACACCCAAAAGAAGGAACAGGGAAACCAGCAGCAGAAGGACTTTGGCAATCAGCCCGGTCATCAGGGCAATCAACCGGGTCACCAGAGTCAGTATCCGAATAAGGGGCAGGAACAACCAAATCAGCCCCGCAAAGACAGAGACCAAGAGCAACCAACCAAGCGCTAGCCCCAAAGCACGCCGGCAGGGCGGTTGGTAGGTCAGACCGGCCCACCGCCGCCCTGCGAGCCTAGAGTAACCTGCACACCCCCGCAAAAACGAAACCACTCCTGATCTAAAATCCAAGAGCAAGACTAAAGGCGATGAGCGGCGGCGGAGGCAGTCGAGACCACTGCGCGCCAGCGTAGATCACGCGCAAGCGGTTGCCGGCCTCTTAAACAGCCCGTGTCTAAAGTCTGTCACGTCGCTGATCCAGCATGTCACCCTTTTCGCGTAACGTAGCGCTCCTTTTGATTGTCAATACCTAAGAAAGGCAATAATCGGCTGGGATACACGCAGAAGGAGATTCTCATGAAAAACAAATCAAATCAAACGATGCGGGCGGTAGCGATTGATGAATTTGGAGGGATCGAGAAGATGAAGCCTCGGAAATTGCCGGTGCCGGACGTGGCGACCGATGAGATCCTCGTCCGGGTGGATACCGCGGGGGTCGGCGTTTGGGATCCGTTCGAGCGCGAGGGCGGGTTCGCTAAAGAGTACGGCATGAAAGCCAACTTTCCTCATGTCCTGGGGACGGATGGCGCGGGCACGGTCGAAGAGGTGGGTGATGAGGTTCATAATCTCAAACGCGGAGACCGGGTTTACGGTATTAACCTGATGAGTCCTAAGGGCGGCTTTTATGCGGAGTACACGGTGATCAAAGCCAATAACGCGGCGATGATCCCGCAGGCATTGTCCACACGCGATGCCGGCGTCTTGGCGGTCGATGGGGTTACCGCAATGGATGGTCTGGATAAAGCGCTTAAGCTCAAAGCTGGTGAGTCCATTCTGATCCTCGGCGCAAGCGGGGGCATCGGCCATTTAGCGGTTCAACTGGCCAAGCGCATGAGAGCACGGGTTCTGGCTGTAGCCTCTGGCCAAGATGGCGTGGCGTTTGTGAAACGGCTGGGAGCCGACAAGGTCATCGACGGGCGTCGAGAAGATATTCTCAAAGCGGCGCATGAATTTGCGCCTAAGGGTCTGGATGCCGTTTTGTTGACGGCGGGCGGAAAAGCGGCGGAGCAGGCGATTGCAGCGCTGCGGGAAGGTGGCCGAGCCGCTTACCCGAACGGTGTGGAGGACGTTCCTCAAGCGCATGATGGCGTGAAGGTCATGAACTACAACGCGGAGCCTGATCCGCGGACGTTTGCCAAACTGAATGAATTCATCGATGGCGGGCCGTTTGAAGTCCATATTGCTCGGACCTTTAAGTTGGAGGATGCGGCCGAAGCTCAGAGGGCTCTTGAAAGTCATTACGTAGGCAAACTCGCGCTGGTTCTGAACTGATCACCACCACCGGCTCAGTGGGAAATGATTTTAGGCACGGGCCGCTAACCATTATTTGTTGTTCACAATCAAGCAACCACGGGACATACTGCATCCTGAACGTTCCCCGCCACGTCCAATGGGTAGGAGCAGGTTATGTTAAAGAAATTTGGATTACCGGCGTTGGTTCTAGGAGCTGCACTTATGCTGTTCAGCCCGGTTGCCGCTTTGGCCCAAGGTCATGGCGGTGGCGGACACGGCGGTGGCCGCGGGTTCTCGGGCGGTGGAGGCCACGCATACTCTGGGCGATCGTATTCGGGCGGCGGCCACGGATATTATGGCGGTGGTGGACACGCCTATGCCGGGCGCGGCTATGGCTATGGTGGCGGCGGCTACTATGGTGGCAGAGGCTATTACGGCGGACGAGGTTACTATGGCGGGCGCGGCTACGGTGGAAATTATGGCCGCGGCGGCTTTGGCCTCGGGTTCGGATTCTACGGCGCGCCCTATTACGGCTATGGATACGGCTACGCGCCTGGATACTGCAGCCCGACCGGCTACTACGATCAGTGGGGCAATTGGGTTCCGACGGGGTGCGCTCCGAATTATCCTTACTGAGCATTGAGCCGCGGCTCAGATTAGAAGACCCTTTGCCGATGAGCGGATAGATGGGCGAAGATCCAATCGGCAAAGGTACAATCTCAATAAGCACCGCCAAGCTGACCTTCGGCCAAGTGCTCTCGAAGAGGAGAGGATTGAGGGCAAAACCTACGGGGCATCCGTTACAGGAAGATCTATTCGCGAATGGCCGGGCGAAGAAAATCCCACGCCGCGCCCCGTCCCTCCCACCGGAAGACAACACTCCCGAGGGCATGCAAGCCCTGCTCGCCGCAAATCGACATTACCGGCAAATCGAATGGCCCTCGCCATACAATCGCACTACCCACCACCTCCACCAGGGCGATGCCCGAGACCTATCCTGGATTCCAGATGCATCGGTTCACTTAGTTGTCACCTCACCACCGTATTGGGCCCTCAAGGAGTACACAGCTGGCAATCCCGATCAGATGGGGCACTTCGATGACTATGATCGATTCCTCACCGAACTGGATATTGCGTGGAAAGAGTGCGGGCGAGTGTTGGTTGGCGGCGGACGCATTTGTTGCGTCGTTGGAGATGTCTGTATATCGAGAAAACGCGCAGGGCGTCACTATCTTGTGCCCCTCCACGCTGATATTCAGGTGCGGGCCCGCAAGCTCGGCCTGGATTGCCTAATGCCAATTCTGTGGCACAAAATTGCCAACGGGGCTACAGAGGTGGAGGGCAACGGCGCTGGATTCTATGGGAAACCCTATCAACCAGGCGGAATCATCAAGAACGACCTCGAGTATATTCTCTTCTTCCGTAAAGGCGGCGAGTATCGATCCGTTCAGGCATTGCAAAAAGCCTTGTCGATGTTGACCAAAGAAGAAATGAAGAGCTGGCAGCGGTCTATCTGGACTGATATTCGCGGTGCAACCACGCGCGATGGACATCCGGCTCCTTCGCCAACGAGGTAGAGCCGGCTTATGTCGAGATCGCAAAACAGCGGATCTCCAAACTGATTAAACAGCCTAGATTTGTTGGCGCGACAGACGCTGAGTTAACTCTTGAGCCAGTCGCCTCTAAAACTCGAATATCGGCTGCTAACGGAATTCCAGCGGCTGTTCGAAGCTAAGCCTTACAAGCACCGTGCGTCCAATCAAGGCGACTTCGTCGCCATGCATCTATACGAAGACTTGCTCAGCGTCAATCGTTCACCCAAATTGATCGCGGCTGCGGTCGAGCGCAAAGAGCGTGTTTTGAACGTCCAGAACAAACGCAGAGGCATTGCGGCCAGACGGGGTGATGCCACCTTTGGCGAACTCATTCCTGGCGAGACCGCTATCGCGGATTCCGGCTACCAAGTTGCGCGAGGGCCAATCGCAACCGTGGAAATCGGCGTGGAAGTGAAGATATTAGCTAAGGCCATGATCAAATAAATAGACCGCGTGATTAATGACTTGCGGAATCAGGTGGTGCAATTCAAGCTCGGAGGCGGAAACCCGATTTCTATCGCCGTGATCGGGATCAACCACGCTGAAAGCGTGATCGGATACGAAGGAAACCGTGCGTTCCCAACCACGGGTAGGGATGGATTCTTACATCCGTTCCAGGAAGCCTCGGAAGCAGAACGCCGCCTGCGCTCTGAGGCCCAGCCCCATTTTGATGAGTTCCTGGTGTTACGCTTCAGGGCGACGAACGCGCCGCCGTATCCTTTCGAGTGGGTCGATCTCCGGGAAACTGAGTTGGATTACGCCGCTGCCTTATCCAGGATATGCTCTAGATATCAGCAGAGATTCTAGTGCCCGTCACGCTTGTTGAGGGCGTTTCCTATCGAACGCTCGTGACACCATAACACCCACCACAATCACTACCACCGAGCCCACCACGTTGTACCAAAGGAACGAGATCTTGGTGAATATGTTGGCGGCGAAGATGGCTGCTTCGCCCGCCAGCACTCCGAAAAAAGCTCCGTTCGGCCCAACACTTTTGAAGAAAAAGGCCAGCACGAACACTCCTAGCAGCCCGCCGTAGAACAGCGAGCCTACAATGTTCACCGCCTCAATCAGCGCGCCGAAATTCCTGCCGTATTGCGCGAACCCCACTGCGTACAAACCCCAAAAAATCGTGGCGAAACGCGACGCCATCAGGTAATGACGGTCGGATGCACTCTTATTGACGTGCCTCCGGTAGATGTCGATCACGGTCACGGTAGCTAACGAATTGATCTCGCCCGAAGTCGACGACATGGCTGCCGAAAAGATCACGGCGATGATCAGCCCCACCAGGCCGGCTGGCAGATAGCGCGTCACGAACGAAAGAAAAATGTAGTTCGTATCGTGAAAATCTTTTCCCACCAGATGCTCGCTCGCCAGGTGCGCGTCATTCAATTCGCGCTGAGCGTTTTGGTAGCGCTCCATCGTGGCTTGCTTCAGGGCTGCATCGGCCGACTTCTTCGCGTCCAGATATTCTTCGGCAGCTTGCTTGCGATTCGCGAAGGCCTGTTCGTAGCGTTTTTCGACCGCTGGGAATCGCGGATCGTTGCGAACCCGTGCCAGTTCCACCGGCTGGAACAATACCGGCGGCCGCTCGAAGATGAAAAAAACAAATACCATCGCGCCGATAAACAGGATAAAAAACTGCATCGGAATCTTCGCCATCGCGTTGAAGATCAGGCTTAGCCGGCTCTGCTCGATCGATTTGCCCGTAAGATAGCGCTGAACCTGCGATTGATCGCAGCCGAAGTATGCCAACATTAGAAACATCCCGCCGATCAGCCCGCTCCAGACGTTGTAGCGGTCGTTCCAGTCGAAATGGAAGTTGACGGCATTCAGTTTTCCTGCCGCGCCAGCCAGCGAAACCGCATTTGCAAACGAGATGTGGCCAGGCAGCAGATGCACCGCCATGACTAAAGAAATCACCAGCCCGCATAAGATCAGCATCATCTGCTGCACATCGGCCCAGGTGACCGCTTTGATGCCGCCGAGTGAGGTGTAAGTCACCACCAGCGCACCCATCATCACCGTAGTCAGCCGGTCCGGCCATCCTAGAATTACCGAAAGCACCACCGCTGGTGCATACAGCGACAGGCCCGCCGCCAATCCGCGCTGAATCAGAAAAATGCCGCTCACCAAAGCGCGCGTCTTCGCGTCGAAGCGCTGCTCCAGATACTCATATGCCGTGTACACGTTGGCGCGATGAAAGATTGGGACCGCCGTCGCGCAAAGAATAACCATCGCGATGGGCAATCCAAAATAGAACTGCACGAAGCGCATTCCGTCCGTGTAGCTCTGGCCGGTAGTGGATATGAATGTGATCGCGCTGGCTTGCGTCGCCATGATAGAGAGCCCCATGGCATACCACGGCATGCTTTTGCCCGCCAGCAGATATTTGTTGACCGTGGTGCTGCCGCGTCCGCGATACAGCCCGTAGCTGACGATGAACGCCAGCCATCCGAACATCACCACCCAGTCCAGCGGTCTCATGGGGCGTAGACCCGTGAGAAAACATAGAATGCAGCAATCACGAAAACCAGGTAGCAAAGCACGAAAATGTAAACCCGCCGCCAGGTACCGAGGAACGGCGGCGGTTCATCGATCACAACTTTATGGACGGTTTCTGGCGGCTGCGGCAAACCTAAAGCATAACGCGAAAGCCGCGAATGCAGACTGGAAGACATGCGTAAGCCAGACATGCGAGAGTATGTTCGATGCCTCTGAAACACATCCTCCTCGGTTTGACAGCGGTCGCGGCGTTCGGCCAGGGTCTCAAGATGCAAGTCGACGGCAAGCCCGTGGGCGTCGAGCAGAATCTGAACCTGATACCGGGCAACGGAATCATGCACGCCTGCGTGGACAACCCCGGCAAGCAACGCGTGGATTGCACACCGTCGTTCAACACCGCTCTCATCGCTACGCATGATGCGGTGCATGCCAATGAGAATTACTGCGCATCCACAAACGGGACCTTCAGCTACACTTGCGGATTTCCAAATAAAGCTCTGACCGCATACAGCCCCGGCATGACCTTCATCCTGAATGTAGATGCCACTTGCACTGCGTTCTGCTCGCTGAATATCGACAAAGTTGGGCTGAAGAACATTAAGAAAATCGATGGCGCAACTGATCCAGGCGGCACGCTAGTGGCCGGCCAGCCGCAATGGGTTTTCTATGATGGCCAGGTGTTCCGCTTAATGGGTGGCTCGGGCGCAGCGGAGCCGAGTTATCGAGACTCACGCGGCGATGTTCGCGCACGCCGTGTCATCTCCACCATGGACAGCACGCCGTATCAGGCTGCGATGACGTTGGATGTCACCGCCGGCGATGTGCACAAGATTCGTACGGCGCCGAACGGAGGAAATGCCACGCTCAGCGCAGCCACCGGTGGTTTGCCGGGGCAGCATATGTTCATCATCATCGCCAACGACAATATCAGTACGAAGACCATCACCTTCGGTCCAAACCTGTTGACCGTAGGTCCACTAACCGGGGTCACCGGCAAATCCGCCACCATTCATTTCGTATCGGATGGAACCGCTTGGTACGAGGTTTCGCGAACCGTAGGGTTGTAGACGTTCCTGAATCCGCCTCAACTACGCCGGCTGCTGCATGGTCATGCAATGCAGCGTGCCGAGGCCCAGCACCAGGTCCAGGCAATGGATTCCAACCACTTCGCGATTTGCGAACAGCGCTGCCAACTTAGTGAGTGCTACTCGATCCATGGGGTCGTTAAATGTCGGAACCAGTACCAAGTTGTTAGCGACATAAAAATTCGCGTAGCTGGCGGGCAAGCGTTGGCCATCAAAGTGCACCGGAGCAGGCATCGGCAAGGTTGCGATGCGCAGCCCGGTCTGTTGGAGCAATTCCAGATTGTCGCGAAGTACCTCGTAGTTAGCCTCCGATTTATTTAGCTCAGTCACTGTCACGATAGTGCTCTCATCCACGAACCGGGCCAGGTCGTCAATGTGGCCATGCGTATCGTCTCCCACGATTCCCCGCTTCAACCAAATGGTCCGCGTGATTCCAAGATAGCCGGCGAAGTATCGTTCCAGGTCCGCCCGGCTAAGGCCAGGATTTCGAATCTGCACTGTCTTGCTCAGCAGGCATTCTTCAGTGGTGAGCAGAACGCCCGCGCCATTCACGTCGATGCTGCCGCCTTCCAGCACGATGCCGGGCGCGTACTGCGCCAGTTTCAGGCGCTTGGCCACGAAGTCTGGAATTTTGTTGTCATCGCGCCAGTTTTCATATTTGGCCCAGCCATTGAAAATCCAATTTGTGATCGCGACCTGGCCTCCGGGATTGCGAACAAAGATTGGACTATAGTCGCGGGTCCAGCTTCGGTTGGTGCGATGCCGGTAGAACTCCACCGCCTGCATTTCAACGCCGCACTTGGCGAAAACACGCCTCGCGCTTTTTTCGGCCGCTGCGTCCTCCACCAGAATGCGGACCTTTTCCACGCGACTCAGGCGTCGCACAATGTCGCCGTAGACCCAAGGAATGGGCGCGAACCTTCCCGGCCAGTCCGAGCGCTCATGCGGCCAAGCCAGCCAGGTGGCCTCATGCGGCTCCCACTCGGCCGGCATTCGGAATCCACGAGCGGTTTTCAATCCAGCCACCGCTTCAGAATTGGCGAATAGGAATCGATACGCCGGTCGCGCAGGAAAGGCCAATTGCGGCGTACTTCCTCCACGCGGTGTGGATCGCATTCGGCGATCAGGATGGCTTCCTTAGTAGACTGCGCTTCGGCGATCACCTGGCCGAATGGATCGGCGACGAAGGAAGATCCCCAAAACTCGAGACCGCGGGCAGCCGGCCCTTCGAAACCTACGCGATTCACCGCCGCCACATAAATCCCGTTGGCGATGGCATGGGCCCGCTGGATGGTCCGCCAGGCATCCAACTGGACCGCGCCGTATTGCGCCTTTTCCGCCGGATGCCACCCGATGGCCGTTGGATAGAAAAGCACATTCGCGCCGCCGAGACTAGAAAGGCGCGCCGCTTCCGGATACCATTGGTCCCAACACACCAACACGCCGACGCGCGCGAAGGCCGTTTCAAAATTGACGAATCCGAGATCGCCGGGCGTGAAATAGAATTTCTCGAAGTACAGCGGATCATCCGGAATGTGCATTTTGCGATAGATGCCAACAATTTCGCCGTCCGTGCCGATCACTGCCGCCGTGTTGTGATAGAGCCCCGCGCCGCGGCGCTCAAATAGCGGCGCGATGATGACGATTTCAAGCTCGCGCGCCAACTGGCCGAGCACCTCAGTAGTGGGCCCGGGGATGGGCTCCGCCAATGCAAACAACTCCGCGTTCTCTTCGCGGCAGAAATATTGGGACCGGAACAGTTCCTGGAGACAGACAATCTGTGCGCCTCCCGCGGCAGCTTCGCGAATCCGCCACCGCGCCTTTTCGAGGTTCTCGTTAGGATCGGGCGCGCAGCTCATTTGGACCAGGCCGACACGAAATTTCCCGCTGCTCGAGGATTGCATAGTCCCATTGTGGTGGCTTGGGCAGTAGTTCGCAATTCCAAGTCCCCTCGCTCACGCGCGGGGCTACCTTGAATGCACCGCTCGGATTGTAGCCCCGCGCGTAAGCAAGAGGACCCGTTTAGGTGCCGCTCTTTTCCGCCCAAACCAGAAACCGAAGAGTCATTTTACTTTTGGTGCCGATCAGGCCCAGCATGGCGGAAGGCGGCGTCAACCCATAGTCCTTCAGATTGATCTGTACATCGCCGTCGATTTCCAGCCGCTCGATGCCGGACGGCTTCGCCGCAGTCACGAATGTGATGGGTTTGGTGATGCCGCGCACGGTGAGCTCGCCCTGAATCTCGAACTGGCCTTTCGACTTGCCCGTGATGCGTGTGGATGTAAAGGTGAGCCGCGGGTATTGGCTGGCGGCCAGCATGTCGTTGACCGCCGCGTTCACGATCTTTTTTCTTTCTTCTTTCTTCTTCACCCACGCGTCCTTGCACGTCACGCTCGGTGCCTCCACCGTCAGACGTACTTTGGAATTCTCCGGGTGCGCCGAATCATATTCCACTTCTCCGGCGTACTGTTCGAAAAACAGAAAATGTTTCTTGCCCGCCATCAACCCGCTCTTCGATACCTCCAGCGTAAAGGTGCTTTCGGCCGACGGGCGAATCTGATAGCGTGTAGTTTCCTCAGCCACTCGTGAGTTCCTCCAATTAGGTTCAGACGTTTCCAATTCTGTTTGGTTTGTCCGCGAGAGGTAAACTCAAAGTGTGAGGGAACTGCGAGCGTTGACCCCGGAGCAGTTTGAGCGTGCCGCGGAGAAACTGCGCAACCCCGCGCCGGGCAGCCGCATTGAGGCCGCGCAGAAGTACGGGATCGATCTAACGCTGCTGATCGAGCAGCTCCGATTGACGCCAGAAGAGCGAGCGCGGAAATTGCAGAGAGCAGTACGATCGCTTGAGAAAGTTCGTGGACTTGCGCGTAGGTCATGATCGAATTCGAGACCGCGATCCAAACACTCTGCGATGCAGAAGTGGACTTCGTCGTGATCGGCAGCTTTTCAGCCATCCTCCACGGTAGCGTCAGCGTCACGTTGACCTTGACATATGCTATTCGCGTGCTCCTTCGAACCTGCGTAGCATGGCGATGGCGCTTGCGCCCTTCCAACCTCGCCCCAGGGGTTTCCCAAAAGACCTGCCGTTCATATGGGATGAAGTCACGCTACGCAACGGCGCTCTCTTCACTCTGACCACAGACCTGGGCGATATCGACTTGCTCGCCGAGGTTGCGGGCCTGGGCACGTTCGACGAAGTCAAGGCCGGATCGATCATCGTGGAGGCTTATGGCCGCCGCATCGCGATTTTGAGTCTACACAGCTTGATCAAAGCCAAGCGCGCTGCCGGCCGCGAAAAGGACCTGCGTACTTTACCCGAACTGGAAAGCCTGCTCGAAGCAGAAGAGCAATAACCGCCCGCTCACATATAAATTCCGCCATTCACATCCAATACGTGCCCCGTGATATACCCCGCCTCCTCACTTGCCAGGAACCGCACTGCCGCCGCCACATCCTCCGGCCGCCCAATCCGCTTGAGCGGAATGTTCGCCAGCATCTTGGCTTTCAATTCGTCGGTCAAGCCTTGCGTCATATCGGTCTCCACAAATCCCGGCGCCACGGCATTCACTGTGATATTGCGGCTGCCCATCTCCTGGGCGATCGATTTCGTAAGTCCGATCAGCCCGGCTTTCGACGCAACATAATTGGCTTGGCCCGGGTTACCCATCTCGCCAACAACGGAGGAAATGTTGATGATCCGTCCCCAGCGCTCGCGCATCATGCCCTGCAGCACTTGTTGGATCGCCAAGAACGCCCCAGTCAGGTTGGTCGCAATCACCGCGTCCCAATCCTCTTTCTTCATTCGCAGCGCCAGACCGTCCTTCGTAATGCCGGCATTGTTCACCAGAATCGCGATCGGCCCGAATTCCTTCGCCGTTTTCGATAGCGCCTCCTTAATGGAGTCCGGATTGGCCAGGTCTAGCGAAATCGCAAAAGCCTCGCGCCCTTGCGATCGGATCTCACGGGCCAGCGTTTCAAGCTGTTCGATGTTCCGCGCCGCCACTGCTACGCGCGCGCCAGCCTGGGACAACGCCAATGCGCATGCGCGCCCGATGCCGCGGCTCGCGCCGGTGATGAATGCGGTTCGATTTGTCATGCGCCCTGACTTTCCATCATAGTAAAACCTGATACTAAAGCCTGATACTGAAATCTGGGCCTTCAACATCTCTTATGGCATACAGCGACCTGCGCGAGTTCATCGCCGCTCTCGAAAAGAAATACGAACTGCGGCGCATTTCCTTGGAAGTTGACCCCTACCTCGAAATCACCGAGTTCGCCGACCGCGCGGTGAAGGACGGTGGTCCCGCGCTGCTGTTCGAAAAACCCAAGGGCAGCAGTATTCCAGTCCTCATCAACAGCTTCGCCAGCACACGCAAAATGCAGATCGCTCTCGAAGTGGATTCGGTGGAAGAAGTAGCGCGCCGGATCTCCGAATATCTGGAAATGCGCATGCCCGAAGGCCTATTTGGAAAACTCAAAATGCTTCCGAAACTCGCCGAGATGGGTGCATTCTTTCCGAAAGCGGTCTCCGACGGGGCTTGTAAGGAAGTGATCCGCCGCGAAAAGTTTTCGCTGAATGACTATCCCATCCTGCATTGCTGGCCGCAGGACGGTGGACGCTTCATCACGCTTCCCATGGTCTTCTCCCGGAACCCCGATACCGGCAAGCGCAACTGCGGCTGCTACCGGCTGCAAGTTTATGACGAGCGCACCACCGGCATGCATTGGCAAACTCACAAGCAGGGCGCCGAGCATTACCGCCGCATGCTGAAAGAGGGCAAACGCAAACGCATGGATGTCGCCGTGGCCATTGGCTCAGATCCCGCCACTATGTACTCGGCGATTCTCCCGCTGCCACCCGACATGGACGAAATGATGATCGCCGGCTTCCTGCGCGGCAAGCCCGTCGAAATGGTGAAGTGCGAAACTTCCGATTTGGAAGTCCCGGCCAATTCGGAAATCGTCCTGGAAGGCTATGTCGATCTTGGCGAGCTACGTACCGAGGGACCCTTCGGCGACCATACCGGCTTCTATTCGCTCGAAGACGAGTATCCAGTATTTCACGTCGCCTGCATCACCCAGCGCAAGCACCCCATTTACGCGACAACAATAGTTGGTCCGCCTCCCATGGAGGATTTCTACATGGGCAAGGCCATCGAACGCATCTTTCTGCCATTGATGCGCCTGCAGTTACCTGAGATCCGCGACATCTCTATGCCGGCCGAAGGCATTTTCCACAATTTGATTCTGGTTTCCATTCGCAAGTCCTATCCATTGCACGCGCGCAAAGTGATGCATGCCATCTGGGGTTTGGGACAAGCCATGTTCAGCAAATGCATCGTAGTGGTGGATGAGGACGTGGACGTCCAGAATGTTCGCGAAGTGGCTTGGAAGGCGCTCAACAACATCGATCCCGAGCGCGACATTCAGTTTGTCCTCGGCCCGGTGGATTCGCTCGACCATTCCAGCCGCCTGCCGAATTACGGCTCCAAAATGGGTATCGACGCCACCAAGAAGTGGAAGGAAGAGGGCTTCGTTCGCCCGTGGCCCGACGTCATTCGAATGCCGGACGAAGTCAAACAACGCGTGGATACACTGTGGAAGAAAGCCGGGCTTTAATCGAACGGGTCCATCCCTCCGGGGACGGCGCGCGGAATCCTTTCACTTAGACATTCACCGTGCGCCGCCCTCGGGAATTCCCACTCAGGCCGTCTTCCGGCGGCGTTTCGCCTCCAGCGCGATGATGACCAGCGCGATCATCGTCCCCGCCAGCGGCAGAGTGGAGGGCTCCGGTACCGCCCCCACGGTGCCCGGTAACAGACCGGAGGCCGAAGTCAGCGTTACGCCGGCCGGCGCCGATAAGGTCACGTTGAGCGGGTCCAGGAAGTCGGCCGACCAGGTTGGCGATCCGATGCCGGTCACGTCTTGGGCCGAACCGAGCACCAGCTCGATCTGAAAATTCGACCCGATTGTGTTGAACGGAATCTGCAACGGAATGGTGTTCGTGCCGTCGCCGAAGGTCCCGTCCACCGCCACGTTATTGGCGGCAAATAACGCATCCGCGATATTCGTATTGGTGCCGTTGCCCAGCAGATACCCTCTCGAAACCAGAATGTTGGGCAAAGTTGTGAACTGGGTCTGATCGAAAGTCCCCGGCGTGAACATGAACACCCACAGCCAGCTGAAGTTCCCGCTGGAATCGCTGAATGACGTGGTGCTTTTTTCGCTGATGTTAACTCCCAGGTCTAATCCAGTAAGCCCGGATGCCGAGCCCGTGGCCGTGATGGTATCGCCGATTTGAGCGATAGTTTCGTATACGCCGGGAGTGGTCACGCTATTGCCGGCGTTCAGAACACCCAACATTCCGGTGGCCAGGTTCGCGGCCGCCGAATTGGTTGCGCCGTTGATAGTCCCCGTGAACGAAGCTGACGTCGTGCCAGGGGGCGGCGGAAACGCAGGTTGGTAGCTCGGGTCGAGTTCCACATGGGCGAAACTTAACGTGTCGCCCACCGCGTTGAACGTGAATAAGGCGAACAGGATCGGCAGCAGCCATACTCCGTCGCTCGGAGTGATATTAGATTTAGTCACAAGATCTTCCTTTCATTTCTGTTCGCGGATTCCATCCACGAGATACAGCATGCGTCGTTCTTTTTCAAACTGAGTTTTGCTCCGTTACTACTAGTACTTTTTCTACTCAGGCCCGCGGTTTCCGATATTCGCAATCGAAAACCACGCGGACTCTCACAGCTACACCGCGCTAACGCGCGGAAAAATGCACCAGAATAATTTCGCGGGATGTGGGGATGTCGGGATGTCGGGATGTGGGGATGTGGGGATGTCGGGATGTGGGGATGTGGGGATATCGGAATGTCGGTGGCGGGCTTACGACTCTGAATGCAAGCGCCGGTACAGCCAGGTTTTGGCGAATTGCAAGTCGCGGTCTACGGTGGAGCGAGTGACGCCTAGAAGCTCGGCCGTTTCTTCATTAGTGCAACCCAGGAAATAGCGCAGCTCGATGATACGAACCTTGCGTTCATCCTGTAGCTCCAACTCAGCCAGCGCCTGATCAAGCGACAACATCTCTTCGCCCGCCGCGTCGATCCAGGCCAGATCCGGATGCAGGGGAATACGCCCGCCGGCCCAACCGGGACGTTTCTGGGCATGGGCGCGGCGGCTAAAATCGTTGAGGATCCGGCGCATCAGCATGGCCGCGAATGAGTAGAAGTGGCAGCGGTTCGAAAGTTGAGCGCTACGCTGCCGCGCCAGGCGCATATAGAGCTCGTTGACCAATTCAGTGGCTTGCAGAGTGTTTTGAAGGGTGCCCTGCCGGAGATAGGAAGCCGCAATGCCGCGCAACTCCTTGTAGGCCACTTCTACCAGATCGTCGAGCGCGCCGGTATCGCCCCCGCTCCAACGCTGCAGAAGGCTGGTGATATCTCCGGGGATCTCGCTATCGGAAGCCATCCTCTAGGCTCTCGGGTGGGGCGGCTGGTGGGATTGGCTCCCGCAGCGCCGAAATGCAATCTTCAAGTTATAGATACCACGTTACCATGGCACCCAGGAGCGTCAGACCTGCCGGGGCTCCTTGTACCATATTGCGGCCGTACCGGGCCGATGGGATGTTTCTCCAACTGCATGCAGGGGTTTTATCAAGAGCGACCGCGGGTGACATTCACGCCCGCTGTAGCTCTGCAAATTCCCCGATTCGGAAGATCCTTGGCCGCAGGCTGCATTATTAATGAAACCTGCTGAGGCCTGCGCCGGTAAGGATGATGCTAGGACATGACGGGGATAGTCGAGGCGGAACTCGAACGGTTTACCCGGGGCGATATCCAGGCATTCGAGGCCTTGTTCCGGGAATACCAGGGCGAGGTCTACGGATGGATCATCCGGATCGTGCACAATTCCGGAGCTGCTGAGGACCTTACGATCGAGACGTTCTGGCGGATCTATCGGGCCCGCGCCCGGTTCGATCCCTGCAGGTCGTTCGGTGCGTGGGCTCGTAGGATCGCCACCAACTTGGCGTTGGAGCATCTGAGCAGACGCCGCCCGGAGAGGTCGCTCGACAACGCCTTTCCCATACGCGCCCCGGGCACTGGAACGTCCGACCCTGCCATTCGAGCCGACGTCTGCGCAAAGGTGCTGGCTGCCTTCGATGAATTGCCCGCGAAACTCAGGGTCACTGCCAGGCTGGCCATGATCGAGGAGAGGCCTTACGCCGAGATCGCCGATGCGCTCGGCATTTCGGCGAACGGTGTCAAATCGCGTGTTTTTCGCGCGATCCGGCGGTTGAGGAAAAGTCTGGAGAAACAAGGAGTGCGTCCATGAATGAACAAGACGAAGCATTGAAGCAGGTGCTGCGGCGCGCCGCGCCCGGTCCGGGGGATTGCGAGCTGAAACGCGATCTCTGGCCTGAAATGCGCCAGCGCCTGGATCGGCCGCCTGTCCGGATTTCCTGGGGGGACTGGGCTCTCGCCGCCACGCTCCTCCTATGCCTGCTCCTGTTCCCGGACACCATTCCCGCTGTGCTCTACCTACTTTGAGATGAGGACTGCGTTATGAATAGCCATATCTATCTGCGTGCCTACATGGCTGGCGTGACCGTGCCCAGCGTGCTGGTGATCCTCATGCTGTCCTGTTTTGTTGTGTTGCGGTTCGGCTATAACGTGCCCATCCCGATCGAGCGCTTCCTGGTGTTTCCGCTGGCCATCGTGCCGGCTCTCTGGGGGTTGTGGAACATGCTGTACATTGTGGTGCGTAAGCATTGGCGCATTCCGCTTGGCCTGCATGGCGCACTGGTTCCGCTGGTCGCGGGCCCCCTCGCGCTCGGGAATGCGTTCCTGGCTGGCTTCGAAATCTCGCGCTCCCTCTGGACCATCTTCCCGGCCGGCGTTGCGATCGCCATGGTCGCTTATTACCTGGCGTGGAAATACCTGGTTGGCTTCTTGAACGGTGTGCTCGGCGTTGACTGATGGCCGCATGCATTTTGGCTTAACACTGCCAGAATCTGGCTCCACGCCACAAGCGAAGGGAGGATTCGAATTGAAAGCTAAGACAATGTTGTACTGGGCAACGACATCCCTCATCGCGCTCGAAACATTCCTGGGGGGCGTAGTCGACCTGACACACGGGCGGACTAGCGTTGTTAGCGGTCCGTTTGTGACCCAAGTTGTCACAAGCCTGGGATACCCGGTGTACATCCTGGCGATCATAGGCATCTTTAAGATCCCGGGAGCGGTAACCATCGTCCTTCCGGGATTGCTCAGGCTCAAAGAATGGGCGTATGCCGGGATCGTCTTTGAGCTGTCCGGCGCTGTTGCATCGCACGGGGCATGTGGCAAGTGGGGGGACTCCATCGCGCCGCTGTCGTTACTCTGTCTCGCAATCACATCTTGGGTACTCCGGCCCGCGAGCCGGACTCTCGGAGCAAGCGCTGTTCCCCGCGGACGGACATAAACGGAGGCGTTCGAGCGCAGCCCGCCTCGATCTGACTCGACGAGTCGTGCCCTGGATTACGCGGCACTCCTCCATAGCGTTCTGAACGGTCCCGCCCACAGGCCGGAACCCGAGCTTGTGCGGGATCGGATGCATTACATCCTTGCGCATCTATCCGCCCTGAGCAGCCGCCATCCTTCGCTGTATTGCGGGCCCAAAGGCGCCCGCATATCGTCCAGGCGTCGACCGTCAGTCCGGGCCGTACGGAGGGCGACGGATCAGCGCGGCGTCCGGGGCGACGGTAGTTCGTCTGTTCGTCTTCCGCCTTCTGCAATTGCATGCGCGGAACTGCTCCGGCCTCAACCAGCGCGCGCAAGCTTCTACATGTTGGTATACGTTCTCGAACTCGGGAAGTGGGCTAATCGTGCCGCAGAACCGCCAGCGGATCAATTCGGGACGCTCGCCTTGCCGGCACATAGCCAGCGAGAATCGCGGCGCTCAGGAGGACCCCACCGGCCAACGCCAGGATTCGCGGATCATTGGGCTGGGTCTGGAACAGAAGCGATTTCACAAGCCGGGTCCCGCCCAACACGACAGGCACGCTGATCGCGAGTCCCACCGCCGCCAATAGTAGAACGCGCCGCAGAACCATCCATACCACGGCGCCGCGTTGCGCCCCCAGCGCCATGCGGATTCCGATCTCGCCGATTTCCCGCGTCACGTTGTAGGACATCGTTCCATACAGCCCCACGCACGCCATCAGCAGAGCGAGAACCGCGAAACCCGTACACAATTTCGCGAACGTGATTTCCCGGCTGATCGTCCGATCGATTTCCGCAGCCTGTGTGATCACGTTGGTGACGGGTATGCGGGAATCTGCCTCCCGCACGATCTCACCCACACTCCGGACATACCTCAGCGGATCACCCGCGGTGTGCAGCGCGTAGGTCACTCGGTCCGGAGAAAACTGGCTGGCCGCTGCGAACACGGTCATCGCACTCTCCCCATCATTTTTCAGACCACCGTACCGCAGGTTAGCCGAGACGCCGACGATTTCGAGATCGCGCTTCTCGTCCAGGAACGTGATGCGGCGGCCGACCGGATTCTCGTTCCCGAAGTAAGTCCGCGCCAGCCGCTCGCTGATCACTGCAACCAGCATGGAGCCTGGTTGGTCGCGGTCGTCAATCTCACGCCCGGCCAGGATCGGAATCTGCATCGTCGTGAGGAAACGTGGTCCGGCGACCAGGACGCTTGCGCCTTCGACGGTAACAGCGCCGATCTTCATTGTCCCCCTGTATGTCTCCCCGGCATGGCCGGCGCTGATGATCGAGGCGTGCGAAAGCGTCGCGCTGCTCACTCCCGGGATCGATTCGAAACGCTTGCGCAGGTTCGCGTAAAAAGTGGTGATCTTCTGGTCGCGATGCCCGGCCTGGCGCGCATTCAACGAGAACAGAAGGATGTTCTCGCGGGCGTATCCAAGTTGGACGGAGTGCAGCTTGTTGAGTGTCCGGACAAACAGACCCGCGGCCACCAGGATAAGAAAAGAGATCGCGATCTGGGCGACCACCAGAACGTGCTGGACGTGACGGTGATGCGGTCCGTCCCCGCGGCCATTCTTTAGCGCGGGCATAACGTCTGGGCGCGTCGACTGAATCGCCGGCGCGAGGCCAAATAACAAGCCGCAAACCACTGAGAGCGCCGCCGTCACGCCCAGCACCTTCCAGTTCAATTCCGCGTGCAGCGTGAAGTTCTCCTGTCCGTGGGAGAGCAGAAACGTCAACGATCGCACGCCCCAAATCGCAAACAGGACCCCGAACGCTCCGCCGAGCGACGCCAGCATCACACTCTCGGTAAGCAACTGCCGTACGATGCGGAACCGTCCCGCTCCCAGGCTGAGCCGGACAGCCATTTCGCGGCGTCGCGCGGCGGCCCTTGCCAGCAGCAGATTTGCGATGTTCGCGCACGCGATCGCGAGGATCAATCCCACCATCGCCAGCAGCACGTACAGAGGCTTCGAATACTGGCGGCGCAGGCTGCCCAGACCTTCGGCGCCGGGATTCAGAATCAGCGCGGGCAATTTGGCGCGCTCACCGTCGGTCCTCGCCGTGGTGGCGACCCATTGATGGAAACGAGGAGCCAGCGCTTTCTGCGCCTGGGCCATGCTTACGCCGGGACGCAGACGACCCATCATTTCGATCCAGTAGAAGTTCCCGTCGCCATACATACGAGCCACTCCGGCGCCGTCCAGGAGCACATTTGTCTGCAACGGAAGGTAGAGGTCCGGCGCCACCGCAGGATCGACTCCGAAGAATTCTGGCGGCGCAACGCCGATCACTGTGAAGGGAATGTTATCCACGAGAATCGGTTGTCCAACCGCATTCAACGGTCCCCCAAAGCGCTGCTGGCTTGTCGCAAAACTGATAACGGCTACCGGCGCTGCGCCTGAACGGCCGTCTTCGGAATCGATCAGACGTCCCGCATTCGGCGACACTCCCAGGCCACGAAAATAATCGCCGGTGACGTACTCCGCGTGGGCGCTCGCGGCCTGCCCACGGACTACCAGGTTACGGGTTAGCCCGTTGAAATATCCGAAGAGCGTTGAGAAGGCGGGATTCTCCTCGCCAAGCGTCTCGAATGCCCCGTACGGGAACATCCCGCTGACTAGCGCGCCTTTGTCGCCCGGCCAGAGAATGCCTTGTACCCCGTGTATGACGTGGACCCATTCCTGGCTGCCCTCCTGGGGCGGCCGGCTATGCCAATTCAGGACCACCAGCGACTCGGGATCGGCCACCGGCAGCGAGCGCAACAGAATCGACTCCATGAAGCTGTAGATCGCCGTATTCGCCCCGATGCCGAGCGCCAGCAACAAGACCGCCAGGGCGCTGAACGCCTTGTTGGCGGTCATGCTGCGAAAGCCATAGCGGACATCCTGGCCAAGTTCCGACAAAAACCGTGTCATCCAGATCTCCCGTGACTCTTCATGCTTCAATCCGACGTTGCCAAATCGCCGGCGCGCTTCAGCCCGGGCGCGCTCCGCTGTCATACCATCTGCCTGCAGTTCCGCGGCTTTTTCCGCAAGGTGGAGTTCCATTTCCTCACCCAGCGACTCGCTGCGCCTGGCGCTTTCTATCCAATACCTCAGGCGCCGTAACACGTCCGTCACTCCGCTCCCATCACGCGCGCGATCGCCAACGTGAGTTTCGCGTACTTCCGGGTTTCAACCGCCAGCTGTTTGCGGCCAGCCGCCGTGATCTTGTAGATCCTCGCCCGCCGATTATTCGACGTCACGCCCCACACACCGTCGATCCAGCCGTTTAACTCCAGCCGCTGGAGAGCGGGGTACAGCGAGCCCTCCTCGACAAGGAGCTCATTTTCGGACGATTGTTGAATGAACTGGACTATGCCGTATCCATGCAGGTCGCCGAGCGACAGCGTCCGCAGAATTAACATGTCCAGGGAACCCGGCAACGAATCGTTCTTTTGCGGCTTGCGTCCCATACTAAGAATTCTTAGCTTACGCCGGCGAGATACACGAGTCAAGATCGAGATGCCAATCCCGCGCGCCAACCTGACTTGCTCGCCCGCGAGGCTGCTGTGGGCCGACAGAGAATTGCGGGAAAACTACAACGCCGAATGAGACCGCCGACGACTGGCCTGGCGGCTATAACGTGCCAACTGGAAGATCCCACCGGCCCAGTCGTGTCACATTGCCGACGATCCGGGCATTGCACCAATCGTCACTGAGTTTAGTTCACAACGTAAATGTCCCAGTCGCATCCTTGCTAGCCAATATCTCCCCCCTCGAAGGCGCAGTGCGCGCAAAAGGCGGACAACGCTCGATGGCCGGAATTAGCTCTTCCTGCATGGCCCTACTGAGGCAAAACGTTGCTGCCGGTCTTTGGCCAGGCACTTTTGCAATACCTCATCCAACTTTTTGACCTCAACAACTTCGCCGGTCAGGTGAAACGGCGTCCGCAGGATCGAGCCGATCAATTCCGTTGCTGTGCGGCCTACAAAAGGCCGGCGGCCGGTGAGCGCCTCCACCACCATGATGCCCAGCGCGAATATGTCGCCGCGCTCGTCGACTTCTTCACCCAACACTTGCTCCGGCGACATATACCCGAAAGTTCCCAGCACGGCTCCTGGCGCGCCGTCAGGCTCTGCGGATTCGAGGAATCAAGCTGGCTGATCCTCGCCAGTCCGAAATCCAGAATCTTGATTTGCTCGCGTCCCGCGGCGGGGCGTGAAACCAGAACATTCGCCGGCTTGAGGTCGCGATGAATGATGCCGGCTTGATGCGCGGCCTGGACGCCTTCGAGCAATTGCCCGAACCAGGCGGCGGCCGTTGGACAATCAAGTTGGCCTAAGCGCTTGAGCTCAGAGTGCAGCGTTTCGCCGCGCACCAACTCCATGACCAGATAAGCTCCGTCGGTTCGAATGCCGCCGTAATCGTAAAGAGCGATGATGTTCGGATGATTCAAGCGGGCCGAAGCTTGCGCCTCGCGGTCGAATCGCCGGAGCGCCTTCAAGTCGCCAAACATCTGGCCGAGCATGATCTTGATCGCGACGCTGCGGTTGAGGCGCAAATCGGTGGCTTCGTAAACCGCGCCCATCCCGCCGCGGCCGATGGTCTGTTCCAAGCGATATTTGTTGTCTATGGTTCGTTCCACCGGCAAGCTCAGAGTCAGCTCGCGTTGATCTTTGACGCAGATCTCGGTCGCGCTGTCATAACACGCGCCGCAGGCCGGGCACTCTTTCACCAAATTGATCTGCTGCTCTTCCAGACGCGCCAGCACTTCGTGTTTGATCTTCTGCTCTCTGGCCGCTTGCTCCTTGAGCCAGACATTTTCATAGACGACGGCCATCTGCGCCGTGATGGTTTCGAGCAGTTGGCGATCGGTGGGCGTGTAGGGCTCTTCGGACTTCTTTTCGCCCAGCAAGAGCAACCCTGCCGGCCGCGCATCAGCGCCGCTCATGGGCACAATCAGATCGATGCCGCGCTCGCTGAGCCAAACGCTTTCCTCTGCAGGCAGGCTGCTCTCAGACGACGGAAAATCCTGCGCGGTGCGCCGGCGCCCCATCCAACGAAGCAGTTCCGAGCCTTCCGCAATCCGCAGGTTGAGAGACTCCCCGCTAGAGGTATAACCTAGCTGCAGGTCGCGCTTCTCCTCGCCGCGATAAAAGACGTAGACGCATTGCGGATGCATGGCCGCCTCGATCTCTTTGCTCACCAGGCGCGAAAGCTCCGGCATGGAATCGGTATCTTTGATCTTGTCGATCAGCTTCAGCAGGATTTGTTCCTGGTTGTAGGCTTCACGGAAGAATCGCCGATCCATCCAACGGGTGAGTTGGCGGTGGAATTTCAAGCTCAATCCGGCGGCGGCGATCAAAACCAGCAGTAGCGGGTTGCCGGTCAGAATCGCGGCCAGCGGAAGGTTGCGGTTAACGATGACCGTCCAAACTAATCCTGCGATGGGGAGCGCGAGCACGACGCGCAGCATCTGCTTGGCGAACAGGTATTGAAGGCCGCGGCGAATGACCACCTGCACGTCGAAAGCGCGATGTTTCAGCACGGCGTAGCCGATGGTGATGGGGATGACCACCGTCATGAGATTTGCAATCACGGCGGTGACGTTAAACAGTGCGACTGCATTCTGGGACCCTCCAAGAAGACCGAGACTGAAAAGTAGCACTATTATCAAGTGCAGGACCCCAGGCGTGATTCCCACAATGGAGCCATAGATGATCCACTGAATCCGCCGGCGCTGATCCGGCTCCTTCACCTGTCGAAAATTGCGCACGATGACGGCGGCCATGGCCAGCACCGACGTCAGTTCGAAGGCGGCGAGAGGAGTGCTCAGAGTCACCAGCCAGGCGTGGTTGAGCAGGAAGCCGAGGGCGGAATGCTGATCCCCAAATAGTGCCCAGCTGTAACCACTTGTCTGCGAAACAGAGCAGGCTGCCGCAGAGATAGAACAGGTATTGAAGCGCGGTCCAGAAGCGGCCCGCGAGGCGCGCTCTGCGGGAACCGGTAGTAGAAATGATAGGCGAGCGCGAACTCCAATGGGAAGGACAGAAAGACGGAGGTATAGACGAGGCGCCCCAAGAACGGGAAGAATAGAAACATCGAAAGGAGAGATTGCCCCAGTTGGTAGGCCGCCCAGGCGAGCAGCGTGAGCGAGGCGAGCCGCGTGAGGCGGTCTTCCGGCTTGGCCAGGCGGAGGAGCAGGCCGGCCAGGCAAAAGCCGAGACTGGCAGTGAGGCTGGAGAGTATCCTGTCCAGAGATTTGGAGTCGTGCCTCGTCTTTAGCTGCAATGCGAAGCTACGTTGCTCTCCGCCGCGCTGGACCTCCAGCGTATAAGCATCCTGCCTTACCAGCACCAACCATAAATAGTTCGAGCCGAAAAGGCGCAGAAGGCTCGAGTCGTTATTGAAGGCGAGGATCACATCGCCGTCTTGGAGTTTGCCGGCCGCCGGGCCCTCCGATTCAACCATGATGACGATCCAGTGCGCACCGCGGCGCTCGATGCCCCATCCGTAACTTTTTGAAACGGTGCTGTAGCGCCAAGTCATGGTGCCGGCGAACAGATACTCCCCCAGCATCACCGCGCCGAGCAGCAAGACGATCCAGAAGAAAAGCGGCTGGCTGCGCGCTCGATCCGCTAAGGTTTGTCTCGCTGTCACTGACATGAACTTAAACCTGCTGTTGGTTTAGACCCTGCTGTTTGTTTAGACGCGTGGACTGGCAGCTTCGGCAAGCGGCGAACGGAGGCGACGCCGCTGCGTCGAGGAGACACCACACTGGATCGGGACTGTTCGCCGGCTAAGAAAACCGCCGCGTACCAAGCCGCCAGGTGGCCGGCGTCTGTGTTCCGCATTATTCAGAGGATTATAAAACGAATCGAGAGGAGTGCATCGCCCATATGACGGCGCCACTCGTTTCATTGCCACTTGATCCGGGATGTTGCTACGAGGGATAATCTCTATCGCTCCCGCAGACAGGACTGCCCTTAGACGGTAAGAGAAATGTTTGCAGTTACTGGAATTACTGGCAATGTGGGTGGAGAGGTGGCGCAATCTTCTGGCCGCCGGCCAGCCCGTCCGAGGCGTGGTTCGCGAGACCCGTAAAGGTGAGACTTGGGCGATGCGGGGCTGTGACCTCGTCGAGGCGGACATCAACGACGCGGCCGCGCTTACCGCGGCGTTTAAGCGAACTGCTGGTGTCTTCGTGCTCGTTCCACCGAACTTCGATCCGTCGCCTGACTTTCCGGAAGCACGGGCTGTAGCCGCCGCATTGCGATCGGCGATCGACGCCGCGCGTCCCGCTAGAGTCGTGTACTTGTCGACCATCGGCGCGCAGGCGACCCGATCAAACTTGCTCACGCAGCACTCCATAATCGAGCAGGTGCTGGGAGACTTGTCGGTTCCAATTTGTTTTTTGCGGCCAGCATGGTTCATGGAGAACTCGAGCTGGGACGTCGCTCCGGCGGCCAAGACCGGCGTGTTCCCGAGCTTCCTCCAGCCCCTCGACAAGCCAGTACCGATGGTTGCCACGGCGGACATCGGGTGTGTGGCGGCCGAACTCATCCAGACCACGTGGAGCGCCCGCAGGGTGGTCGAGTTGGAAGGGCCGCACCGTGTGACCCCTGAGGAGATCGCCGCCACCTTCGCTGACCTGCTTGGTCGTCCCGTGCGAACGGAAGCCGTGCCTCGCGAGACTTGGGAGTCGCTGTTCCAATCGCAGGGCATGAAGAACCCCGCACCCCGCATTCAAATGCTCGATGGCTTCAACGAAGGGTGGATTGAATTCGAAAGCGGCGAGGCTGGCTCTCGAAAAGGAAAAGTCGAGCTGCGGACTGTGCTTCAACGGCTTATCGAACGCGAGAGCAGGTCCTGAGCGTTCCCTTGAGATCTCGCCGATTGCGAAGTCGATAAATTTCAACTAGACGTGCTCTTGCGAACCAGCCCGAAGGCGATTGGCCTCCCCAGCAAGCGAATCCGGCCTTTTGAAGAGTGGCCGGCTGTCTAATCACCCCACCGAAGAGTGGATGACGAAAATGGGCCGCAACGCCATTGACGAGGCGTCCGGGTATCTGCGCCAACATCGCTACGTGCTGCAAGATCGCGATACGAAGTTCTGCGAGGAGTTCCCGAAGACGCTGGCAGCAGGAGGTGTGAAGTGCCAGCGACTTCCAGCGCGTAGCCCGAACCCGAATGCTCTTGAGGAACGGTGGGTTCGATCGGTTAAAGAGGATTGCCTGAACGTCCCCCGCAGGCAAAGCCTAAAAAAATCCGTAATGCCTAACTGAAGGCACCGGTCAGTTCGAGAGCTCTAAGCCGCTGGGCGGCTTTATGGAATCTTGATGCGCAGTTCTCGAGGCAAACCTTGTCGCCCAGGCAAAAGCTCATGGTCACTCGCTGGATGCTTCCGTCCGAACCATCATCACCCCACCCAAGCCGCTGCTATAAGACGCCGTGAAACTGGTTCAGCCCCTTACACAAGGAAGAAGAAGAGTTGAACCGAGCAATCGAAGAAACCACCTTGCACCACGAAAATCTCAATTGGCTGTAAGTGATTGAAAACAGGCTCGGGGCGGCTGGTGGGATTTGAAACAACCGCACGGCCAAGCTTAGTATAACTTACAGAAAACAAATTGCCGATAACTTCTTGGTTGCCATCTTTGCCATCGCGCTTTGCCCTGGCTTTTGCAGCAGCCCATTTTGAATTTTGTTCCGACGCTCCAACGCGGACAGGAATAGAGTTGGCCTTGATGTGCAGGCGACTTGATACGGACCTAGCGTCAGGCGGGATTCATTCCGCTGACAAAATCGCTTGGACATCTTACTAGTTGGAGGTCAAGTAGCCGATTAGGTTGACCCTGTGCCAGGGCAAATTCCAACGGTGGTGCTTGCCGCAGAAAAAGAGATCTGCGGAATAGAGCCTGCCGCGGGCACAATCCTCGAGGGATAAGGTGTAGTGGCCCGTGTTCGGCGCGGACAGTGTCCACATCATTGACGCCGCTAGTGAGTTGTTGCCAGACAGGATGTAGTTGGACCAGCCAGTTGCGCATGGCGCGCTAGGGGTGATGTCGACGTCCGTTACCACCAACGCTTGACCAGCCGGGACCGTGTAAGACGAGAGTCCGAGTGGGGCCTGCCCCGGAGCTGTAGAAATAGCAGGTCGAATTCTGGAGCAGACTGGTGCTGAGAAGAACCACGCGCGAAGCCTGGCTGGGGACGCTTTGAGTAATCGCTCGGTTCTCCGTCATCTTGCTGACCTGGTCCAAAGCCGCAGCGACAGCGTGAGCCGGGTGTCACCAGCGCCAACGTCGCCACCACGCCCAGAGCCGCACCAGCTTGAACAAACCTATTAGCCTCAACAAATCTATTCTTGAAGAGTTTCATTAGTTTTTCTCCTTTTTCGATTTCCAAGTCGCCACAATCGCCATCAACCCAACCGCACCAACAGCCCACGACCTCGGCTCGGGCGTGGCCGTCACGCTACTCGGAGTGGTCACATCCAGCGCCCAATTCGCCGTGTCATTATTGCAGTCCGCCAGGTCGGCGCATGTTTGAAATGCGCCGCCCGTAAAATCCGTGAACCCTTCACTCAGATTGCCGTAGGAAGGGCGGTCGAAGGTGGCGTTTGGAATGTAGCCGGCATCCGAGAGTAGGACGGTATAGGCGCCTGCCGCCAGGAGCTGAGACATCGTAATGTCGCCACGTTGCTGGGAACGTTGCCGATGGTGACCAGCCCCGCGGGAGGACAGCCGGTGAAACTCGCGTAACTCGAGAGAACGTCGGAAGTGCCTTGAATCAAATCGCCGGAGCTGTCGAAAACTCCGACAAAAGGATCGAATCCGCCGGCAGGAATCACCATTCCGGCGGCATTCGTCCCTCCTCCGAAACCCCAGCTTTGAAGCGTCAACGTGCCTGCGCCGGATAGCATTACATTGGTCTCCGAGTATCCTCCGTGCTGCTCAGAGTGCCGGTGTAAGAGACGGTGTCCGCGAAGGCACTGCCGGTCACAAGCAGTCCGACTACAAAGATGCCCAGCCTCACTTTATAGGCCCCCGCGCGCTGCGGAGCGGCGCTGACGAATCCTCGTCGCCAAGACGACAAGGGACAGCACGGCCACGAGCATCCATAGCATCGCAGGTTCAGGGACAGCGGATACTCCAACCCATGACCCCATGGCCGGGCCGAGATTATCGGCGTCCCATGTGTTCGCACCGCCATCGCTGCCAGGGTCAATTAATATTCCATCGCCGGAGATACCAAAGCTCGACCCGCTATCTGACTCCCCGCCTGGTAGTCCTTGAGACGTTGCCGTAAACTCGCCGCCGAAGGCCCCGAAGGTACCAAATGTTAACAAGGCCAACTCGGTTGCGGCCTGTGGGTCTGACGAGGAGAGCGCGAGATAGCCGAGCTTGTCTGATATGGACCATTTGGTGACGAAAGGAAGTTCATTTTGGGCTGCATCTAGGTTCGGAACGGGTGGGGTACTCACAGTGAACGAGGCGATGAGGTAGTCGGATGCGTAGTTCGCCGGGCAAGTTCCCAAATCGCACTGGGTGAAGTGCAGCCCGGTGTAATCATAGGTAGCCGGGTTGGCGTTTGCGAGCGTTGTTCCGGCCGCCAGCAGTCCAATTACAAAGATGGGGAGCTTCATTTTTGATTCTCCAAAGTTTGAAGATTGAATGCGTGCTGCGACGAATACAAGAAGGAGCGCTGCCCCGAGCAGCCACAGCATGGATGGTTCGGGGACCGCGGACGAGGGTTCACTTACCAGTCCGCTGGCGCCGTAAACCGCGCCTGAGCCGGACGTGATGCTGAAGTTCGAGATCGGCGTTCCGTTTACGTCGAACAATTCGATTCCGCTGAGCGTCAACCCCGGCGAGGGATCCACACTCGAAGCACCGTTCAACAGATCGGTGGAAACCATCAATCCGACATCGAAGGTGACACCCATGCCGGGCGTGACTGGAAGCATCGTGGTGGAAATTAGAGCGTTGGTGCATCCAAAGTTGTCGGTTCCGGTAACGCAACCAGGTACACCCACGCCGTTCGCTCCGAACGCCCCCGCGGCTGCTTCGGAAATGAGTCCGTAAAATATCTGCTGCGTAACCGACCCCACCTGAACCTGCGCCGCGATGTCTGCCGATGCCAGATCGTTCGCGCTTTGGCTGAGGCCGCCGTTGAGGGTGTATTTAAGTTCCATAAAGCCGGTGCCCGCGGGAATGTTTATAGTGTCGTCAGCGATTGCTAAGCCGATCGATTCTGCAACCCCGTTCGCTGGCTCAGGGCCGGTGAGCGATCCGGTGGCGCTCACGGTGAGCGAACCGAAATTTGCATTCGCGTTCCCGGCTCCGGAATAAGTGCCGAGTCCTGATCCCTGATAGCCCGCGGCAGGTAGATTGGTGGCGCTGATGGCGGGCATGGCGCCAACGCCGACATGGACCACGTTGTTGACGTTGCCAGCGAGTCCGCAACTGCTGATGCCGTTTCCCCCGGCGCCGAGCCCGAAGTTACCCAATGTGGAAAAGAAGTGGGTGACTGCCGGCGGGCCTCCACCGGGACACTCGTTCGACCCCCCAACAGCTCCGGTGTAGGCCTGTAACTGGATGGGATCGGCTTGGGCGGCTCCGCCTGCCAACACACCAGCCAGAATGATGCAGCCCCAAATATGATTTCGTCTCGCGTTCATGGCGTCTCCTTGCGCGGCGATTCCGCTTGGGCAATGAAAACATGAGATGCCGCGTAGAGTCCTGAATACGGCCGTTAATAAACTTGAAGAGATCTTAAGAGCCGATTAAGTCAATGGACATAAAGGATTTGGGCGTTGCTTAGATACTGTTGCCGCTGTCTTCGTCGGCGGGAGGTTTTGGCGGAAGGGTGGGTCCGGAGGATTCGTCTTTGCGGCGTAAAATTACCGTTGTGATCTCACGCTCTATGGTGATCTCAATCCTCCGCACGATCCTGAGGTTATCGGCAGGTTCTTGCTCTCCCCGGGCGCCCGCTTGTAGACCATCGTCTGCTGGATCATCCATTGGATTGCCAACGTTCTAGCACCACCATGGCACGCAAACATCGCCGCCGTCCTCAAAATCGCGATTAACGACCTGTGAATCTTTATTAAGATGTTGAGGGAACACCGTTCAGCGAACTTCTAATTATGTCCAGCTTCAACGACCTCTACCGGTTCGGGGAATACGAGCTGAAAGCTCGCACGCGCACGGTTTCCTACCGCGGCACTGCGGTGCCTTTCGAACCTAAGACTTTCGAAGTACTCCTCTATCTTGTGGCCAACGCGGGACGCGTCGTTACCAAAGAAGAACTGCTAAAGGCGGTATGGCCCGATTCTTTTGTCGAAGAGAGCAATCTTACTCAACATGTTTTCCGTCTCCGGAAGACGCTCCGGCCGCAGGAAGGCGATGAGCCATACATCGTTACCGTGCCCGGCCAAGGGTATCAGTTTTCGGCCGAGGTGAAGTCTCCACCACCGCTCGCGACCACCGAGCCGGGAACGCTTGAGGCGCAGGAGGAGATCGTCGTTCAGAGGATTCGTGAGCGCAGCACGGTGGTCACGGAAGAAATTGTTCACCAACCTCCGGCCCAGCCGGCGCCTCTGAGCGCGCGTCAAGCGCCGATAATCCCTCGATGGAGGGTCGCAACAGTTTGGTTCGCGTCCGCGATCGCGCTGGCGGCGCTCGGGATCTGGGGATGGCATGTCTCGCATCACGCAACTTCCGCGGCTTCGGCGCGTGCCACCCGCCGTTCCATCGCAGTTCTCGGTTTTCGCAACCTTTCCGGCCGCCCTGAGGAAGGCTGGCTGTCGACGGCTATCGCCGAAATGTTGAGCACCGAACTGGTGGCTGGCGAGAAGCTGCGCCTGGTTTCTGGTGAAGACGTCGCCCGCACCAAACTCGACCTTCCCCTCGCCGACACAGACAGCCTTTCACGCAACACACTGGCGCGATTGCACAAGGATCTGGACAGCGACTGGATTGTTCTCGGTTCCTACACCGCTCTCGTTGGACAGCCCGACACCCGCATCCGCCTCGACGTGCGCATTCAGGATACGTCTGCCGGTGAGACCATCGCAGACGTCGCTGTGGTTGGGAGCGAGGCGGAGCTATTTGACCTGGTGTCGCAAGCCGGTTCCGAGTTGCGTAAGAAACTTGGCGTTGAAGCGGTCTCTCCGGTTGAGGCTGTGAGCGTCCGCGCCGCCTTACCTTCCAATCGCGAGGCCGCTCGTCTTTATTCGGAGGGACTAGCCCGGCTGCGTATGTTCGATGCCCTGGCGGCTCGAGATCTTCTCGAAGGGGCCATCGCCGCCGATCCGAAATATTCGCTGGCTCACTCTGCCCTGGCTGAAGCCTGGTCCCGGTTGGGCTATGACAAACGGGCGCAGGAGGAAGCCCGGCAGGCCTACGAACTGGCTGCCAACCTCTCCCGCGAAGAGAAGTTAGTGGTGGAAGGCCGCTTTCGCGAAATCGATCATGAATATGAGAAGGCAGTCGAAATCTATCGCACGCTGTTCGCGCTCTTCCCTGACAATCTCGATTATGGGCTCAGGCTCGCAGCGGTGCAGGTGCTCGATAGCAAAGGACATGACGCTCTGGCTACGGTGGAGTCTCTGCGCAAGCTGATGCCTCCAGCTTCTGAACTTCCCCTGATAGATTTGCAGGAAGCAGCGGCGTGGGAGGAGATGGGCGATTTTAAGCACCAGGACCAGCCTCTATCCCGGGCCGTGGAATCGGCCAGAGCGCAAGGATCCCGGCTAATCTTGGCCCAAGCTCAGGACCGCCGGTGCTGGCTATTTACGTATTTGGCGCAGCCTCAGAATGCGGTCGCCGCCTGCCGAGAGGCCAGGGACATTTACGCTTCCGCCGGGGACGGGTACGGTGAAGCCAATTCGTTAATTGACTGGGCAAATGCCATCAGTCAGACGGATGCACTGGAGTCCATCCGGCTGTTTCAAAAAGCGCAAACTATCTCCCACCAGATTGGATCCGAGTTCGAAGAAGCAGGCGCTCTGCTTGACCTCGGCATCGCGTATCAAGCACAGGGCAATCTCGCCGCCGCCGAAAAAATGTACCGCCAGGCACTGCCGATCTGTCGCCTCATCGACAACAAAAGAGCCCAGGCTAACGCGATCGGAAACATCGCCAACGATCGATTAGACCAAGGGGATCTTCCGGGCGCGGCTCAGGGATATGCAGAGACGCTGCAACTGGCAAGGGAAGCCGCCGATACCGGAATTGCAGCCCTCGCGGTGGACAACCTCGCCACCGTCCACCGATTGCAGGGAGACCTTGCGGGCGCCAGACAGGAGCTCGAAGAATCCCTTGCTATTCAGCAAAAGAATGGCAATCGAAACGCTTCCGCGTACGTCATGTACCACTTTGGATATCTGCTGCTCGATGAGGCGGATTTTCCCGGCGCCCGCAAGATGTACGAGCAATCCCTGGCCATACGGAATTCGGCAGGCGACCAACTTACCATTGCTGAAACCGAGCTCGGGCTCGCGGATTTGTCGCTCGAGGAGGCGCATTCCCCCGTCGACCAAGAAGCTTCGATGCGCCAGGTGATCGAAGTTTTCAAGAAACAAAAAGCCGATGACGACGAAATTCAGGCTTGGTGTATCCTGGCCCGTGCGATGCTCGGGCAGGGTAAAGCCGCGCCCGCGGCCGATGCGATCGAACACGCGCGGTCGCTGGCGGGAAAGAGTCAAAATCCCGAGGTCCGCTGGCGGACTGCGATTGCTGCGGCCCGCCTCTACGTCGCCGGAAAAGACAATGCCCGCACTGCTCCCAGGATGACGGCACAGAAAGAATTGAATGCTATCGTTGCAAAATCGCGAGAGCTGGGTTATCGGGGTATTGAACTGGACGCTCGGCTAGCGCTCGCTGAAATTGAAATGAAAGAGGGACAAACGGCAGCGGGACGGGCGCACCTGGCCGCCATCCAGTCGGACGCCAAAGCCAAAGGCTATCATCTCATCACACGCAAGGCAGCCCGCGTTCACGGCTGAGTTCTCACGGGAAAGCCTGCGCTAACGAAGCTGAGTCACAAAGAGCCTGCCATGCAGATTCCACTTGCTGTTTCTCCTGGGTGATGAATGTCACCACCGCAACCCAGTCCAGGGACGCGACCGATGAGCCAAAACACAAGCCCGTTTCGAGCACGGTCAGTTTGACGTGAGCACCGGCGCTGTGTCGTTCGTTTCGTCGGCGCTCGCGCATCTCTTCCGAACAAGACCTGCTCCACGGTGGGGGCGAGTTTGATCTATAAAATCCAGCTCACGTTCACGGAACCAACAATGCCGTAAGCGCCCGAGGTCGAGTATGCTAGCTCCGGGCGGATGGTCGGCAACACGCACACAGATCTTGCCGGCTGTACGAGTGGCGTCATCCACTCGGAGCCTGTAAACGCTACGCGACTTTGCGCGAGTATTACGCGCTCAGCATGCCTTCGCCCGCACTTGTCCGAGATGACGGATCGGATCAATTAAGAGATTGGAAGACGTGAAACAATCAGTTAGGGCAGGCGAATTCCCCAGGAACCCGGACAACCTATAATGTTTTCACTCCGCGTTCATTGGGGCCCTCTAATTCTTTCACGGCTTTCTGCGTGCGAAGATCCAGTCTTGAGGAGACGGAGATCATTTACAGGAAATCTGCGCGTGGTCGATAGGCAAGCTCTCTTGGGGCGCTACGCCAATTTCATTTGTGGGATCGTGCTTGAGCAATTTCAGGGCAGAATCGAGGCGGCAACGTATGAACAGGCGTCGCACTATCCACATCCTGAGAGCTCGGTGGCACCACTGGATTCGCGCCGGAAGGGCTAAGATATGCGAAAAGGGTTTACAAGAAAACCGCAAGCGGACGAGCCCGCGACCCCAAGCAAGAACTACATAACGCCAGACGGCCTGCAGCGCCTAAAAGATGAGCACAAGTTTCTGCTCACCAGGGAACGCCGGGCCGTGACGGAGGTGGTGGCGTGGGCTGCAAGCAACGGCGATCGCAGTGAAAACGCCGACTATCAGTACGGCAAGCGGCGGCTGCGCCAGATCGATGGACGGATTCGCTTTCTCACCAAGCGAATCGAGTCCGCGGAAGTGGTTGATCCGGAAACTCCGAGAGCGGGGCAGGCGGCGACGAGGGCATTCTTCGGAGCGACTGTGCGCTATTCCAATGCCGCGGGAACGGAGCGAGTGGTGAGCATCGTGGGCACCGACGAGGTCGATCTCAACCGCAACCACATCAGTTGGGTGTCGCCTCTGGGGCGCGCGTTGATGAAGCGGGCAGCGGGCGATCGCGTAGTTCTCCAAGCGCCGGGCGGTATAGCACACTTGACCGTGCTGGAGGTGTGTTACGAGCGCATTTCGGTGGAACCGTTCCGTGAACCACCGGGAGCCGAGGCCTCGGCCAAGGGACTCCCTCGCGGAGCCAATCCACCTGACGAAGTTTAGCGAAGCGGCACATCAACATTCCAGGCCCCGCGCAACAACGAATTGTGAGCTGACTCCAGGGCTATTTGTTCCATTACTGTTCTAATCCCAGTCAGGAACGCTCGCGTGTAACGGCGTAGGGTAGAACCACACGCCAGCTGATGTCCCGGCTAAGGGTTACCGCCCGTTGGCGACCAGCCGTTACTGCTTCGCATATTGCGCTAGTTGGACGCCCGGAACGGCGGTTTTGAAAAGTTAGGCAGATTAGTAACGGCCACTCGGACAAAGGGTTGGCGCTACCCGGATAGGTCCGCGGAAGTCGGCCAGCGTCCGTCGGAGGCGTCGAAAACGTCGGCATGCCGGCCGGCAGGCTGTGCTACGTGCGTTTATCACTGCAGCGGGAAAGACCGCCTACGGTGGAGCGCTGGCGTCGGCCAGCGATCGACAAATCGGATATTGCTCAGGTGTGCAGACAAAGCTCGACGCGGCACGTGTCCTCGCTTCCCACCCTTACCATCCGGCGGGCGCGGTATGAACCCGCCTGCCCAGCGCTCTTTTGAACTCACACGCGTCGAACCCGGCTTGCCCCGAGAGTTTGTCCTTCACTCCTCCCGCAGCAGGATCATCGGATCCACAGCCAGCGCCTTTTGCGCTGGAATCCAAGCAGCCACCAGCCCCAGTACCAGCATGGTGAGCACCACTCCGCCCAACACCAGCGGATCGTTTGGCGACGCCTGGTACACGATGTACGACAGCACCTTCGTTGCCAGAATGCCCAGCAGCAAACCCGCTGCCGAGCCTACCGACAGCAACACGAACGCCCGCCCCAATGCCGCGCCCAGCAGTTGCTTGCGCCGCGCCCCCAGCGCCATGCGAATTCCCAGTTCGCGCAACCGTTTGCTCACGGTATAGGAAGCCATGCCGAAGATTCCCGTCACCGCCAGCATTGCGCCCAGCAACCCCAGCGCTCCCAGAGCCACGGCCGCCACCCGTGCGGCAAACAACGCGGAGCTCATTGCCTGATTCCACGGCCTCACCACGAATGGCAACCCCGCGTCCAGCCCGCGTAGTGAGCGCTCCAGCACCGCGGAAAGCTGCTCGGGGTCGCGCTCCGACCGCACCAGCAGCCACGTACCGCTCGCCTGCTGTTGTAGAAATGAAAAGAACATCGCAGGTTGCTGATCCTCTGTCAGTGTCCGGTATTTCCCGTCCTCCACCACCCCAACTACTTCCGCCCTTGCTCCGCCCCAGAACTTGAAATGCCCACCGACCGCTTTGTCCACTGACCCGAAAAGTTTGAGCGCAAACGTCCGGTTAACCAGGGCCACCTTCGGCGCGTTGTTGTCGTCGTGCAGTGTCAGGTTTCTTCCCATCAGCAGCGTGGTGCCCGCAGCTTCCAGGTAGCCCGGCGAAATGTTGTAGTTCATGGCGTCCGCGGCTTGATTGGTTGGGCGGAAATCGGTGGTGCTGTCTGTGTAAACATACGAGTCGCCACCGCCCAGGCCCAGCGGCACGTGAGATACATAGCCGGCAGCCGTCACGCCTGGAATGGCCGCCGCCACATCCAACATGCGCCGCTGCATCTGCGAGGCCCGCTCGTCGGCGTAGCCTGCCATGCGCAAGTCGCTCTGAGCCAGCATTACATTCTGAGGAACAAAACCGAAACTGCCGTGGATCGATCGCGCCAGCCCACGCACCGCCACCAGCGATGCTGTCACCAGCACCGCACAAATCGCAATCTGCACCGCCAGCAGAACATCCCGTACTGCGAACCGCCTCCGCCCGTCCACTCCGGCCATACCTGTCCGGATCACTTGCCACGGATCGGCCCGCATCACCTGCCGCAGCGGCACTATCCCGAACAGCAGCGCGCTTCCCAACGCCAACACCAGCGCTACAACATACGTGCGGGCATCCGGATTTACGGGAACGTTGATCGGAATATCCGGAATAGGCTGCCACGCACTCAGCAAGTGCAGAATCGCTACACCGCCTGTTAGCCCCAGCGCTCCCCCTGCCAGCGAAACCAGCAAAGCCGTCATCAGCATCTGGCGCAGCACCAATCCGCGCCTCGATCCAAGCGCCAGCCGCAGCGCCGTCTCCTTCGCACGATCCGCCGCCCACGCTGCAAACAGGCTTCCCAAGTTCGCGCATGCCGCCAGCAGAATAAGCCCCGCCAGCAGCGTCAGGCCGGCCATGAACGCCCGAGCCGGCCCTCCAAGCATGTCGCCCACCAGCCCGGGACGTGCCAGCGTGAACTTCACGCCGTCGTCATCTGCCGGATAGGTCTTGGACAGCCAGGCCCCAAGGGCATTCAGGTCCGCCGTCGCCTGTGCGGCCGTCAACCCGGGCTTCAGCCTCCCCACCACGAACGCGGAGTGATTGCCGCGACCCTGCAGTGAGTCGTAACCCTCCACGGTGGGCTGCTCCACCATCGGAACCCAAAACGCCGGCGAAAAGAACAGCTCCGTACCTCGAAACTCCTGCGGCGCCACTCCAATGATCGTGAACGGATGCTTGTTGATGCGTATCATCCGCCCCACCACGCCCGCATCATCATGAAAATGGCTGCGCCAGTAGGCGTAGCTCAGCACTGCATAAGGAGCGCTGTTCGCGCCGCTTTCATCGGCCGCGTGAAAAAATCGCCCCAGATAGGGCTGAATACATAGCGCGTCGAAGTAGTTTCCACTCGCCAGGTACGGCCACGCAGTCGCCGTATAACCGCCGGTCTCCACCCCCACCGGACCCACGATATCGAACATCACGAGGCTCTCAAACGTCCGATTCTTATCCCTCAGATCCAGATAGTCGGGATACGATTGCGACGGATACTTGAAACGCTGCACCATGTAGAGATTCTGCGCGCGCGGCACATTCACCGGCCGCAGCACCAGCGCGTTCATCACGCTGAACACCACGGCGTTCGCCCCAATCCCCAGCGCCAGTGTCAAAATGGCTGTCACCGCGAATCCCGGCGACTTCCTCAACTGCCGTAACGAAACTTTCAGGTCATTCGTCATTGGGGCCCCTCTTGAACGCAAATACGATGCCACCCGGCACATAGTTCCCCTTGAATGGCAACTATTCATCAGGAACAACGAAGCGGCCACGGCCCTGCGATCTTGCTTGCCTTACTACGCTTGACGGCCCAATGGGGATGGGCGCCGGGAAATCGGCCAACGTCCGTCGGAGCGCCGAAAACGTCGGCAGGCTGGGTGGGCTGTGCTATGCGCGCTTCTCGTTCTCAATTCCGACGGCGACTTCACAGGATCAATCTCGCACACGCCGTTTGGGGCGTTTGTTAGCGTTTCAAAGCTTCCAGCATTGCTTTGGAGGACAGGTAGTGGAAGCGCTGGATTTCCTTGCCCTCGGAATCCAGCACAACGACCGTCGGGTATCCTTTCACATTAAATCGGCCTACCAGATCTTTTTCCAGGTCGCCGTCGAGTTTAACTCCAACGTAGCTTGCATTCAGAAGGGCCGCGACCTCGGCGTCGGTCCAGATCCATTCGTCTAATGACTCGCACGGTCCGCACCACGAGGCCCAGAAATCAACGATCAGTTTGCGCCCGGATTCGTTCGCCTTGGCCACTCCCCGTTCGAAGTCGCCCTCAATCCAGGGGAAGCGCTGTGCGGCTCGAGGGCGGGCGCGCTCGCCAGCCAGCGTGTCGTCCGGCGAGCGATCGTCCGCCTTCGTGACCGCGCGGTCGACAATGGCGAAACTCAGCGCACGGCCGTCCGGGCTGACGCTGCGAAATTCAAGCACAAGCTCCCTGCCGTCTCCGATATTCAGAAACATCAGGCGGCCGGTATGTCGGGCTTCCTCCAAGGAAAGGACGCGCCTGGGAGACTCCGGCTCAGATGCGGCGAGAATGGACCATGTATCCTTAGCGTCAAAAACGGCATTGTTGTCCGAATCCATTACCGCTACCAGGGCGTCGACGCCGTCGACCTGGACTCGACCGCTGCGCCATGACTTGACCTGATAGCGAATGAAGTCCGGTGGTTCTTCTGCTTCTCGCACCGCCCAGAACTCGACCATGTAAGGTTCGACGATGCCGTCTTGGTATGGAATGGACATCTCTGCGCCAATAAAGGACGACCACCAGGCCTTGGTTTTCGCATTCATGTAAGGTCTCGCTATCAATGCCGGACCGTCGTCGGTGAAATCGCCGTTCCGGTTACGGTCGATGTAGAGCCGGCATAGATCCCGCGGGTGATCGGAATCCGCCGTAGCCAGGATCTTGACCCATGACTTTTGGTCCGGGCCGACTTGGAGCGTGCCGGTCGTCGCTGGCCGTGCGGCACCTTCTGGAAGCGTCGCGTCCGCCGGCAAATCGGAGAGCTTGACCTCGGTCCCATGAGGCCAGAAGTTCGGCGTCGGTCCCTTACCGGGCGCCTGATAAGTCAGGTCAACACGAACGATTCTCTCCTCTTGTCCGCTAACTTGATAGCTTGCCGCTAGCAGAGCGCCAATCCACACCAACGCTCGCATAATTCCATGCATCATACGGCGACTCTCCTTAGAAACCCGCTCCGGGAGTCTTCTTCCACTTGGAAGTATAACGCCCATATTGCGGAAGAGATGCGCATACGCCTCCGAAGTCAGGTGTGGGAGACTACTCTCGTGAAACGCGGTCACGGAAATAGGTCCCGGGAAGTCCCCTCGGCGACGAGCGGAGTCCTTGCCCGCCAATCGGCGGAACAGAGCGTTACCGGCGACCTGCTCCTTTCTTCCCAGGCGTAAAGGTGCTACGTGACAATAGATCTGGAAAGAAGAAAGTGGAGCGGCCATGAGAACGGCATTGCTGCGATTCAACGGAGCTGTCGAGCGGGATCCCGCCATCGATGCATGGTTCAAAGAGCATGCAGGTGAATTGGGAGCCACCGCGCTGCCGTGGTTTGAGATGATGCGAAAATGCGGGGACGAAGTTCGGGAACTCTTGCATGACGGCTGCCCGGTTGCATGTCTTGGAGATGCGCCCTTCGGCTACGTCAATGTATTCACTTCGCACGTGAACGTGGGGTTCTTTCACGGCGCAGCGCTGCCAGACCCGGCCCGCCTGTTGCAAGGCGCCGGCAAGTTCATGCGCCATGTGAAACTGAGACCCGGGACCGCCACAAACGCCGCAGCTCTAAGCAGGCTCATCGATTTGGCGTACTCGGATATAAAGGCGCGCGTCGAAAACGGCTAACTGAGAGACGAAGCACCATACCACCGGGCGGCCGTTTCGGATTCCGGCCTCGACGCCATATGCTAAATCTTCAAGCGTGGCGCAGACACTCGTGTCTGCAGCGCCGAGACTCTCCAGAAACCTCGGCGCAAGCCCTTGGAAACACAGGGGCGGCTACGCCGAAGTTTCTGCCGCTAGAGACGTTCCCCACAGGGACCGTCCGTTGCTCATCTCGGCGTTTTGTTCCTCAGATACGCAACCAAATCCGCTGGATAATCCGTCAGGATCGAATCCACACCGGCCGCAATCAGCCGGTCCCAATCCGCAGGCTCGTTGGCCACCCACGGCAACACCTGCAATCCCGCGGCGTGCGCGGCCCGCACCTGTTCAGCGCTAACGAAATTAAACAAAGGAGAGATGATTCCAGCCCCCGATTCCTTCCCGATCTTGACGAAATCAAGATCCGGCCCCATGCACAAAGCCGACAGTTGAATTCTCGGCTCGAGTTTTTTCATCGCCCTCAGCGTCCGGAAGTCGAAGGATTCCAGGATCACGCGCGATTCCAGATGATGCTTGCGGATCTCATCGAGTACCATCCGGGCGAATTCCTCCGGAGGCGGCGTCATCTCTGGCCCTTCGAGCATGAGCGCCCGCGCGTGCAGATCCAGCGCTTCGCCGCTCAGCTTGACTTGCGCTACCGACAGCACCAGCGAGCGAGCTTGCTCGATGGTTAGCCTCGCAGGAATGATCTTGGTTTCGATATTGAATAGAAATTTGCCCCGCGGTGCGAGCGCGAACACCTCATCGAGCGTCGGCATGCGCGTTCCGGGCACGGTCTGTTGACGCGGGAAACCGGGAGTTGGAGTAGAGCCGCAATCCCATTTCCTGATTTCCGCAAGCGTCAGCTCGTGGATCACGGCGTCCGGTTTGGGACCGCTGCAGTACGGCGCATGGAGTATCGGATCGTGTGAAATCACGATCACGTTGTCCTTGGTCACCTGCATGTCCATTTCGATCGCGTCCGCGCCGGCCGAGATCGCGGATTCGAAGGAAGGCGGCGTATTTCCCGGAAACATGCCGGCCGCTCCCATCTCGCCTTGCACCTGGATCGTCCTCTGTGCGCCGGCCGCCACCACGGCCAGCACCGAAAATCCTAGACAGGCGATTCGAAGCATGACGCGAGTATACGCTCGTTTTGACCAGGTAATCCACACAACCTGTCCCAAGAACGTGCAGTTCGATGTTACAACCTTGCTGATTCTGCGGATGATTCGCGTTTGGTGCTTAACCTGCTGTTCTTTTAGCCGGTATGAAAGAGCCCAACAGAGAATGGTTAGCAGCTGAACACCAGCGCCTACACAACGTTGAGCGATGGCCGGATACTCCTCGCAAGCAAGCCGTGCTCGGTGCCATCCTTTCAACCTTGAATAGCCTTTCACGCCATCCAGGGACGGTACCAGGAACATTTGCCTGTTTCGTCTGCCAGAGCAGAACCACGAATGTGATTGTTCTAGATCCGCCGGCCTACCGCGAGCCCGGGCCGGCGCAATGGCAGAGAACTGGCTGAGTCCTAGAGCGGCAGCTTCTGTTCCGTCCCGTAGCGGTTGTTAGCTCGTACGTCGCTTCCGCGCCAGGGCTACGCCAGCGCCAGATTCAAATTTTCGATCGCTTCGTCAACTTCAGCAGTATTCTTAAAACCCACCGTCACCGAATCAACACCGGCATTGTTGAACGCGAACCGCATCGCCGCCTGCCGGTCTTCACGCGACGTAAACGCACCCTCCCCCACCAGCTTCATGCTGATCACGCCCATCCCCTCCGTGCGGACCTGCTTCACATGCGTAACCACTTCGCTCACATTTCCCGCGCCGCCTGTGTTGTAATCCTCGGCGTCCATCTTGGTACCCTTATGATTCATCCGAATCATGGCGACTTCCAGCCACTTGTTTCCTGGAAACTGGCGCAACGCCGGCAGCCCATGCACGGAAGCGCCGTAGCCCACCACGGCTTTCTTCGACTTTGCTTCCAGAATGCCGTCCTGCCATCGGACCGTGTCCGCCGGCCAGCTAGCCACGTGCTGATAATGCATCAACATGACGTCGAAGTAATCGGTATTCGCCAGCTTTCGCAGCTCATCGATTTTTTCTTGCGGATCCACTCCCTGCCGGGTGGTCACCTTGGACATCAACCGGTAGGAATCTCGCGGTATACCTTCCAGCGCCACGCCCAGCATCCGGTGCATATCGCCGTAACTCTCGGCGGTCTCGAAGAATCGAATGCCCCGGTCATAGGCGTAACGCACCAGCCTGGTGAACTGGTCCTGCCCCAGATCCCGCTGCACTTTGCCGCTCATCGTTCCCGTGCCGAAGGCGAGCCGCGTCACCTTCACGCCGGACTTGCCCAACGTCACCCAATCCGTGGCGGTCCCGCGTGCCGCATGCAGGGGTACGCGTCCAGCTCCTGCAAGCACACCAGCGGCCAGTCCCGTTTTCAAAAAATCGCGTCTGGAGAAGTGAGCCATGAGTAGCCTCCAATTGGCCATATCCTAACATGAATCCGCGCGATACCATGGCTGCATGGCTCCAATCGAAATGCGCGAGTTGGGATCCACCGGACTAAGAGTGTTCCCGCTAGCCCTCGGCTGCATGGGGATGTCCGGCATGTACGGCGCCTCGGATGAAAACGAAAGCATCTCGACCATTCATGCCGCTCTCGATGCCGGCGTGACGCTGCTCGATACCGGCGATTTCTACGGCTCCGGCCACAATGAAATGCTGATCGGGCGAGCGCTCAAAGGCCGCCGGGATAAGGCGCTGCTGTCGGTTAAGTTCGGAGCGCTGCGAACTCCCGATGGCGGCTTTGGCGGCGTGGATACTCGCCCAGCGTCCGTTAAGAATTTCGCGGCATATAGCTTGAAACGGCTGGGCGTCGACTACATTGATATCTACCGGCCCGCGCGGCTGGATCCCAGTGTTCCAATCGAGGACACCGTGGGAGCAATCGTTGATCTCATCCAGTCCGGCTATGTTCGGCACGTCGGGCTTTCGGAAATGGGGGCAGCTACCATCCGCAGGGCGCACGCCGTGCATAAGATCGTCGACCTTCAGATCGAGTATGCGCTGGTTAGCCGCGGCCCCGAGACCGCGATCCTGCCGGTTCTGGAAGAACTGGGCATCGGCGTGACAGCTTACGGCGTGCTTTCCCGAGGATTGCTGAGCGGTTCAAAGCCGGGCGCGCAAGGGGATTTTCGCGCGCACCTGCCGCGGTTCACCGGAGAAAACATACGGCAGAATGGGAAAGTCATTGACAGGTTGAAGCAACTCGCCGCGGAACAGGGCTGGGCGCCTGCGCAACTGGCTATAGCCTGGGTGCTAGCCAAAGGCCGGCGAATTATTCCAGTGATTGGCGCCAGGACGCGAGCCCAGCTCTCCGAATCACTCGGCGCTCTTCGCGTGAAACTTACCGAATCCGACCTCGCGCGCATTGAAGAGAGCATTCCGGCGTCCGCCATCGCGGGGACGCGCTATGACGAACGCCAGATGAGAATGCTCGATAGTGAGCGCCAATAAACCAGCGCCCGTTGGCTACTCACGCCCATGGCTGAGCAGGATGCCCAACTGAAGCCACAACGCAATAGTCCGCCCTAGAAACGGCCACCGGCACTTACTCGGGAAAGTTCGGAAAAGCTGCGCTCTGGGGTACCGTCAAAGGCGAGCAGGTAGAATTTGCCTTCGACGCTCCGAACTCAGCCGGGAGGTTTCACATACCGGAACCATCGCCGGCGGCAACATGAAAGGTGATTATGAATTGGAAGGTTCCGAAAAGGGAACCTTTACCGCAGCCAAGAAATGATTCCTCTGTGCGCGGCCAGTGTTCGGTGTGGCAGAAACGTGAACTTTGCTGATACGCCGAGCTAATACGCCGAGCATAACTCCCTCAAATTCTGTCCCCGGCCTATGTAGATGACCTTGCCCAGTTTCTAACGGCCCACAACCGGCTAGATTCTGCCGCGCAGGCGGCCTAGTTGGCGGCGGTCGCGCTTGGAGGGCTTGCCTTCCCGCAAGTCTTCGAAATGCGGCGTGGCTTTGCGTTCTTCCGCCAGCTTCACGCGTGCTTCCTGGCTCGCTTCTGTCTCGCGGTACAAGCTCCGTGCAACCGGCGCTGGGCCGCGCATCTCGCTAAGGCCGAGAACTTCAACTTGAAAGGTGCCGCTGGGGTTTTTTACTTGCAGCAGGTCGCCCACATGGACCTCGCGCGCAGGCTTGACGGGCTGACCGTTGGACTCAATCCTGCCTAGCTCGCAGGCTTTAGCGGAGAGCGAGCGGGTCTTGAAGAATCGGGCGGCCCAGAGCCATTTGTCTATTCTTACTGCGGTCACGATGGCTACTCGCGCAGAAGCCGCGACGGATCAATGCCGAGGGCGCGCCGCGCGGGCACCCAGGTAGCCACCAAGCCCAGAAAGGTCATGACGAACAGCACTCCAGCAAGAACCAGCGGATCGCGCGGAGTAGCGAAAGAGACCAAGTGGGCCAACAGACGGCTGGTCAATACGCCGCCCAGTAGGCCGAGACAAGATCCGCCGATCAAGAGCAGCAGCGGGCGGTGCAAAGTGGAACGTAGGATGTCCACCGGCTGCGCGCCAAGAGCCATGCGAATGCCTTGCTCCTTCCTGCGCTTCGAGACTGAGTAGGAAGCCATCCCAAATACGCCGGTGACGGCCAGCATGGCAGCCAGCAGCCCCATCACTCCAAGAACCGCGGCCACGGCGCGCGGCACAATCATGGAAAGATCGATGGCATCGGCCCACGACCGAATTGTAAAAGGCGCGCCAGGTTCGATTGCAATCAGCTTCTGGCGCAGTGCGGCCGCGATCTGGTCTTGAGGCAGCCTGGAACGGACCAGGATTGTGGCGCTGGGGGACATCACTTCACCGATCCCCTGGGCGAGGGGAAGGAACATCGCGGCGTGCGGGTCTTCACTGACGGATCCATATTTGCCGTCCTCCACAACTCCGATGACTTCATACTTGGCCGTTTCCCACAGCGCGAAACGTTGTCCGACAGCGGATTTGTCGCCGTACAACTTGCGGGCAAACGTCTGATTGACGATGGCTACCCTGGGTGAACCGCCCGCGTCGTGCCAGGTGAAATCGCGGCCGGCCAGCAATCGCGTTCCGGCGGTGTTGAGATAGCCAGGCGAGATTAAGAAGGAGAGGGCATCAAAGGCCATGTGCGAAGGAAGAAATTCCGTGGTTCCCCAACGATAAACAAACCAGTCGCCTCCTCCTCCCAGAAACGGCACGCCATCGGAGACCGCGGCCGCGGATACGCCGGGGATGGCTTGAGCCGCTTCGAGCAGACGTTTCTGGACAGGCAGGGCTTGCTCACCAGAATATCCGGCCATACGTAGGTCGGCCTGCGCCAGCGTCACCTGCTCGGGTTGAATCGCGAGCGGCACGTGCAGTGCGAGCATGAGCCCACGCACGCCAACCAGCGAGGCTGTGACCAGGAGCGTGCAGACCACAATCTGGACGGCCAGCAAAACATCGCGCACCGCAAGACGGCGGAAGGATTCGGTTTCGAGGCAGCCGGTTTTGATGGCCTGCACAACGTCGGTTTTCCAGACTTGCCGGGCCGGGAGCAAGCCAAAGAAAATGCCGCTGGCGATGGAAAGGGCCAGCGCAACCAGATAGACGCGGCCATCCGGCAGGATCATGAAGTGGGTGGGAAAATCTCCGAAGATTTGCAATCTGCTGAGCACTCCGAGCAACAGGCGCGCGAAGAAAGATCCCACGGCGGCGCCCACGATAGAAACGATGACGGCTTCCGTCAGCAGTTGACGCAAGATCATCCAGCGGCTGGCGCCGATGGCCAAGCGGATGGCCAACTCGCCGCCGCGATCGGTAGCGCGAGCCGCGAAGATGCTGGCAAGATTCGCGCACGCCGCCAGCAAAACCAGCATCGCCAATAACAGGATTCCCAGCAATGCTTTTTTGGTGGGATCTTGTTCGTCTCCGGCTGGCCCGGCCAGTCTCACGAGGGCTGTTAATCCGTCATCCTTGGGATCCTCTTTGGCCATCTGGGCGGCCACTATATTTAAGCTGCGTGTGGCCTGCTGCGGAGTCACGCGGGGCTTCAGCCTGCCGAGTACAGTGAACGCGTAGTGGTCCCGGTATGGTAGGTCGTCGAATCCGGTGACTTGCGTTGCGTTGACGAGTGGAATCCAATAGTCGGCTACAAAGAGAGGTTCCGTCCCATGAAAATCTTTTCGAGCAACGCCAATCACCGTGAGGGGATGTTGATTGAGTTCGATGGTTTCACCGAGGACATGGGGGTTGGAGTCGAAATGCAACCGCCAGAAATCGTAGCTCAGCACGATGTACGGTGCAGAAGCCGGCCCATGTTCATCGGCGGCGTGGAAGAAATGGCCAAATGCGGGCTGTACACCGAGCACGTCGAAATAATTTCCGGACACGTCGAATCCCCAGCTTTGGGCCACTGTTTTGCCAACGCGCACTCCGGCGCGCAGATACTGGTATGCCAGCATGCCGCTGAAGGATGCATCGCGATCCCGATAGTCGAGATAGTCGCGGTAAGACTGCGAACCACCCCAGTCCTTGCCATGCATGATCTGAAATAGATTCGATGGTTCCGGAACATCCAATGGCCGCAGAATCAAACCGTTCAATACGCTGAAAACCACAACATTTGCGCCGATCCCGAGCGCCAACGTCAGGATGGTGGTGGTCGCGAATCCGGGCGATTGCTTGAGTTTTCGGAGGGCGAATTTCACGTCGGAAAGAACGCTTTCGGCTCTCGGCCACGTCCAGGCTTCGCGGCCCGACTCCTCAATGCTGGTCACATTGCCGAATTCCCGCCTTGCGGCAGAGGCTGCCTCTTTCGGGCTCATTCCGGCGGCCATGAGCGCGGCGATTTTTTCCGCTAAGTGCTGCTGAATCTCCTCCGACAGGTCGCTATAAATCTGACGGCGCGTGAAGAGCTGCTTGAACCAGTGCATGATTCCACTCCTAAAAATCGGCAGGCGAAAGAACCAGGTTGATTCCTTTCAGCATCTGCTCGAAGCTGGATACTTCATGTTCCAAGTGCTTGATTCCGGCCGGAGTGATCCGGTAGGTACGCACCTTGCGATTACTAGCTGAAATCTCCCATTCCGCTTTGACCAGGTTGTCGCGCAGCATGCGCTGCAGGGCCGGGTAGAGCGAGCCTTCTTCCACTTGCAGCAAATCCTTGGAGCGCTGTTTAATGTGCTGAACCAGCGCGTAGCCGTGCATGGGTTGACGGCGCAGCGAGCGCAGGATCATCATTTCGAGCGCTCCGCGGAACAGGTCGCGCTGCTCGGGTTGCTTGCCAGGGCTTGTAGGCATATGTGAAACAGCCCTAGAGTAACATAGCCTGGTGCCTCCGTCAATTGAATTCTGCGCCGCGGGCGGTGAGGGTGTTGGCCTTGGTTCTGCGCTTCATTAAGCGAAGGCGAACTTCTATGAAATTGCATGGCAGTTTGATGGCAGCCGCGATGCTTCTGGCGACAACGGTTCCGGCGTTGCGCGCTTCATCGGTTGAGGGGCCGGTGCCGGCACTCCCTTGGCTTCACGAAGGAATGGTTCTGACGTTTAGTTGGTATGCGGCGGTGGCGGCGGGAAACGCGTGGAATTACGAAGAGGACGGGCACGGCAACTGGATAGACCAGCGCACCGGCAGGACGCTCTCACGGACGGAGCGGCGCGGTACCTCAGGATCCGGCTGGAACCAAATCACGGTTGTGTGCATCGACGGCGAGAAAGTTGTGCTGTCGTTATCGAGCTTTGGGAATGCCGGGGCGCTGGGTAATAACCAGCCTGTGCCGCAGCCAGGCGGCAGCAGCGCGGTAGCATCGGTGGCCGACCCGGGAGACTATTGGATGGACCCGAACAAGCTGGCAGGGATGCGCAGTGTCCCGGCGCAGCGTCTATTGGTATCACGGATTGCCTGGAAAGCCGGCGACCACACCACGAACGCGATCCGCGTCCAGATGGTTAAGGATGGTAGCTACGATGAACACATCTATGACGCAAAGACCGGCCTATGCCTGCACTTTGCAGGTTCGGTGCGCGGCGCAGCGCCCAAGTATGTAGGCCCCGGCGATATGGGGCAGGGCGACACCACGCTGACGCACGGTGATTTCATCGGCGCGAAAGACATCTCCGTTCCTTGGGCGCGCGAAGCAATGCCGGACTGGGTATCTGGCGTGCGCGCTCTGCACTATCGAGGTCCGATCATCTCTCGCGGCCCACTTCCATCCGGCAACAGTTTCGTCCTTGTGGACCTGGAGATGATCACTCATGGAACGGGCTGGGTGCAGTTTGCATCCATCGCCAGTCAACAGATGCAAGGCGCGCCGCGTACGCCGCCGAGCAAGGGCGAAATCGCTTTCGGCCGCAGCCAGTTTGGGAGCTTGTGGGCAGGCCCCGCCGCCCTGGCGAGACTGCAGCTGGGTGAAGTGCTGGATGAGGATCCCATCACCAAAATGCAAACGGTGGTGGCAAAGGCAGACGATCAGCGGATCGTGATCGCTTCTCGCAACGCTGCTGGGGAGATCGACAGCGAATACGACAGGCATACTGGCATGCTAGTGGCATCCAGCTTCTACGATGTCTTATCGAAATTCCAGCGGACACTTCGCCTGCAGGGCCGCGAGTAAGCGCTGGTCCACCGCAACAAGCGAACGTGCGCTACACTTGCACGACATCGCCATCCCGTGCCGCGAGCGAATAGAGAACTGGCGCCAGGAAAATGGAGAGCAGCAGCCGCGACAGCAGGCCGCCCACGATCACGATCGCGAATGGCTTCTGTGAGTCGCTGCCAATTCCGGTCGACATGGCAGCCGGCAGCAGGCCGAAACAAGCCACCAGCGCAGTCATCAGAATGGGACGCAAGCGGAGCAGCGAGGCATCCAGTGTCGCGTTCGGGATGTCGCGCCCTTCCTGCCGCAACTTGTTGATGAAGGAGTAAAGGATGACGCTAGTTTGCACGGCGACCCCCATCAGCGCCACAAAGCCCAACATGGAAGAGACGCTGAAGTTGGTCCCGGTTAGGCGCAACGCCAGTAAGCCTCCCACTGGTTCGGTCATCAGAACGCTAAGCAGAATGATTAGCGGGAACTTCAGATTTCCGTATAGCGCGAAGAGGATCAGTAGAATTAGCAGCACCGTCAGGGGCAGAATGATCTTCATCTGGTCCACAGATGCCAGGTAGTCCTTGTACTCTCCGCCCCAATCGAACGAGTAGCCGATGGGGAGTTTGACGCTCTGGGCCACCTTCTGACGAGCTTCCCCTACGGCGCTCGCCAGGTCGCGCCCATCTACGGCGAACTGGATGCCGATGTAGCGGGAATTCGATTCGCGATATATAAATGACGCGCCATTTTCCACTTTGATGTCGGCGAACTGGCTAAGCGGAAGAAACTGGCCGTCCGGCGTCGCGATCAACAGATTCTTGATGGCATCCATATTTTTCCGGAACGGCTCTTGCATCCGGACCACCAGATCGAACTGGCGCTCACCCTGGATTACTTCAGTGGCCGCGGTTCCACCTAATCCGGTTTCGACCAAGGTATTGACGTCGGCGATATTCAGGCCATAGCGGGCAATTTTAGCGCGATCCGGCACGATGGTAAGGCTGGGCTGGCCCAGTTCGCGCACCAGAACGATGTGGCCGATGCCGGGCACCTTGGAAATGACATCCTTCACCTGCTTGGCCTTGTCTTCCAGAATGTTCAGATCGGAGCCGAAGATTTTGACGGCCAGGGCGCTCTTCAGCCCGGTCTCGGCTTCGTCGACGGCGTCTTCGGCGGGCTGCGTGTAGTTGAAAATGATCCCTGGGAAAGCCGAGAGCTTCTTGTTGATGGCATCAATGAGGCGCGGCTTGGTGTGTATTTCGCCGCTCCAGGCGGAATCGTAATATGGTTTCAATCCGACGTAGAATTCGTTGTTATAAAAACCGGTCGAGTCGGTTCCATCGTCGGGACGTCCCAGTTCGTTCGCTACTGTTGTCACTTGGGGGAAGCTGCGCAGAATGTCCCGAATTTGTGGAGACAGCTTGGATGCTTCATCGAATGAAATTGTGTAAGGAGTTGTCGCGCGCACCCACAATGCGCCTTCATCCAGGTGCGGCATAAATTCGCCGCCGATGGAGGGGATGAGCAGCAGCGAAGCGCCAAAAACCAATAGGCACAGGGTTACCGTCACCACCCGGTTGCGCAGGCACCAGCCCAGCATCTTGCCATATCCCGACCGGATGTGTTCAAAGAAGCGCACTTCGGGTTCGTGCACATGCTTCCGCAGAAAATACGCGCATAACACCGGCAGCAGGGTCAGGGCGCAGAGCAGTGCGCCGACCAGCGCAAAGGACATGGTGTCGGCCATGGGCTGGAAAAGCCTGCCCGAAGGTCCGGTCAGCACGTAGATCGGCAGATAGCCGGCGATGATCACGGAGACGGCGTAGAAGATGGGCCGTTCCACATCGTGCGCGGCGGCCCGAATGACAGCCAGCAGATTATAGTCGTCACCCTGGCGCGCCGCCAATTCCCGGAAAATGTTCTCCACCATGACCACGGAGCCGTCTACGATGATTCCGAAATCGATTGCGCCGATGGAAAGAAGATTCGCCGGGATGTGTCTCCAGTCCAGGCAGATGAAGGCGAAGAGTAACGAAAAGGGAATGGTGGCGGCTACGATGAGCGCGGTACGCACGCTAAAGAGCAGCAAGCCGAGGATCACCAGCACCACCGCCATACCGCGCAGCAGATTGCGCTCGACCGTGCGGGTGGTCTCTTCGATCAAATATTGGCGGTCATAATAAGGGACCACTTTTACGTCGGGTGGAAGCACGCGCTGGTTCAGCTCGTCAGTCATCTTCTCAACCTTGCTGAGGATTACCTGTGCCTGCTCGCCGACGCGCATCAGAATGACACCTTCCACTGCGTCATCCTGCTTCATAAATCCAAACTCGCCTAAGCGCACTGCATGGCCGATTTCCACCTGGGCGACATCGTGCACATAAACGGGAATGCCGTTGTGGGTGCTCAATACGATATTTCCGATGTCGGAGGTATTTCTCACCAGGCCGAGTCCACGAATGTAGTAGAACTGACCGCCCTGCGAATAGAAGCCGCCGCCGGCATTGGCGTTGTTGGTGCTGAGTTGTTGGACTACTTGTGAGATGGGGATGCCGTAAGCGAACAGCTTGTTCGGATCGAGCAGCACCTGGTATTGCATGGTGGTGCCGCCAAATCCGGAATCGTCGGCTACACCTTGTATGGAGCGGTAACGGCGTTCCAGCACCCAGTCCTCAATGGTCTTGAGTTCCTGCGGCGAGCGGTCCGTACTTTGCAAGACGTAGCGGTAGATCAGCCCGCTGGGGCTGAAGAGCGGAGAAAGGGACGGCGTTACGCCTTGCGGCACGGTTGCGTCAGTTACGCGTTCGAAGGCTTGCTCACGAACAAAATAAGGGTCGGTGCTGTACTGGAAATTCATTTGCACCGAGGAAAGCCCGTATAGCGAGATGGAACGCAGCGCGTCCAACTTGGGAATGCCGTTCATCTCGAGCTCGATGGGGATGGTGATGAGCCGCTCCACTTCTTCAGCCGCGTGACCGGGCCATTGGGTGATGATCTCGACGTGGGGTGGGGAGAGATCGGGGTAGGCGTCGATGGGAAGATTCTGGAACGACACCACGCCCCAGATCATCAGCATGATGGAAGCAGTGACAATCAGGAACCGCTGCGAAAGGGCGAAGGAAACAATGCGCGCAATCATGAAGTGGATTTACTGGTAGCTGTTGGCGAATTGTAGGAAGACGCTGCCTTCGGAAACCACGTTGTCCCCCGGCTTGAGTCCACTCAAGATTTCCTGCTGGTCGTTCTGCTGCGCGCCCACGGTAATCAGACGCTGTGCGAATTTCCCGGGCTGCATTTCGAGATAGACGAAAGGTTCGTTCTGCTCATTATGCAGGACGGCTGAAACCGGCACTGTCAGGACATTCTTTTGCGTTCGGGTGTGGATCACGGCATCAATGAAGCTGTCCTTCTTGAGCAGCCCGGCGGGATTCTGGGTGACGATACGCACTGGTGTGGTGCGAGTGGCTGCGTCCACCATCGATCCAATGTAAGAAAGCACGCCGTGGAACTTTTGGGCAAAAGCCGGATTGCTCTCTTCCACGGTGTCGCCTAATCGAACCGATGGCAGGTCGCGGTCGAAGATATGCCCTTGCACCCAGACTGTCGAAACATCGCTGATCATGAAGCAGGTTGTCGCGCCCGCTTGAATGAGCTGCCCTGGCGAGACCAGCTTCTGCACTACGATTCCGGCGATAGGCGCGTACACGGCCAGTTCCGGGGTAATGGCTACGTTTTGACGCTCGGCCTGATCGATCTCCTGCTTGGTGACGCCGAAGATTCTCAGCGCCTGCAGGCTGTTCTGGACGTCGGTGGCCGAGTCATTGAAGGTGGCCTGGGCGGCTTCCAGATCCTTTTGGGCGACAGCGCCGCGGTCGAGCAATACTTGGGTGCGGTTCAGAGTGAGCTGGGCCAACTGCTGCTGGTTGCGCGCCTTCCGGTAAGCGGAAATGGCGTTGGCGACATCGGGACTGGACACGTAGAGTAAAGCTTCTCCGGCTTTCACCTGGGCGCCGGTATCTACCAGAATTCGGGAAATCGGGCCGTTGACCTGAGTGATGGCTTGCGTGGTATGGTCGGCGTCAAAATCGACAGTGCCGGTGGTGTGGATCGCAATGGCCCAGTTGGAGGTCGCGACCGGAACAATCCGCAGGTGCGCAAGCTGCTCGCTGGGTACGGTGAAGAGGCCGGGCTGAGGGGCGGCCTGGCTTTCATTCGATGCAGTGGCTTTCGTTTCCTTGGGCGCCGCGCAAGAGGTGAGGATGGCCAGGAGCGCCACAAAAGGAACCAAGGCACGGAATTGATTCATCGAATGATCACTAGCCCCTTCCGGGGCGAACGTGCGGCTATCTCGGCAAGAATCAGTGACATCGTTAGATTGGCTGAAAGTTACAATCTATTTTAGACGGATGGGCCGGCTCAATGGGTTTCAGAAGTTTCGAACGCACCAGCGGATGGCCGTTTCATTCGTGGTACTGTCGGCATTCGGCAACATCCACGCCGCCGCGCCCACGCCGGTGATTCTGGTTTCCATTGACACACTGCGCGCCGATCACTTGAGTGCATACGGATACCGATCGGTCCAGACGCCGAATATCGACGCTTTTGCCGAACAGGGGACGCTTTTCGCGCATGCCGATTCGCAGATTCCGTTGACGCTGCCATCGCACACATCGCTTTTCACTTCCACTTATCCATTTCAAAACCGGATTGAGGAAAACGCCGAGCGCGTTCCGCCAGGGGCGGTTACGCTGGCGTCCGTTTTGAAGTCGCATGGGTTCAAAACAGCAGCATTTGTCGCGAGCGTGTTCCTGGAGCGCGAGATGGGCCTGGATCAGGGATTCGATTTCTACGACAGCCCGTTCCGGTTCGAGGCATTTTCGCCGCTGTCGGGCTCAATGTTTTTTGGGGGTGCCTCACGCAATCGTTATGCGGCCAGGGATCGGCGGGATGGGGCACTGGTGGTGCGCGCGGCGCTGGAATGGTTGGCAGCGAATCGCGATCAGCCGGTGCTTGTTTTTCTGCATTTGTATGATTTGCATAAACCGTACAGGCTCGCCAGCTATGACGCGGAGGTTGGCTATACGGATCAGGTGCTGGGAACATTCCGGAAAGCGCTGATAGCGGGCGGTTGGTGGGATCGATCACTGGTGGTTCTGCTGTCGGATCACGGCGAGAGCTTAGACGAGCATGGCGAGGCGAGCCATGGCTATTTCATTTATCAAAGTACGCTCGCGGTGCCGTTGATTTTTCATTGGCCGGCCGGGAGCCGGCCATTGCATCCGCGCGAGGAGCAGCCTGCGGGATTGATCGATGTATCCCCTACGATTCTGGATTTCCTGCATCTGCCTGCCCCGCCGTCGTTCGAGGGAGCCAGTCTGTTGAGCGGGGCCGCGCGAGCGATTTACGCGGAGAGCCTGCACGCCCACGATTCGTTTGGTTGGTCGCCGCTCAAGAGCATTCGCGAAGGTAGCTTCAAATATATAGAGGCTCCCAAGCCGGAGCTCTATAATCTGCGCGAGGATCCGGGGGAGAAGACCAACATCTTGGATAAGAATCCGGCGGAAGCGAAACGGCTGCGCGGGGAGTTGGTGAAGTTGGTGGCGCGGTACAGTGCGAAGC
>DASYNU010000127.1:0-8941 GCA_036008345.1 Bryobacteraceae bacterium
GGGCTATATCAACGGACAGATGCCGCACTTCGTGGTGGACAAAATTCAAAACGCGCTGAACGATCACTCCAAGCCCGTCAAAGGCTCGCACGTTCATATTTTGGGGGTGGCCTACAAACGCGACATCGACGATGTGCGCGAGTCGCCCGCCCTCGACATAATTCTGCTCCTGGAGCGCCGCGGCGCCCGCGTCACCTACAGCGATCCTTGGGTGCCCTCCATCAAATTGGACGGCCGCCAGCTCCACGCCGAAGATGCCAATCAAATGGCCACCGAAGCCGATTGCGTAGTAGTGGTAACGGACCACGCCGCTTTCGACTACGCCACCATCGAAAAAAAAGCCACTCTAATAGTGGACACGCGTAACGCCCTGAAGAACCACCCATCGGCGAAGGTAGTGCGCCTGTAGTACAGGCGGCAGGCTGCGGGCGGCAGGCGGCAGCGGCGAACCGGCCCCAATACTGCTAGCGGCGTGCAACCAGCAACCAGCCACCAGCCACCAACAACCAGAAACCAGAAACCAGCAACCGCAGCCTCTGTCAGCCGCCCCATCGTGGTAGCATCATCTAAATGAGGGAGCCGGTTTGCTCGATTTCCTGAAGCCATCCGTTCTTGCCCTCCAAGATTTCTGCATACTCGCTGGGCGTGCTCTGCGCAACGTTTTCCGGCCACCCCACTACGAAAGCGACATCCTGCTCCAGATGGACATCATCGGAGTCGGCAGTCTGCCCATCGTGATCCTGATTGGGTTTTTCACTGGGGTTGTCATCACCATGCAGATGTCCCGCGCGTTGGCTCAATATGGCGCGGTAGATCAAGTTGGTCCCATCGTTGCCATTACGCTGGTGCGCGAACTGGGCCCGGTGCTTACCGCAATACTGGTGGCCGGCCGCAACGCCTCCGGGATTGCCAGCGAGCTGGGCTCCATGAAAGTCACCGAGCAGATTGACGCCATGCGCGCCCTCGGAACTGACCCTATCCAGAAGCTGGTGACTCCGCGCATGATCGCCACCGCCGTGATGTTGCCCATGCTGACCATCGTTGCCGATTTCGTGGGCCTGATCGGCGGTTGGTCCATCGCCCGGCTTTCCATCGGCCTCCCCTCCAGCCAGTATTGGACCAGCGCGTACCAGGCGTTGGAATATAACGACATCACGCAGGGTCTGCTCAAACCATTCGTTTTCGCCTTCATGGTTTCTCTCGTCGGTTGCTTCTATGGCCTCAGGACCACTGGCGGGACCCAAGGTGTTGGCCACGCTACCACGCAGGCCGTCGTGGTGTCATCGGTGTGGATTTTTGTCATCACCTCACTGCTCACGCGGATCTTTGTGAATCTACATTGATGACCAACTCCACACAGAACCAACCGTCCACCGGGAGCCTGCTTCGCTTCGAGAACGTCACGATTCGTTTCGACGACGTAGTGGCAGTGGACAACGTGTCATTCGAAATGAGCGCAGGTGAGACCCGCGTGGTCCTAGGCTCAGCCGGCAGCGGGAAGACCACGCTTCTCAAAGCCGCCATCGGATTGATCCGCGTGGATTCCGGCCGCGTGTTTCTGCTGGGCCGCGACATTACCAATCTTGACGAACGCCAGCTCTTCGAGATTCGCAGCCAAGTGGGCGTGCTTTTCCAGGAAGGCGGCTTGTTCGACTCCATTAACATAGCCGAAAACGTAGCCTACCCGTTGGTCAATCGCAAAACAGACCCGCTTTCCGCGGACGTGGTGGAAACCAAAGTGGAAGATGCGCTGCGCTTCGTGGAACTAGCGCATACCCTTGAAAAATACCCCAATGAGCTGTCCGGCGGCATGCGCCGAAGGGTTGGAATCGCCCGCGCCGTCATCACCGAGCCGCCCCTGGTTCTCTACGATTCACCCACAGCCGGGCTTGATCCCATCACCGCCACAACCATCATGGCGCTCATCGCCAAAGAGCGCGATTCCCTGAATGCTGCCAACCTGATCGTCACCCAGCGTTACCAGGACGGGCAACTGATGGCCAATTTTCGATACAATCGCATGGATGGTCACCTGGAGCCGGTTCCCAAGAACGGTGGTGGTGACCCGGAGGGCTCAAATCCAACTCGCACCATCTTTATGGTCATGAAAGAGGGGCATCTCATTTTTGAGGGAGCCCAGGCGCGGCTTGAAGCGTCCACCGACGCTTACATTTCCAAGTTCGTGCCGCAACACCACAACTAATGGCGATTCAGACCAAAGTAAAATGGGCAAAATTGAGAGTAGGGATACTGGCGCTCGCGGCCATGGTGATTCTCACCGTCCTTATTTTCCTGATCACCGGCAAGGTGAACTTCTTCGAGTCAAAAGTGACTTTGTTTACGTACTTAAGTGACGCCGCCGCGCTCACCGAGGCGGCTCCAGTGAACTTGGACGGTATTCAGATCGGCAAAGTGAAGAGCATCGCTCTGTCCGGATCCAAAGATCCCAAGCGCTTGGTCCGCATCGCCATGGAAGTTCCCGAGAGCAGCTTGAAGAACATTCCTGTGGATTCGGTTTCTTCCATCAGTTCCGCGAACCTCCTGGGCGCCAAGTACATCAACATCAAGTCCGGCAAGAGCGAGACGACGGTCCGCCCGGGTGAAGAGATCCCCAGCCTCAATGCCGAAGGCTTCGACAGCCTGATGATGGAAGGCAATACCGTGATGACTTCCCTGCAAGGCACTGTCGATCGCATCGATAAACTGATTGACGATATTACGTCCGGTAAAGGCAGCATCGGCAAGCTGCTGGAGGACGCCACGCTCTACAACCACGTCCTGGCCGTCGTGGATCAAGTGGGCAAACTCGCCGAAGCCTTGAACAGCAAGGAAAGCACCATCGGAAAGCTGCTTTACGATCACGAGCTGTATGACGATTTCCGCAAGACCCTGGGCCGCGTCGACAAAATGGTGGACGATCTCCAGCAAGGCCAAGGCACCGCCGGCAAACTTCTGAAAGATCCCGCGCTCTACGACGAGACGCAGAAGACTATCACCGGCCTCCACAAACTTGTCGACGATTTGAACGCAGGGCAGGGCAGCGCGGGCAAGTTGCTGAAGAGCGATGAGCTGCATAAGCAATTGTCGGATACCATCGCGAAGCTCGATCTCATGCTGGACAAGATCAACTCGGGGCAGGGCACCATCGGACAATTGCTGGTCAATCAGCAGTTGTACGATAATCTGAGCGGCGCCACGCGCGAGATGCATCTGCTGATGAAGGATTTCCGCGCTAACCCGAAGAAGTTCCTCCGCATCAAGCTCGGCTTGTTTTGAAATACCTGATTACGAACGCCGATGATTTCGGCTTCACTCGCGATGTCAATTCAGGCATTATCGAAGCCCATCGGCATGGCATTCTAACGGCCACCACGCTGATGGCAACCGGCGCCGCATTCGATCACGCCGTAGACTTAGCGCGCCAGAATCCGGAGTTGGATGTGGGCGTTCACCTGGTGCTGGTGGACACTCCAGGATTCCCGCCCACGATACCGCGGCTGCTGTTCTCGCTCGGCCGGATCAACATCTATGAAGAGTTGGTCCGCCAAGTACGGAAAGTCTTGAATGCGGGCCTTAAGCCGACGCACCTCGACACGCACAAGCACACCCATCTGTTGCCACAGGTATTCAATGCAGTAACGCGCATCGCCCAGGAGTTCAAAATCTCCTGGGTGCGCCGCCGCTTCGGGCCGTTTCGATGGCTTCCTACCCGTGGCTGCCGGACCACCGATCGCTTCGCCGGCTTCTCGATGACCGGCCGCTACGGCGTCAGCGAATTGGTTGAACTCATCCGCAGGCTCCCGGAAGGCTCTACCGAATTCATGTGCCATCCCGGATTATGCACCGATGAGCTGCGCGCCGCGCGGACGCGCCTGAAGGAAAGCCGCCGCCGCGAACTGGATGCCCTCGTGAGCCCGGAAGTCCGCGCCGCGCTGGATGAGTCAGGCGTAAAGCTGGTGCGTTATCGCGACCTATAAATTGGCGCAGGCAAAATGACCAATGTCACTTACATTTCCCAGCTTCCTTGTGGAGCAGGGCCATGCCCTGCTAACGGCGCAAGAACACTCGGAAGGGAAATTGGGCAGGGCATGGCCCTGCCCCACGTGGGAAAACTAAGTGGCACCGGCGCTTCCACCTGCGAACCCACCCCTTAGTACTTTCGGATGTACTTCAGCCCCCAGGCATAAGCACAAATCGTTTTAACATAAGCGATTCCAGCGTCGATGAGCCCAGTAATGAAACTTTTCAACTGGATCATCATTTCCGGTCTACTTCTCACCGCAATTATCTCGATCCCGCAACCCCTCAGCGCCCAAGCGCAGCTCATCGACCGCATCACCGCTCCTGTGGACTCTAGCGTTACCGTGGCGCGTCCCGGCAATCGTTATCCCTCGGCCCGCGCCGAATTTGATACCGGCGCCGCTGCGCCCGAGCATCGCATGAACCGCATGATCCTGGTTCTCCAGCCGGACCCCAGCCGCGCGCTCGCGCTAGAAGCTCTGCTCGAAGCCCAGCAGGATCCTCAATCGCCCCAATTTCACCGCTGGCTCACGCCGGAAAGCTTTGGCAAAATGTTCGGGGTCTCCGACCACGATCTCGGTGAAGTGATCGGTTGGCTTCAAGGATACGGCTTCGATGTGGAACCGGTATCCGGTGGACGCCGGGAGCTGGTTTTCAGCGGTACGGCCGCGCAGGTGGAAGCGGCTTTTCATATCCCTATCCACGTTTACAGCGTGAATGGCGAAACACATTATGCGAATTCGGCCGATCCCGAAATCCCCCTCGCCTTGGCTCCCGTAGTCGAAGGCGTAGCCTCGCTGCATGACTTCCGATCCATGCCGCTGCATCACGGGTTGCAGCCTTTGCCTCGCCCCACACCTGAATATTCGAGCGGCGCCACTCACTATATGTCGCCGGCCGACTTCGCAACAATTTACGACGTGGCGGCCCTGTATAGCAGCTCCATCGATGGCACCGGACAATCCATCGCCATCGTCGGCCGCAGTAACTTCGCGCCCGCGGACATAACCAATTTCCGCTCCACATTCGGATTGCCCCCCAATGCTCCCACCGTGGTCCTCAATGGGCCCAATCCGGGTATCGTTTCCTCCGGCGAGCAGACCGAGGCCGAGCTGGATGTCGAGTGGGCCGGTGCGGTCGCGAGAGGCGCCTCCATCCAATTCGTGCTTTCGGCATCTACCAGCTCCACCGACGGCGCTCTTCTTTCGGCTCAGTACATCGTTAATCAGAATCTGGCACCCGTCCTCAGTTCCAGCTTCGGCTTGTGCGAAGCGGCTATGGGAACCTCCGGAAATCAGTTTTGGAATAGCCTTTGGCAACAGGCCGCGGCACAAGGCATCAGCGTTTTCGTGGCATCCGGGGATAGCGGCGCCGCGGGCTGCGACAGTCCCACTGCCAGCCAGGCGGTCAGCGGCCGCGCTGTGAACGGAATCTGTTCTTCGCCCTACAGCACCTGTGTAGGAGGCACTCAATTCAACGACACCGCCAACCCCAGTCTCTACTGGGCGCCCGCCAACAACACCTCCAACTACAGTTCAGCTTTGAGCTATATTCCGGAATCGGCTTGGAACGCGAGTGCAGGCACGCCCGGCGGCTCTGGTCTCTGGGCCAGCGGAGGCGGCGCCAGCGGTATCTACTCGAAGCCCGCATGGCAGGCTGGACTCGGCGTGCCGTCCGATGGCCAGCGCGATGTGCCCGACGTGTCGCTGGATGCCTCCATCCACGATGCGTATCTGTTCGTGTTGAACGGTGGCATCTACCTGGTGGGAGGAACTTCAGCATCCACTCCATCTTTCGCCGGTTTAATGGCCATGGCAGTGCAGCGTGCCGGAGCGCGCCAAGGGAATGCCAACCCCACATTGTATGGCCTGGCAGCCAATCAGTGGAATGGTGGAGCCGCGGTCTTCCACGACACCACATCGGGGAACAACTCCGTCCCAGGATTAACGGGTTTCACCGCCGGCCCCGGCTACGATCTCGCTACCGGCCTCGGCTCGGTGGATGCGTTCTTAATGATCAACAACTGGTCGAGTTCCACCGCCCCTATTACTCCCACCAGTCCTTCGCTTCAGTTCACCTCGTCCATACCCGCGGTTACTCTTGCGCCGGGAGCCAGCTCCGCGGTCCAAGTGAGCGTGACGGCCAAGGGAGGCTTCAGTTCCGCTGTAGCCCTGGCATGGAATAGTTTGCCGGCCGGACTGTCCGCTACTTTCGCGCCGCCCAGTTTCCCGGCGCCCGGATCGGGTTCCAGCATCTTTACGTTGAATGCTTCCTCGGGAGCGGCGCCCGGCTCCTACACCATCTATCTGACGGCTAGCGGCGGCGGAATCACCCAAACTCTACCGCTGGCTGTCACCATCCAATCCCAATGCAGTTACTCGATCAACCCCACCAGCGCGACAGCGACCGCGGCAGGTGGAAATTTCACGGCTACTGTTTCCGCAACCACTGGATGTGCCTGGTCGGCTTCAAGCCAGGTCTCTTGGATCTACATTGCATCCGGAGCATCGGGAACCGGAAACGGAACGTTGCTTTACTCGGTTCAGCCCAATAGCTCTACGGCTTCCCGATCGGGTTCGCTTTCCATAGCCGGGCTCACGCTGCCAGTATCGCAATCGGGTGTGGCGGCGAGCGTGCCCCCGTTGAACCCGTCGTCGGCCACGTTCACTTCGGCCGGCGGACGCGGAAGTGTCATAGTCACGCTGCCACAAACCAATGCGGCGTGGAGCGCTTCCAGCAGTTTCTCCTGGATCACCATCACCAGCGGCTGGTCCAGCGCCGGCGGAAATAAGACCGTAAATTATTCGGTGGCCTCCAACTCCAGCGCAGCGCGCAGCGGATATATCACCATCGCGGGACTAGCATTCGTGGTCAGCCAGGCCGGAACAACATCTTCTTCCTGTACCTACCAGATCGGCCTGGGAAATATGATCTCCACGACCGGAGGATTCAACGGGACGGTCAACGTCTACACGTCGGCAGGCTGCGGGTGGTCGGCGGCGAGCAACGTCAGCTGGATCTCAGTCACCTCCGCCAGCACTGGTACCGGCTCGGGAATAGCGAAGTTCTTCGTGGCCAACAACCCGAATACCGCCACCCGCGTGGGTACCCTAACCGTAGCCGGATATAACATTCAAGTGACGGAAGGCTCCAAGGGAGCCGTTCAGCTCGCAAAACCGGGGCGTTAAAGAGGTTCTTCGGTTAATCAGTTCTTCGGTTCTTCAGTTCTTGTACCAGGAGCGCCCCTGCTCTACGAACCGAGGAACCGATGAACCGAATAACTGAACAACCGAATAACCGCTCGAATCACCGCCTCCTATCGAAAAATCCTTTGACGATCGACAAACACTCCGCCCCACAAACCCCTTCGACGACGTCCACCCGATGATTCAATAATTCCGAATCCGCCAGCCGGAACTTGCTCCGTACCCCGCCGAACCGCAAATCGCGCGCCCCGAACACCAGCCGTCCCACCCGCGCCGCCACCAGCGCCCCTGCGCACATCACGCATGGCTCGAGTGTCGAATACAACGTCGCGGCTTCTAGGCGATAATTTCCGATACTCGTCGCCGCCTCCCGCAACGCCAGCATTTCCGCGTGCGCCGTCGGGTCCATCAACCGGATCGGTGAATTGAACCCACTCCCGCGCACCTGTCCATCCACCACCACAATCGCGCCCACCGGTACTTCCCCGTTTGACTCCGCCTGGCGGGCCAGTTCGAGCGCTTTTTCCATGAACAATTCCTCGCTAGACATCGTCCCCTGTAGAATAGTAAAGAGCCCCTATGTTCCGCTATCTGTCCCTGATCGTGAAGAATAGTCTGCGCAATCGGCGGCGCAGCATCCTGACCATAGGAAGCATCGCGGTGTCCCTCTGCATCCTTGTCGTGCTGATTGCCATGTACCGCGCCATGTTCCAAGGAGCGCCCACCGAAGCCCAAGCTCTGCGCCTGGTATGCAGGAATCGCGTATCACTCACCCAGCCGATTCCCATCTACTTCCGCGACAAGATCCAGCGCATTCCCGGAGTCCACGACGTGATGGCCTGGCAATGGTTCGGTGGCGTATATAAAGACAGCCGCAATCCCGATAACATGTTCCCGCGCTTTGGCGCCGAACCGGACCACCTGTTCAACGTCAACACCGAATTCCAGCTTCCCGAGGATCAGAAACAGGCATTTAAGAAGCTACGAACCGGTTGCGTCATTTCGCAAACCTTGGCCGACAAGCTGCATTTCAATTTGGGCGACCGGATCACGCTGGTGGGTGACATTTTCCCCGTAACATTGGAGCTGAAAGTGGTGGGTATATTCGATGAACCTTCCCACGTGATGATCCTCTATTTCAACCGCGAGTACCTGCGGGAAGCGCTTCCGGTAGACAGCCCGCAGCGTGACACGGTGGGCGCTTTCTTGATTCAAGCCGACAGTCCCGCCGATGTCCCGCGCGTCGCCGAGGCCGTGGATCGCGAGTTTGAGACCACCCCCTTCCAGACCAAGAGTGAATCGGAGAAGGCCTTCCAGCTCAGCTTCCTGGCTTTCCTCGGGAACTTGAAGCTCTTCATCATGGCGATTTTCGGTGCGGTGACATTTACTATTTTGTTGGTTTCAGGCAATACCATTTCCATGTCAGTGCGAGAGCGGATTAGGGAGGTAGGCATTCTGAAGACGCTCGGATTCACTCCCGGCGCGATTCTCGGAATCGTCCTCGGCGAATCGGCCGTAATCTCCGTCATCGGTGGCGCCATCGGCTGTTTGCTTGCGGCTGGGATGTGCTCCATGATCGCCCACAGTCCGGGCAGCATGTTCATGCCGGCGCTGAAAACTCTAGGCGTAACGCCGCTGGTTGGATTGCTGAGCTTGGGCGTCGCGCTCGCCATCGGCGTTATGAGTTCTTTTGTGCCGGCCTGGGGCGCTTCCCG
>DASYNU010000128.1:0-25272 GCA_036008345.1 Bryobacteraceae bacterium
GCGCTACCGGTGCGGTTGGAAGCAAGAATTGTTCTGTGAGGATAGGGCGCGAAGGTACCGACTCCCTCACGGTCGCGGTTCGGTAACGCTTTTCCGAACCGCGAGCGTTAGCGACCGGTGCTTTTGAATTTGTCGCGACCATGGGGCAACAACTCAAATCCATCCACGCGCGAAATAATATCCAATCTTGACCGTCTCCACGCACAATCCCAAGAACAGAGACCATCGATTGGCCCACGATCCGGCCTGCGTCGCGCCGTCGGGGATCGGGCGCGGCTCAATATCGATGCCTGCTTTGCGGAAGACACGGGCTGCGCGAAACATATGGTAATCGCTAGTCAGCAGCACCTTGCGCCCAGCCAGCTTGTCCAAGATCACCTTCGATTTGAGCGCGTTTTCGCGCGTGCTGTGCGATTGTGTCTCTACGCGGATCGCGGACACCGGAATTCCTTGAGACAGCATAAACTCCGCCATCCGTTCCGCGACCGATTCCTCGCCGCCGCTGGATCCACCACTCACCAACAATTCGCGGAACCCACCCTCGCGCCACGCTCGCACGGCGTATACACTGCGCCAATAAGAAGACCAGCCGATCACATCACTCACAGAATCCGACCCCAAGACCACCAGCACATCACCCTTTGAAATGCTCCAGGAGCCAGCCAGCCATTTGGTCCACCAACTGTCTAGCGGTGTCACTGTGACCAACACAAACAGAAATCCGATGCTGGCCAGTGCGCGGACTATCCAACGAGTAGCTTTTCGCATGCTCAATCCGTCAGCAGGTGTAATACCACGCTGCGCTTGTGGGGCCGTTCGCGATGCTCAAACAGATACACTCCCTGCCAGGTGCCCAGCGCCAGATTGCCCTGGTGAATGGGGATCGCGAGCTGCGTTGCAGTGAGTGCGGAGCGGATGTGTGAGGTCATATCGTCGGGGCCTTCAGCAGTGTGCCGGTAGAGCCGGGTATCTTCCGGAACCAGCCGCGCGAAAAAATCGTTGAGATCGGCAACCACGTCCGGATCGGCGTTTTCCTGAATCACCAGCGATGCCGAAGTGTGCCGGCAAAAGACCGTGAGCAGGCCGGTCTGGGAATGTTGAGCGCCCAACCATGCCGCGATTTCACGCGTGAAATCGTACAAGCCCTTGCCACGGGTTGAAATCTGAAGCTGGTGCGTGAGCTGCTTCACTCGACGGTCACGCTCTTGGCCAGATTGCGCGGTTGATCCACGTCACAGCCGCGGCGCACCGCAATGTGATACGCGAGCAATTGCAGCGGAACGATTTCGAGGATCGGAAGAAGCAGCTCTACCGTGGGAGGAACGGCGATTACGTAGTCCGCCATCTTGCCCACTTCCGCTTCGTCGCCTTCGCATACTACCGCGATCACGATACCGCTGCGCGCCTTCACCTCCTGAATATTAGAGATGGTTTTTTCGTAACGCAGGCGGCTCTCCTCGCTGTGAGGATCGCGCGTCGCGAGCACCACCACCGGCAGATTCTCGTCGATCAACGCGTTGGGGCCATGCTTCATCTCTCCCGCCGGATAGCCTTCGGCGTGGATGTAGGAGATCTCCTTCAGCTTGAGCGCGCCCTCCAGGGCAATCGGGAAATGGATGCCGCGGCCCAGAAACAAAAAGTCGTTCGCGCGGAAGAGGGTCTTCACCAGCGGATCATATATGGCGTCCTGGCTGAGAACGTGCTCCAGTTTTCCGGGAATCCGAACTAATTCTTCCACCAGTGCGAGCGATTCCTCGGGCTTCAGAATCTCGCGCACCTGTCCCAAATACATCGCCAAAATGAAAAGCGCCGTGATTTGCGACATGAACGATTTCGTCGCAGCCACGCCAATTTCCGGGCCTGCGTGGGTCAGCAGCGTTCCTGACGCCTCGCGGGTGATCATGGAGCCCACCACGTTTGAAATCGCCAGCGTCTTTGAGCCTTTGCACGCGGCCTCCCGTTGCGCGGCCAAAGTGTCGGCCGTTTCTCCGGATTGCGAGATCAGGATGGTGAGAACTTTCTTGGACACAATAGGATCGCGGTATCGAAATTCGCTTCCATAATCTACTTCCACTGGAATCCGCGCCAGCTTCTCTATCATGAACTTCCCGGCCAGCGCCGCGTGCCAACTTGTCCCGCAGGCTACGATCTTGATGGATTCGAATTCGCGGAAGTCCTTGGCGCTGATGTCCATCTCTTCCAGGAATATTCGGCCGGTCTCCTGCCCCACCCGCCCCAGAATCGTATCGCGGACGGCACGTGGCTGCTCAAAGATTTCTTTGAGCATGAAATGCTTGTAGCCGCCCTTCTCCGCCATGATGGGGTCCCAAAGAATGTGCGTGACCGCGCGCTTGACGGCGCGGCCGTTGAAATCCGTGAGATGCACGCCCTCGGGAGTGAGGATCGCCAGGTCGCCATCCGCCAGGAAAAACATATCGCGCGTGTGGCTGAGGATCGCAGGCACGTCGGATGCTACGAAGTATTCGCCATCCCCGAGTCCCACCACCACGGGGGGCCCGGATCGCGCGGCTACAATCTTGTTCGGGTCCGAGCTGGCAATCACTCCGAGGGCGAAGACACCCGACAGTTCCTTCACGGCCTTGCGAACCGCTTCTTCCAGATTGCCTTCGTAATGTTTCTCCACCAGGTGCGCTATCACTTCGGTGTCTGTTTCGGTGACGAACTTGTGGCCTTCGAGCTGCAGTTGGTGCTTGAGCTGGAGATAATTCTCGACGATGCCGTTATGCACCACCACGATGTCGCCTTTGCAATCGCGATGCGGATGCGCGTTCTCTTCGGTGGGACGTCCGTGCGTAGCCCAACGCGTATGGCCGATTCCATAAGGGCCGTCAATGGGATTAACGCGGATGGCGTCTTCCAGATTCCGCAGTTTACCAGACGCGCGGCGAATAGCGAGTTGGTTATCGCCGTTGAGAACAGCGATGCCAGCCGAGTCGTACCCGCGATATTCCAGCCGGCGAAGGCCGTCCAGAATGATGGGGACAGCTTTCCGATTGCCGATGTAGCCGACGATTCCGCACATAATTCAGAATAACCGACTTCAAGAATAACCGAGCCGCGACTGGACTGAGCGATGCGGGATCGCCGCTCGGAGTTCGTGGTGGCGCTCCCTCCCGGTCGCGGTTCGGAAGAGTCAATGAGCTTGATGCAGAAAAACCTTGGCAATCAGAAACGCTTCGCCTGCCAGGAAGCCGAGGAGCGCTTGATACTCCTGGTTTCTTACATAAAGCCGCCATTGAAAACGGGCGCCGGATCTCAGCGGGTGCACGGCCGGCCACAGCGCCGGGACGCGCTTCGAATATTCCGCGAAGTTCGCGAACAGCTGGCTCAAGTGTTGTTCCTCGAGTTCGATCACCGGAAGATAGATCAACACGAACACCGCGGCGAACAGCCCCGCCAGCAACCATCTTCGCGATGCGATCACCAGTCCAGCCGCCACCAGCAGCGTTCCCAGATACAGTGGATTGCGGACAAACGCATAGGGGCCACCCTCCGCCAGACGGATGTTTTTCTCAAGATGCCCGGTGGCCCAGGCGCGCAACAGCAATCCAGCGATCGACACCGGCAGGCCCAGGGCCAGCGATCGTAAATCCGGAAGCGAGAACCACGCGAATGCCAGAACCAGCGCAAATCCAGAGGTCACGCGCAGACGCGCCACTAAATCGGCGTAAGGTTTAGGAAAGATACTCATCCGCGTTTATTCGCGGCGGAAAGAATGGTTTCGAGGGCACCCACCACCTGGTCCGGTGTAATCTCGCGCATGCTAGCGTCCGGCTGCTCCGTTCTCTTGTACGTGGTGGATGCGGTGGGGCTGCGAAGTACGGTGAAAGTTCCGCCGTACGGCCCGTTGCGCGCGGGATCGGTGGGCCCATAAATAGCGACTCCTGGCTTCGCGAGAGCGGCTGCGAGATGCAGGGGACCGCTATCCACTCCGACGATGGCCGTGGCCCGGCGCGTGGCATGAATCAGACCGGGTATCCCCGACACATGCGTTTCGGTTCCTTCTACGCGAAGTGGATACGGAACATTCAGAACCAATGGCAGGCCGCAATCGCGTTTGAGCTTTCGGGCGAGCTCTGCGTAATACGCGAGCGGCCATTGTTTGGCGCCCCAACCCGCAAGTGGGCTTGCCAGCACGAAATCGCCGTCCGGCAGCTGGCCCTCCGGTTCTCCGGGAGGCAGGGGAAACGTTCGTAGAATATTAGATGCTCCGGCGGCCCCAGCCAGGTCCAGATTGCCTTCCACCACATGCGAAGACCGGATGGAAACTTTGGTGGAATAAAACCAGGACGCCGCGGATTCGCGCAGATGCGGCGTGGCGAAGCCGAAAATGCGTTCAGGCCGCGCCATCGTGGCAACTAATGCCGATTTGATCAAGCCTTGAAAATCCACGCCCAGATCGAATCGCGCGGAACGGAGATCAGTCCACGCTTTTCGCAGGCCCGCGAGCGTCCGGCGATCGAACAACAGCACGGAATCGATATAGGGATTAGCTTCCAATAGCGCGCTCCATTTTGGTTCCACTACCCACGTGATTTTGGAATGCGGGATGCTGTGCTTGAGGCTGGCCACCGCCGGCAGCGTGGCGATGATGTCGCCCATGGCGCCTAGCCGGACAGCCAGAATGCGCGGACCGCTCATCCGGCCCCTCCCGGACCATGACGCCGCAACACGTGTTGGATGAAATGCTCCGTGATGTCCGCGTCCCCCAGGGCCGGGGCCTCGGGCCCGACGTCTCGCAGCACGACATAATCCACCATTCCGAGCGCCGCCACCAGTTCTGCCCGTGCTCTCTGCGCGAGCAACGGCCGTTTGGGATTGGTTATTTCTACCACCAGCGTCCGATCCTGCGTGGAGTATTCCCCCAGGCGCCGGACATGTTCGGCCAGCAGCGGATCAAAATGGCCGGAAACCCAGCGGGTAGGTTTTCCGCCCAGGCGCTTGGGAGCGTCTTCGGCGGTTATTATTTTCGTGCGCGTGTCCAAGAATGATTAGTCTATCAGTGGCGCTATTGCGTATGCCCGATGGACTTGTCCACCAGCAAAGCCAAAGCTTCCTGGACCACCCGTTCGGAGCTGACGCGCGTCATGCAGCGGTGATCGATAGGACATTCGCGCAGCAGGCAGGGGCTGCATTCCACCTTTTCGCGTACCACGCGCGCCCGTGGTCCGGTTGGTCCTGTACTTTCATGGTCGGTGGCTCCAAATACTGCAACCGTGGGAACGCCCAGCGCGGAGGCGATATGCATGGCGCCGGAATCGTTCGTAAGGAACAATTCGCAACGCGCGGCCAGTTCGATGAATTGCTCGAGCGTGGTCTGGCCGGCGTAATTTGTGACATCATGACCATCCAACATTTGCGCGATTCGTTCGCACAAATCGTGCTCGGCGCGCGATCCAAACAAGGCCAGAGAGGCGCCGCGTGCGGAGGCGATGGCGGCCGCTGCTTCGGCGAAACGCTCCGGCAGCCAGCGCTTCGCGGTTCCGTAGGCTGCGCCGGGGCTGATCCCGATGATCCTCTTGTTACCGCGGACCGTTGCCTGCGGCGTGATTCTGATGTCACTGGCCGGTGTTGTTTCTACCAGACCGGCCCGGCGGAGCAGCTCCAAATAGTAGAACCTTTCGTGACGCGGTATTTCGCCGTGTTTTGGGACCTTCACCGCGCGCGTTAACAGGAAGCCTCGGCCATCGCGATTGTAGCCGATCCGAGTCGGAATACCAGCTGCGGCGGCCACCAAGGCGGCGCCAAAGGCGTTCTGCAGCAGAATCGCACAGTCGAAACGGTGGCGGCGTAGTTCCTGGGCTATCCTCCACCACGGCTTCGCGTCATGGATGAGTATTTGATTTGTAAATGATTCTTGTGTATAGAGATCTGCGACCCAAGATTTCGCCAGAATCGTGATGTGAGCCTCTGGAAAGCGCTGACGAACCGCATGCAGCGCTGGAAGGCACATCACGGCATCACCCACCCAGTTGGTGGCACGGATCAGTATGTTGGAATAATTCACGGGCGTTGACAAAGCACCGACCCCCTTACGGTCGCGGTTCGGTTACATCTACTGCACTGCGATTGTAGCCGTGTTTGATGTAACTCCGCCAATCGTGAGGACCATCGGGATCGCGGAACCGCTGGGAGCACCCGACGGAATTTGCAAGTTCACCTGGTACAATCCTACAAATCCTGGCGCCAAACCGGAGAACGTCACCGAGACACGCTGGCTGCCCAGCGTGACGATGGGGGTGCCTATGGTATGCGACAACGGATCGGACAACGCGGGAGCGCCTGGGTCCGGTGCATTGGTAACGTTGCCGAGGCCGGTGCAGAAAACCGATACGGTTTCTCCCGGTTGGGCTGGGTGGGATCCGGGGAAGGCGCCGGTGGGCGCGGCCAGTGAATTTCCCACCAAAGCGGCAGCCTGTCCGGTTCCTTGAGAATTCGTTGTGAACAGTGCAGGTGCGTAGGGAACCAGCGTGATATTCAGCGTATTGCTGAGCTCGCCCTGGGTGACAGTCAGCGTGGTCGGGGTAGATCCAAAAAATTGATTGAAGGGAACTTGGAAATTGATCTGCAACGGCGAGACATAGAACAACGCGACCGGAGGAAGACCCGGAATAGTCAGAGTGGTTCCACCAAGCGTGAACGGAAGCGGCGGCGCGCTGTCTGCCCTGGCGGTGACGCCCACCAGATTAGTTCCATATAGGGATGCGATACTCCCTGGCGCGAGTCCTTGCAGACTACTGGCTGCATTCACCGCGGCGAGTGCTTTGGGCGCCGGACCGATGTTAAACCCGAGGGCGTTCGAAGCTCCGCCCCCAGTGGACGGGCTGAACACGTCGATGTCAACCACGCCGACCGCCGCGATATCGCTCGCACGGATCTGCGCGGTGAGGTGCTGGCTATCCACAACTTTGCTGGAGCGGCTCAACCCATTCCAACGCAGCGTGGTTCCGTTTCCGAAATGTGAGCCGGTGACGGAGAGCGAAAACTCGGCGCCACCGGCGTCAGCGGTATTCGGCGACAAGGACTGGATGGCCGGGTTGCTGGAAGCGGAGGTGGATGATAAGGGGATCAGCAGGTCCCACACGCCACGGCCATGCGTGGCGGCACGCAGGGTCCGTGCCGGCCGGTGCAGCACCACTGACAGCACAACCACGCGCGGCAGGCCGTTTCCTAGGCTCGACCAGGATACTCCGCCGTTGGTTGTAACCATCACCCCCGCGTCAGTCCCGACGTAGAGGGTATCGGGCAGATCGGGGTCGACTGCCAGGCTGTTCACGGGCAGGTCGGGCAGATTGCCGCTAATATCGGTCCACTGCGCACCTCCGTCAATGGTTTTGAAAACGTGTTTGCTGGGCTTTACGTTAGAGTTCAGGAAGCCCGAGTAGGTCACGTAGGCAGTCCCTGAATCTATCGGGTCCACTGTAATGCTGGTCAGTGTCTTGAGCGCTAGACCAGCGGTGCGATCAATCCAGGATGCATTCAATCCGGCAGTGGCATTGCTTGTTACTTGAACTTTGCCGTCGGAAGTTCCTGCATAGACAACGTTTGGGTCGCTGGGGGCTGGCGCGATGGTTGTGACGGTGGCACTATTGCCCGCGGTCAAATCCGGTGAGATAGGAAACCAGCTTCCGGCGCCGTCACGCGTCTGCCAGATGCGGTATGTGCCGAAATACAGCGTTCTGGAGTTGGAAGGATCCATGCTCATGGGAGCTACAAACTGGGCTCGATCATTTGGGTCGATTCCGTATTGGCTGGCTGTCCAGGTGTTCCCTCCGTCGGGAGTCTTGTCCATAATGTCGCCTGAAACGCAGGCTGTATAAGCGGTTGACGGCACAATCCGGTCGATTGCGGAATAACCGCCATCGCCGCAATTCACATAGTCCCAGCTCGGATTTCCGGCGTAGCGCTGCAGGCCGTTGTCCTGCGTGCCCGCCAGGGTGATCTTGATGTCGGATGGGTGGATGGCAACTCCTGGATAAAACTGCGTGAGCGAGAGGGTGTCGTTGAGCTCCGTCCAGTTGACCTGAAGGTCGGTAATGTCGGTGGTGGTGTACATGCCGCCGTCATTGGCTACATAGAGCGTCCCGCCGTCCGGTGTGAACTGCAGGTCATGAAAGTCCGAGTGAATGACCTGTTGACCAAAACCATTGGAGGTTACGTCCACCCACGTGGCGCCTCCGTCGAGGCTCTCGATGATGGACGTTTGGCCGCCCGCAAACACCACATTTGGATTGGTGGGGTTTACGCGAACCGTCATGTCATACCAGCACTGTCCCGATGCCGCGCAAATGTTGGGAGCATTGGTGGGATTCCAGAGATTGCCGCCGTCGGTGGTCTTAAAAACATCCATCAGACTTCCGTCCGTATAGTTGTGAACGGCGGCATAAAGCGTCGCTGCAGAAGACGGAGCAATGGCAAGTGCAATTCTGCCGACATCGGTGATGGGCAGAGTATTGGCGCCGCTGCCCCGGATGCTATGCCAGGTCTTGCCGCCATCGGTAGATTTATAGACGCCATTCTCAAAGGCTCCGAACGGCATTCCCAAGGCCGCGTAGGCGATCTGGCCGTTGGTAGGATCGAACAAGACGGAAGTCCCGGTGCCGCTGAGCACAAGAGTCCATGTCGCCGCACCGTCGGTCGATTGCCAGATTCCCATGTCGGAGGAGCACAACAGAACCTGGTTGTTGGTGGGACTCACTGCCATCCCGCCGATGTAGGCGTGCAAGAACGGACCTACAATGTTCGTCCAGGTGGCGCCGGCATCGGTGGACTTCAGGATGCCAGCACCATAATAGCTATCGATTGCGAAATTTTCTTCTCCGGTTCCGACATATACCGTGTCGGGATTCGAGGGGTCCAACGCAATGGCACCATTAGCCATGGACGGTTGCGCATCGGTAAGAGGCTTCCATCTAGTGCCTCCATCGGTGGATTTCCAGACGCCTCCTTCGGCCGCGCCTGCATACAAGGTATTGTTGTTGCGAGGGTCAATCGCGATGGAATTTACCCTGCCGGCAGTGACAAAATTGGTTCCAGCGCCGGTGGGTTGGGGACCGATTGGAGTCCAGCTGCCAACTTCCAAGACCCTTGGCATCATAGAGTTGGCGGACGCTGCCGACTGTTGCCGTAGGGCCTGCGCGGCATCAATGCGGTCGATTTCGCCGATGCCTTTCAGCCGTGCTCCGGTTGGAATGCGTCCCAGCGGGTAGGCGCGCTGCGAGTAAAACCACACTTCGCGCTGGGCCTGCTGGTCGTCAGCCTCTTTCGGTTTTCGGGTCTGTGCGAGGGCAACGCTGGAAGATACAATCAGACCGATAGCAACAAGCCGGTGCTTCATGAGGTCCTCTGAAGTGCTGCGAAGAATATTTTGATTTTAACAGCAACCCGATGCCGCAGCGCGCTCATCACCTGAAGACAGTAGGCTAAACTGAACTCTGTCCCATGTGTACTGGTCGTCAATACCCCCAAAAGAGTATCTAAAACCACTCATCAGTACTATAGAAAAGAATCCTGTAAGACCCAATAATACCTTTACCTAGTACAAGGGTTAGGAGAACTCATGGACTCGTTTGCGAATGAGAATTGGCCGGAGACCTGTTCGACTCTCGGCCTCGACTGCGGTAGCTGCACTCGCAAGGCGGCGTCCAGTGTTGCCAGTATCTGCGGCGGCCTCGATCCCCAAGGTCTCAAGCAGATCTTCTTTCAACTTTATTCTTCCCCGGGCTGCCGTCCTATGGCGCAGGCCTTCGAATTGGCGTACCAGGAAGCTACCGCTCCTATCCAGATAGCCGCTATGGCGACCGCTGCCGCGGCCTGAACGCTCGGCAGGCTGAATGCCTGCCCCACTGGATGCAAAGTGGCGCGGGCGCTTTCGCCTGCGAACCCGCTAGAATAACTAACGTATGGTGGTAGAGATCGAAGGGGTAACTCTTCATCTGGCGCATCCCGACGAACTCACGGTCACTTGGGTGGGCCAGGAAGAAGTAATGCGACAGCTGTTGGCGGCCTGGCTGGTGGTAGATCCCCAGGACGTTCCGATGAATCCGCGCCTCCTCGGCAAACCAGGTGTCGGCAAGACCACGCTGGCCTATGCGGCGGCCAAGCGCCTACAACGCGAAGTCTACATCATGCAAGCCACCGTGGATACACGGCCGGAGGATCTGCTGGTAACCCCGGTGATCGAAGGTCAGTCGAAACTCCGTTACGTAGCTTCGCCGCTGCTCACCGCCATGATCCGCGGCGGCGTGGCAATTCTGGACGAAGGCAATCGCATGAGCGAGAAGAGTTGGGCCAGCCTCGCGCCTCTCTTAGATAATCGCCGCTACGCCGAATCCATCGTGGCCGGAATCAAGATCAAGGCGCATCCGCTGTTCCGGCTAGTGGCCACCATGAACGACGACGCTTCCACCTTCGATCTGCCGGAGTATATCCACTCGCGGCTGCAACCCCAGATCACCATCGATTTTCCGGAGCGGCACGAAGAGTACGCCATTCTCAAGGAAAATGTCCCATTCGGCGACGAACACATCCTGAATTACGTTACCGAATTTCTGCAACAGGCCCACTCGGCCGACGAACGCTACACGGTCCGGGACGGCATCAATATCGCGCGGTTCGTGATGAAGCTCAAAGGCATGGAAAACAGCCTGGAGCTGGCCAGCCAGAGCGAAGAGCGATTTCTGATGCGCACGGCAATCCTCGAAACGTTGGGGGACGAAGCGTTGCGGTATGTCCCGCGAACCTAGCATTTCCGAAGATTCTGCCAGCCTGAGGCGCGGCAATTTCACCTATTTCCCCGTCGTGCCGGGCCGGCTGGAATTCAGCGTCGCGCTGCGGAAAGCCATTTTCCAGCAGCAGCCGCGCTTCGTGGCGGTCGAGCTGCCCGGATCGCTCGAAGATACCTACCTCCAGGCTCTGGCCCGACTACCGGAAATGTCGGTGATTCTTTATCCCGATCCGCAGGACGAGGAACGCGGCGTCTATGTTCCGGTCGAGCCCTGCGATCCGTTCACGGAAGCGGTCCGCACGGGCCTGGAAGTGGACGCCGAAGTGATTTTCATCGAGCCCGACTCGGGTGACCGGCCGCACCTTCCGGATATCTATCCCGATCCTTATTCGATCAAGCATATCGGGATAGAAAAATACATTGAGGCGTATCGCGTTTATCCCCAGGAGCGCAATGACGAGATTGCCGCTCACGCGGCCGGCATGGCCTGGAAGCTGCAAGGCGCTGATCCGTTGGCGCAAGTCTTCGTGGTAGTCTCGTTGAATTTATTGGACCCGCTGCTGGACGCGATGGAAATTCCGCAGGACCCTCCCAGCCACTGCAAGCCGCCCGAGATCCGATTGCTCAATCCGCATCCGGATTGTCTGGCCGAGATTACGCTGGAATATCCGTATCTGCAGTACCGTTACGAGAAATTCCGTTTGGAAATGACACCCGATGAGCTGATTGACCGGCCCAAAGTACAATTCGATCTGCTGCGGGAGTCGGAAAAGGAATACGTCAAGAACACGGGCGATAAGATCGAATACTGGCAGCGCCGGATGCTCGCGCGCTTCACCCGGAACCTGGCGTCCATCAGCGGCGACCTGCTGGCCGGGGTGTTCGATTTGACGGTGGCGGCGCGCTCGGTGGTGGACGACAACTACGCCTACGAAGTCTGGCAGATGGCCAATCGCTACCCACCGCAGAAACCTGTCAGCGAGTTGTTGGAAACGGTGAATCTATCGGGCGATGAGATTTGGTTCAATACTCGCAAGATCCGCTTGCGCCGCCGGCTGCCACGGCCCAAACAGCGCATGCTGCCGCGGCATCTGACGGAGCGCAAGAAGGAGAAGTTCGAGGGCGAGTGGGCGCGCCAGACCGACGGAACCGCCATCTGTTCTTATCCGCCCGAAGACTTGTTGATCGAAGACTACGGCCGTTTCTTGAAAAAGAAAGCCAAGAGCGTGCTCTCGAGCGAGCGCAGCCGCACGGAGCCGTTCACTACATCAATTCTCGACGGCATCGATCTGCGCGAGACCATTCGCAACTGGCATGAGAACAAGATCTACGTGAAGCAACTCGACCGGATTGCGGGCGACGTGGGCGCCACTATCGTGATTTTTGATGAGGACAATGACGATCGCTATCCGTATCTAACGACTTGGCTCGGCGAGCACCAGAACGAATCCGACATGGCGTTTTATTCCACGCCGCCCTTCGATCATCTGGTGGGGCCCGGAATCGGTCGCGGTGAATACGGGGGGTTCCTGATGACACTTCCGCCGCGCCGCTTGATCGACGTCTGGTCGGACTCCGACTACGATTTCGCGCAGTCCAAGCCGGAGAGGCTATTATTAGCAGGCTTGGATTATTCCATGCAGCGCTACGTGGTTTACGTGGCGGCCAAGCCCCCGCGCTCAGTATTCCGCTCCATCGCCGGGCATTTGAACCGCCGGATTGTTTATATCCCCATCGGCGCCCTGAATCCCGCCAAAATGAAAAAGATCCGCGTGGTGCACGTTCTGGATAGTTATGAGCGCCGCGACGGGGCCAAGGAATTTATTTGGTAAGGGATCCGTCGTCCCACCGAACCACTAACTGCCGGCTGAGCCTGTCATAGCACTGGCTACCTTGCTGAATATCTTGCTGATGCTGGTTGCCACGCCCGGCATAATCGCGCCAGCCGAGACTGCCACAAAGCCGGCCATCAAGGCGTATTCGATTAGATCCTGTCCACGCTCATCCGCCCAGATTCTCAGCTTCCATAACAGATTCATAACTATCTTCATCCGTCTCCTTCCAGTAACCGATCGTCATAATGATTATCTCCCCTGAATCCTGTAGGGCAAATCGGGCTAATAGCCTAGAGCATCAGTGAATTGTTCTTAGCGAACTACTGCCTTGGGGTGAGCAAGCCTACTCTCCCGGTACTCTCGGGAGAATCGGATCTGCTTCGTCGGCCAAGTAATAGGTCAGTTTGGTTGTAGGGCAGGATGCCATCCCGCGGCGGGTTGCTAACCCGCGCAGTTTTGGGCAAAAGTTGGCAGAGTCGTGCTGGTAACGTGTGGATCACTAGGTTGCGCGGCTCTTCGAACGTCGCCGCGAAGTCCAGTCCAAAATTAACTTCACACCCAGCAGGGCTCCCGAAGCAGCCAGGCTGACCTCCAGTGGTGGCTTATGTTCGGCTACCAATGAAAAAGCCGTCAGGCCCAGGGAAGCGAAAAACACAATGTTGCTGACGATTGAAAAACCCCTTGATTTTTTAAGCGCAGGGACCGAGCTGACCCACTTGGGCACCTTGTCTCCGCAGCTATAGCAAATCCGGTCTGTCCGGGTCAGAATTCCATTGCAGTTCAAGCAACGCGACGCCATGACCAATTAAAACCCGAAAGTTGTTGCATGTCGATGGAGCACGTGTACTGTAACCATCGATCCAAGTACTCGCCTCGCTCCGATACTGTGCGGCCAAAACAAGAGCTCATGTGAAGCGGGCCGGGCGGTATGGATCGAGCGTCGTAACCTGGACGCCATCCAGGATTTCGAGCGCGGCGAGCTGGCCGATTAAGGGGCCTAGCGTTACGCCACTGTGGGTTGCAGCTACATAGAAATTGCGACACGATTCGGCAAAACCCAGAATCGGGTATTCATCACTTGGCATCACGCGGTAGCCCAGCGTCACGCGCTCCACCGGAATATCCCTCATTTGCGGCAAGCTCTGCGCAACCAAACGACGGATCTCCTCGGCTTGCTCGAGGCTCGCTTCGGTGATCGCGGTTCCTGCTCCAGCTACGATCGGGCCACCGGCGACGATTCTGCCATCCCGTGACTGCTTGAAGTGAGTGCCAGGCGCGAGCACTACGCGATCGATCAACCTTGGCGCAGGCGCCGTGTGCAGCAACACTCCCGGCGAATCTTTCAGCGGCACGTCGATGCCTGCCATTCGAGCGAGGGCGGGCGAGCCGACGCCGCAAGCGAGCACGAATACGTTGGCTTCGAGCGGCCCATCGGTAGTCTGTATGCTTTTCACCCGGTTTCCTGAAAGGTGGATGCCGGTCACCCGGCACGGAAATCGAACATGTGCACCGCATTGACGGGCTTTTGCAAGGAGAGTGGTCAGAGCTTCCAGAGGATCTACCGCGCCCTCCGGTTCGCTGTGGCAGGCAACGCCGAACTCATCTGGCGTTACTTGCGGCAACAATCCATGTAGCTCGGCTTCGGAAAGCGAGTGCACCGGGTAACCCCATTCCTGATGGTTGCGAACGTTGGCGCGTAATTCGTCAGCATCCGGTCCCGGTGGAAACCAAGCTACACTCCCGCCCCATTGAACCTTTAGTTCGTCATCCAGTTCCCGTTGGAGACGGCGCCACGCCGCGATGCCGGCGAGATTCAGGTCGAAGTACGCGCGAGGCCGCTTTGAAAATGTGGCGTTGATCCAGCCAAGAGACTTTCCGGTTGCGCCGGATCCGGGAGGGGCCGCGTCCAGGATCGTAACTGCTGCGCCGCGCTTCGCGAGATGGTACCCGATAGACGCGCCGATGATCCCGGCGCCGGCGATGACGATTGGTCCCGACGGCATGCTCGCTGAATGTATACCATGAACTATATGCAGGCTAAAGTTTCCAGACGACGCGCCGTAGACAAGGACTCATCACAACAACGGTCCAAATTGTCTGCGGCAAAGGCGTTTGGCGTTTGGAAGGACCGTAAGGATCTTAGCGACGTCACGGCCTTTGTCCGAAAGTTAAGAAAAACCCGATCGAGTGAATGACAGGCAAGCGTGGGCCTATGGCAAGGCGCGAACGCATTAAGACCGCCTGTCAGATTGCGAACATTATTGACCGGTTCCTGAGCGGCAGCAGCCGGGTCGAGGATTCAAAACTTGGCGTTCACGAATGCTGAATCTCCCACGCCGGGTGCTAAAATTGAGTTCGTCCCATGGAACGCGTCGCCAAGTCACTTGCCAGATTGAAACTCTCGGACGCCATCTCCACCGAAGAACTGGCTCGGGCAGCATGGCCTGCCGCGGTGGGCAAACGCATCGCGTCGCATGCGTCGGCGAAATCGCTGGTGCGCGATAAACTGATCGTAGAGGTGGAGGACGCCATCTGGCGGAAGAATCTGTTCCATCTGCGCTTTCAGATTCTCGCGAAATTGTCAGAGATTCTGGGTAGCGGTATCGTGCAGGATGTCGAGTTTCGCGTGTCAACCACCCTGAGACGCCCTCCCCAGCCTGCGCTGCGGCTCAGGGAAACGCCGGTGGACGATGAAGCCGAGCGAATCGACGATCCGGGCATGCGCATCGTATATAAGCAGGCGAGGAAAAAGGCGTCGGCGTGAAGATCACCGAGAAGGAAGTTCGCTATGTCGCGGACCTCGCGAATCTCAAGCTGACTGGTGAGGAGATCGTCCGGCTTTCGAAAGATCTGGACGAAATTCTGACCCACATTGATACCTTGAACGAGCTCGACACGTCTAACGTGCAGCCCATGGCGCAAGTTTTATACGATGCGGGGGAGAACGCCACGCTGCGGGAAGATGTAGAGAGCCCCTGCCTGGACAATGCGACTGCGCTGGCCAATGCGCCGCTGGCCGGCGCCGGGTATTTCAAGGTGCCCAAGGTGATTGAACGATGAGCGCGATCTCATCGGGCATCACATCTTTCACTATCGATCAAGTACGCAAGGGATTGGCCGCGCGCGAATTCAGCGCCGTGGAGCTTGCGCGGTCCGCCCTCGATCTGGCCCGAACGGAGAATCCGAAAACAAATGCCTACCTGCATTTCTCGCCGGAGCGGGCGCTCGCGGCAGCCGAACGCGTGGACCGGAAACTAGCCGCCGGAGAAGATCCAGGAGTTCTGGCCGGAGTACCGGTAGCCGTCAAGGATGTAATCGTCACCAAAGGAGTTCGGACCACGTGTGGATCGCGGCTGCTGGAACGCTACATCCCGCCCTACGACGCAACCGCAGTGATACGTCTGGAACAGGCCGGCGGTATTATTCTTGGAAAAACCAATTGCGACGAATTCGCGATGGGATCCTCGAACGAAAATTCCGCCTTCGGACCGGTGAAGAATCCGCTGGCGCCGGATCGCGTGCCGGGAGGGTCCAGTGGTGGTTCGGCGGCGGTAGTGGCGCAAGGAACGGCGGTGGTAGCGCTCGGCTCAGATACTGGCGGATCTGTCCGGCAGCCGGCGTCCTTCTGTGGCGTAGTGGGCGTAACGCCGACTTACGGCCGGGTTTCGCGTTACGGCCTGGTTGCGTTTGCCAGCTCTCTCGATCACATCGGTCCGCTGGCCCGCACGGTAAAAGACGCGGCGCTTGTGCTGCAAAGCATCGCCGGCCGCGATGAGAACGATTCCACTTCGGCCTTCGCCCCGCTGCCGGATTATCTGGCGGCACTGGACGGCAACGTAAAAGGCACCCGCATTGGCTTGCCGCGCGAATATTTCGAAGGCTTGTCGAGCGAGACGGGCGACTTGATTGCCAAGGGCGTCGCGCTGCTCAAGAAGCTGGGCTGCGAGGTTCGCGAAATCAGTTTACCCGCCACGAAGTACGCTGTCGCGTGCTACTACATCATCGCAACCGCGGAAGCCAGCTCCAATCTGGCGCGATACGACGGCGTCCGCTATACCACGCGCGCAGAAGCGGAAACTTTGAGTGACATGTATCGCTCCACGCGCGGCGCGGGATTCGGCGCGGAGTGCAAGCGGCGCATCATGCTGGGGACCTACGTTCTGAGCCACGGCTACTACGATGCCTATTATTTGAAGGCGCAAAAGGTTCGAGCATTGATCGCGGAGGATTTTCACCAGGCATTTGCTGAGGTGGATGCCATTGTCGCGCCGGTGTCGCCGGTCCCGGCATTCAAGATCGGAGAGAAGATCGACGATCCGCTCGCCATGTATCTTTCCGACATTTACACCATTACGGGCGATCTGGCGGGCATCCCATGCATGAGCGTGCCCTGCGGGAAAACCGCTGCCGGCCTGCCGGTGGGCATGCAGATTCTAACCAGACATTTTGACGAGCCGGGCATGTTCCGTCTGGCCGACGCTTTTGAAAAAGCCGGCGGATTCGCCGGGTAAAAATACAGACTGAAGAGGAGACCACTATGGCTTTTACAGTACCCCCACTGCCCTACGCGTTTGACGCGCTGGAACCGTACATCGACAAGCTGACCATGGAGATCCATCACGACAAACATCATGGCGCCTATGTCACCAATCTGAACAAAGCGCTGGAGCAGGCCCCCGCCCTACAGGACAAACCCATTGAGGCTCTGTTGGCGGACAATTGCTCTATCCTGCCGGAGCAGATCCAGACAGCGGTCCGCAACAACGGCGGCGGCCACGTCAATCACAGCATGTTCTGGCAGATTTTGGCCCCGAATGCCGGTGGCAATCCGATTGGCAACGTCGCGCAGGCCATCAACAGCACCTTTGGAAGTTTCGACCAGTTCAAGGAAAAATTCAACGCGGCGGCCACCGGCCGATTCGGTTCCGGCTGGGCCTGGCTGATCAAGGGCAGCAAGGGTCTGCAGATTATTTCGACCGCCAACCAGGATTCACCGATCATGGAGGGCCAATTTCCGGTGATGGGCCTGGACGTGTGGGAACACGCGTACTATCTGAAGTACCAAAACCGCCGGCCCGAGTATATCGGGGCATGGTGGAACGTGGTGAACTGGCCGGAAATTGAGAAGCGGTTCAACGCCGGGAAGTGAGATTATGGCCGCGAATGAACGCGAATGCACGCAAATGTTTATTCGCGTTAATTTGCGTTCATTCGCGGCCTGACCGAGTTCGAGCGAAAAAAGTCTTGCGTCCACGGACATCGTACTGTAATATTCAATTGAAAAATGGAATCAGTTCTTGAGCTGGACGAAGTCTCAAAGGACTATCCGGCGCATCGCGCGGTGAACGCGGTTTCGCTCGATGTCGGACGCGGCGAGTTCTTTTCGCTGCTCGGTCCATCGGGCTGCGGAAAGACCACGACGCTGCGGATGGTGGCTGGCTTCGAAGATCCGACGACCGGCAAAATCCGGCTGAATGGCGCCGGAATCGAGCATTTGAAGCCTTACCAGCGCAACGTCAGCACGGTCTTCCAGAATTACGCCCTCTTTCCGCATCTCACCGTGCAGCAGAACATCGAGTTTGGACTGCGGCGCCGGGCAGAGAATCATATTGACCAGCGCGTCCGCCAGGTGCTGGATCTGGTGCAGCTCTCGGGCAAAGAATCGCGGCTTCCGTCGCAGCTCTCGGGTGGCGAGCGGCAGCGGGTGGCGCTAGCGCGCTCCCTGGTACTAGAACCGGACGTTCTTTTGCTGGATGAGCCGCTTTCGGCGCTGGATCCCAACCTGCGCAAACAGGTGCGGGCCGAGCTCAAAAACATCCAACGCCAGACTGGCATCACGTTTCTGTTCGTCACGCACGATCAGGAAGAGGCTCTGTCGCTTTCAGATCGTCTAGGTGTCATGAGCGGAGGCGAGTTACAGCAAGTTGGGACGCCGGAAGATCTGTACCTGCGGCCGCGAACGCGATTCGTGGCGTCCTTCCTGGGATTGGTGAATTGGATCAACGGCGTGGGTGTGCGCCCGGAAGCCACGCGTGTAACCAAGCAACCGCCCGACACGGGAGCGCGGTCCAGACCGGCTCGGGTGGTGCAGTCCACTTTTCTCGGTAACTGCGTTCATGTGGAAGCTCGCATGGATTCCGGCCCTACCGTGGTCGCCGAAGTGTCGCGCCTGGGCGAGAGCTTCAGCGAAGGCGAAACAGTGGACGTCTGGTGGCAGCCTGACGACGAGCTGACTTTCGCCGGCGATGAGCCGACCCACGAATGAAGCGCCTGCGGGCCTGGTTCCTGGCGCCAACCTGGACCGTAATGCTGTCGCTGTTTGCCGCGCCGCTGGCCATCATCCTGGCTTACAGCTTCCTCACTCGTGGAACTTGGGGAGGCATTTCGCGGCCCTGGTCCATCGAAAGCTACCAGCGGCTGGCGGATCCTATTTATCTGGGCATCCTGTGGCGTTCATTCTGGATCGCCGGCGCGGCTACCGTTCTTTGTCTGGTGCTCGGTTTTCCGCTGGCGCTTTTCATATCGCGCGCAGGTAGTCGCAAGAATCTTTATCTGAGCCTGGTGATTCTTCCGTTCTGGACCAGTTTTCTAGTCCGCACCTACGCCTGGATGTTTCTGCTGCGCGACACGGGATTGATCAATACGGCGCTTCAAAAACTGGGCGTGATTCACAATCCGCTGCCCCTGCTCTATAACGACGGCGCCGTGATTCTGGGACTGGCCTACGGTTATCTGCCGTTCATGGTGTTGCCGCTGTACGCCACGCTGGAACGGCTGGATCGGAATCTATTGGAAGCCGCGGCGGATCTGGGCGCTAAGCCCTGGGTCGCGCTGACGCGCATTGTGATTCCACTTTCCGCGCCCGGGATTCGGGCCGGGGCGATTCTGGTCTTCATCCCATGCCTGGGCGCGTATCTGACGCCAGACCTGCTAGGCGGCGGCAAGACGGTGATGATCGGCAATCTCATCCAGAATCAATTCACCACGGCGCGCGATTGGCCGTTCGGCTCAGCTGTGTCGCTCACCTTGATGGCGATTGTTCTGGTCTTGCTGTTGGTATTCGTACGCCGTCAAGAAGGTGGGCTGGTTTGACAAAGCATGGTTTGAAGCTGCTCCGAGCGCCGCTCGCGATCTACGCTGTGCTCGCGTATCTTTTTCTGCATTTGCCGCTGCTGATTCTGGCCGGATTCAGCTTCAACGCATCGCGCTTCACGGTTTGGCAAGGCTTCTCGCTGGCCTGGTACCGCGCCGCATTTCAGAATGGGCAATTGAAGGAGTCCGCCTGGAACAGCTTGATCATCGCCGTTTTTGCTACTGTCGCCGCGACAATTATAGGCACGCTGTGCGCGTACGGATTCTGGAAGCGGTCTCAGCCGGTACTGGCCGGATCACTCTACATGTCGCTGGTGACGCCGGAGATCGTTAGCGGCATTTCGCTGCTGGCTTTCTATCAATGGATTTTCCGATTCCTCCACATTCAACTCGGCATGCACACAGTGATTCTGGCGCACGTCTCGTTTTCGATTGCGTACGTGGTGATTGTGGTGATGGCGAGGCTTCGCACCGTGGATGCGCAACTGGAAGAAGCCGCGCTCGACCTGGGCGCCAATGAATGGGAAGCTTTTCGGTACGTAACGCTGCCGGCCATCTTACCGGGAATCGTCGCGGCCGCGCTGCTGGCCTTTACCGTCTCATTCGACGATTACGTTATCACCAGCATGGTGGCGGGCGTGGATTCGGAAACGCTCCCCATGGTGATTTACGCCATCGCGCGGCGCGGCGTAAATCCGGTGGTGAACGCGATCTCGGCGCTGATCGTGGTGGGATTCGGATCGCTGATTTTAATTTCCGAGAGACTGCGGGCCACATGAACCGCCGCTATTTCCTGATGGGCGCCGCGGGCTTCGCCGCCTGCAGCCGCGGTCGGCGGCCCCGGCTGAATATTTTTAATTGGTCCGACTACATAGCGCCCGATACGGTCCCAAAGTTTGAAGCAGAATTCGGCGTGCGCGTGCGTTACGGCATCTATGAAAGCAATGAGGAAATGCTGGCACGCGTGATGGGCGGCAATTCCGGCTGGGACGTGGTTTTCCCCACCGACTACATCGTGAAGCCGATGCTGGCGAACGATCTGCTGACCCCGGTACATCGCGAGGAGCTTCCCAATCTTGCCCAACTCGAACCCCGCTTTCAGCATCCGGATTGGGATCCGGAACTGAAATGGTCGGTTCCCTACATGGTAATCGCCGCGGGTATCGCTTATAACCGCAAGTTGAATCCCCCGCCCCGGACCTGGGCCGATATGTGGGACGAGCGTCTGCGCCGCCGTATGACCATGCTGGACGATCCATTCGACGTGATTGGCGCGTGTCTCAAAAAGCTGGGATTGTCGGTGAATTCGAGTGATCCGGGCGAACTTCGGCGCGCGCAGGCCGAGGCGATCCGGCAGAAGCCGTTGCTGCGTGCATATCTCAATGCCGAGGTACGCGATCAATTAGTAAGCGGCGACGTGCTGGCCGCGCACATGTGGAACACAACCGCGCAACAGGCCATGGATTCCTCGCCCGACATCGGATTCGCGTATCCGGAGGAAGGCTACGCCGTTTATCCGGACTGCGCGGTGATTCTGCGGGAAAGCAAGCGGCCGGAGTTGGCGCACAAGTTTCTGCACTTCCTCTTGCGTCCGGATATTGCCGCGGCGAACGCGTTGGCCGCACGCACGACAACGACGAATGCGGGTGCACGCAAGATTCTACCGCCGGCCTTCCGGGACAATCCGACGTTGTATCCGGGCCCCGATGTAATCGCGCGCGGGGAGTGGGCGAAGACGACGGAGCCGGCGGCGCAGCGTTTGCGGGACCGGTTGTGGACGGAGATTAAGTCGGCCTGAGGGCCACCAAAAAGTACTGCTCAGCTATTGATTTTGCATAGTGCTGGCGATCCAAACCGAACCCTGCGACGCTGACGCACCTAGGGGGCCGGAGACGTCGCCGAAATAGATCAGAACTGACTGCGAAGATCCGACGTAGGCTTCTACAGGCAACTGGACATCGATCTGAACCACTCCCGCTGCAAGTGTCGGCGCCGAGCCTGCGTAACGGACTTCCCCCTGCGCGTAGATTGGTGCGGGCACACCCTCTTGAAGCGAAACAGCGTACGAGACATTAACCGTCACAGGCAGAACGAGTCGGGGCCCCAGTCCGCCACGAGTTCCGTCTTCGGGCGTCGGACTCAATAATCCCGCACCACTGACGAACAGCGTCAGTACCGAGCCCCCCTTAGCTGGGTTCTGAGCCGAATTGACGCTCCCGTCCTCGTTTACCGCAAACGCAACATCAGCCGCAGACGCAATGTTCGCCTTGAAAATTTCAGGGTCGGCGGTCTGCGTGGGCAGATACGCCTGGTTGCTGACCTTTCCGTTCACGATAAGAACCACGCTAACGGTTCGGCCGCTCACAGAGAACGGGACGATCGCATTGACTTGTTGATCGCCCGAGTAGAGCAGGGGCGCTCGCACGCCATTGAAGTACACTTCTGTTCCGCCAAGGGACTCAGGAAGGCGCCCGTTGCTATCGAACTTACCTTGCAATCCTGGACTCGGTCCCAGGCCCGTTCCATAAATACTCGCTACCTCACCCGGCGCCAAGCCGGGACTTACGGCGAGACCCGCCACGTTAGCTACACCGAGTACTGCCGGAGTGGAAGAGCTTACGGGAGCAAGCCGCGTGAACTGAGTGGACGGAATCGGTCCGCCCACAGCCGCTCCAATCACTAAGAAGCCGCCGCTGCCGTCCGGCAATATTCCGCCGGAAGCGGAGCCCGCGGGGAGGTGCGTGGCGTAGAGAACGGATCCATCTTCGATGCGCACCTCTGCAACGAAAGCTGTTCCGTTGGAGAACGCTCCCGCTGAAATGGGCAGGTTCGTGGGGGCGTTCTGGCCGGAAAAGAGCAGATTGCCCAGCCCATCTGGAGTCACAGAAAAGAAACCTTGCACCTGGAACGTTACCAGGTTGTAGCTGAGCAGTTGAGTCCCGTATTGATCGAGCCTGGTTGTGCTGAATTGGGACCCGCCGCCAAGAACCTCCGTGACCGTCGCTTGGAACCCCGAGTTGACAGAGATCGAAGATGGCGGCGGCAGAGGCGGGTTACCAGGCAAGGTGTGGGGTACCAGGAATGTAGAGTAGTCGACGTTGCTGCCGTCGACATTCAGCCTCACGACGAACGCCACAGGATAGCCGATGCTGCAATCGCAATTCCGGTTGAATGCGCCTTCCGAAGTTGGGAACCCGATGTCGTCAGTCGTTCCTGTGACATATGCTTCTCCGTTGGAATCTATCGCGATGGCCACCCCGGATGCCTGAACCTCTCCGGGCGACTGTGTCGGCGGGGCATTGTCAAGAAACGTGGCGTACTTGATCGCCGTCCCAGCCGCGTTCACTTCCACGACGAAAGCGTTGGGGTGGGGCGCCGCCTGGAGCGAGGAGACGTAGGCCCCCTGCGTTGTTGCCAAGTAGTTCGGAAGCGCTGATCCGGTCAGAAAAACACTGCCGTCCGGCCCAACGGTCATCCCGTTGACACTGACGGTGCTCGAAATCTGCGTCGGAAACGTGTATAGAATTGTCCCGGAAGGACCGATTTTGCTGACAACGATTTCCCCCACGCCACCGACCGAGCAAGTGCTGGCCACATACAGGTTTTCTGCCGAGTCTGGGGTTAGTGGACTGCTCTGGCAAAAAGTTCCGTTCACCACCGGGATTACTCGATAGACCACCTTGCCATCCGGATCGATACGCGTGACCCGCTGTGGCTGGCTCCCGGAAGGGCCTATCTCATCCGAAATGAAGTAAAGATTCCCTTTAGCGTCGGAAACCGGGAGAGAAGCGGTGGCGGCGAAGAGGAACCGCGGGAGTGTGATTTCGTAGTGCGGAGCAAATAATAGAGCGGCGGCCAGGATCAGCATGGCTTTCCTTAAAGACCGCAGTGCACGCCGCGGGCCAGCAGAGATGAAGTTAAAATCATACGGTTATAGCGGTTCTTGCCTCTAGAGACGCGCTTGTGACACACTTCGTTGCGGCGGAAGGAAACAGAGATTTCTGGAGGCGCCTTATGTCAATCTAGTCTTACGTGGCGACATTCGTACAGGATTTTCGCTATGCCATGCGGGTTCTCGGCCGGAGCCCGGGATTCACCATAACCGCCGTGCTTATTCTCGCGCTGGCGATGGGCGCCAATACGGCGATCTTCAGCGTGATTGAAGCGGTGCTGCTCGATCCTCTTCCCTATCACGATTCCGAACGTCTCTGCGTTCTGTGGAAGACCGTGCCGGCAAGGAATATCGCATGGGACTGGACTTCGTACCCCACTATCCGAGACTGGCGCGAGCAAAGCCACGCTTTCCAGGATCTCGCTGTCGTTCTACGGCCCGAAGCCTCCCAAGTCATGCTCGGATCGGACAAGATTCAGGGATCCAAGGTATCGGCCAACTTTTTTGAAGTGCTGGGCGTCGCGCCGCTGCTCGGGCGGACTTTTTCGCGCGATGTAGGTGGCAACCACGTTGTCCTTAGCTACAGCTTCTGGCAACGTCGATTTGGCCGCGATAAGGCGATAATCGGCCGTCCGCTTCAGCTCGACGACCAAAGCGCCACCATCATTGGCGTGATGCCGCCGAGCTTTCAATTCCCGGATAAAACTGTGCAGCTTTGGTTGCCGCTCAGCACGGATTCGCGATGGCCGCTATTTCAGCGCCCGCAATTCCGGATTGCCGATGCCTTCTGCGCGCTGGGCCGGCTCAAACCCGGCATATCCATTGAGCAAGCCAGGGTCGAGATGAGCATGATCGCCGGAAGACTCGGCCGCCAATATCCGGCTACCGATGCCGGCCTGGGCGTGCGCGTGACGCCGCTGTTTGAGCAGATTGCTGGATCCCAGGTGCGTCGTCCGCTCTGGATTCTAGCGGGCGCGGTTCTTTGTGTTTTGCTCATCGCCTGCTCAAACATTGCGAGTTTACTGGTCGCACGAGGCGCTACGCGAAGCCGAGAGCTGGCAGTCCGAGCCGCGCTGGGAGCGGGTCGAGCGCGATTGCTGTGGCAACTGGCGGCTGAAAACATCCTGCTGTCTCTGGGCGGCGGCCTGGGCGGAGTAATGCTCGCTTATGCTGGCCTGCATACTTTGGTCGCGCTGGTGCCCACCGACCTGCCACGGTCAGATAGTGTGGCCATTAACGCAACAGTTCTGGCTTTCACTTTCACCCTCTGTTTGCTCACTGGCCTGTTCTTCGGTTTGCTGCCTGCTTCCCAGATTACGGGCCAGCATCCGCAAGCGGCCTTGCTTGCGGGCGGACGCGGCTCATCAGCCGGCCGAGGCATCAACCGGACTCGAGGCTTGCTGGTGGCGGCGCAGTTCACGTTCGCGATTATGTTGCTGGCCGGAGCAGGTTTATTGATTCGGAGCTTTCTGCTGTTGAACGCTGTCCAGCCCGGTTTCGATACGGCAAAACTGCTTACGATGACGGTGGAACTTCCTGTGGCCAGATACAACAGCGAGGCGCGGATTCTGAGCTTTTCCGACGCTGCCGTTCGTCAAATTGAGGCGCTGCCCGGCGTTCGCGGCGCGGCAGTTGGATCGGCGGCTTTCAGCAGCTTCACTGGAAATTCTCCCAACGAAAAGATTGTAGTAGAAGGGCGCCCAATC
>DASYNU010000129.1:0-20500 GCA_036008345.1 Bryobacteraceae bacterium
GATGAATACGCCGGGCGGAAATGCGGTTTCCGTGGCGGAGCATACCATTGCGCTGATGCTGTCGCTGGCGCGATCTATTCCACGGGCCGCCGCATCCACCAAGGCCGGCAAGTGGGAGAAGCGAAAGTTCATGGGGACTGAGCTGCGCGGCAAAACGCTCGGCATTGTCGGCCTGGGCAGCATTGGGCGCGAGGTGGTAAAACGCGCGGCGGCGTTCGAAATGAAGATTATGGCGAGCGACCCCTACGTCCACTCGCAGACCGCGAAAGACGTGGGCGTGGAACTGGTATCGCTGCCCACTCTCTACTCCGACAGCGACTACATTACGCTGCACACCGCGCTGACCCCCGAATCAAACCGCATGCTTTCGCGCGATGCTTTCGCGCGGATGAAGAAGGGCGTGCGGATCATAAACTGCGCGCGCGGCGAACTGATCGACGAAGAGGCTCTCAAAGAGGCTCTAGCGTCCGGTAAAGTGGGCGGCGCTGCATTGGATGTCTTCGAGACGGAGCCGCCGGAGCCGAGCGATCCGATCCTGGCCATGGACAATTTTATCGGCACGCCGCACATTGGAGGGTCCACCGAGGAAGCGCAAGCGATTGTGGGAGTGCGGATCGCGGAGCAGGTCGTCGAATATTTGCAGCAAGGCGTGGCGTTGAACGCGGTGAATATGCCCGCGCTGACGCCGGAACAATACCGGACTCTGGGTCCTTACAGCCAGTTGGCGGAACGATTGGGCAAGTTTGCTTCGAATATTTCTACCGGAAATCCGAAGACTGTACGCATGCTGTATTTCGGCAAGATCGCGGAGCTGAATACCCACCTGGTTCGCAACTCAGGATTGGCGGGAGTGCTGCAGCGCTCAATGGCCGGGAAAGCGAATTCCATAAACGCCATGCAAATCGCGGGGGACCGCGGTCTGATTGTAGCGGAACGTCATGACAAGCGAACCGCGCACGTGGATTCAGTCCGGCTGGAACTTGAAACCGATACCGGCGTCACGGCGGTGGAGGGCGCGGTGGTGCTGGATCAGCCGCGCTTGATCCAGGTGGACGGCATTTATTGCGAAGCGCCGCTGGATGGCAACCTGGTTTTTCTGAAAAACGAGGACGTGCCGGGAGTGATCGGATTTCTGGGCGGCGTGCTGGGCAAAAATGGCATCAACATCGCAACGTTTTCCTTGGGACGCAGGCATGCCGGAGCGGATGCGGTTTCAGTGATCCAGACCGATCAGCCGGTGCCGGACAGCGTGCTGGAGGAGCTGTTAAAGAATCCCGCAGTGAAGCTGGCGCGGTCCGTTAAATTCACGAATTAACCGAATCAGGAGTAGAATACCAACCAAGGCTCGTTTCAGACGTCAGTTGACGGAGGAGGTGCCTCGGTGCGTATTCCCCTGATTTTTTTCGCCGTTTTTTCCCTGGCTGGGATCTGCTCCGGCCAATCGTCTTTACCTGGTTGCGAACCCCGGCCGGAAGTCCGCCAGGTGCTCCAGGAGAAGCTGCGGTCCGAAGATCTCGGCAGGCTGAAGTATGTGGATCGGGTGGCCCGCGAGCATGCAGTTCTGGACGATTTGATCGCCAAGTATCCGCGGGAGCTGGAACCTTATCGCCGGTTGATCAATTTCGTGCATTACGACACCGACGATTATCCGGCGCTGCAGGCGCGTTACCGGGAGCAGGCTAAGCAACACCCGGACGACCCGCTGGCGTTGTATCTGGCAGGCGCGGTTCTGTTCCACACCGATACTCCGGAGAGCATTCGCCTGGTGGAGTCCGCGAAAGCCAAGGCTCGGGATTTCGCCTGGCCGAACCTTCAACTGGCCGAGATCTATTCGAGCGGCAAGCTGGTGGACAAGAAAAAGGCCGCCGAATACCTGGCCGAGTTCTTCTCTGCTTGTCCCGGCTCTACGGATCGCAAGGCGCACTGGCTGCTGGCCATGGTTGGGGACAGTACGCTGCAAGCTAGCGTGGCCGCCGATCTGCGCAAGCGTCTTGCAACCGAGACAAATCTGGATGAATTGAAACAATACGAAACTCTGTGGGGCCTCGAGTTCCGGACGCGCCCGCCCCAGGAACATGCCGCGCTCCGCGAGCAAGTAGCGGCTGACTTGAAGCGCGTGGAGCCGCTCGACCCGAAGCCGGACGGCGAGTGGATGGGGTTTGTGCGAAAAGGCTATAAGCAGAGCGGCGCGTCCGAGGCTGAGCTTACTGCCCTTGACGACAAGATCCTGAAGGAGTTCCCAACCTCACGGGCAGCCTATGACGTAGCCTTCCAGCGTTTCAAGAAGGCCCATAAAGAGCCGGAGGATCAGAAAGACGCCAAGGCTTGGGCTGCCTACAATTTGATTTACAGGGACGCGCTGAAAGGCTGGATCCGCGATTACACCGACGTCACGTATCTTTCGCGCAGCTCCTGGTTCTACGAGATCAACAACGACGATACGATCTCCGAAAAGGAAGGAATCGCCGCCCTGGACCATTATCTGAAGTCATCCCTGGATTACGACCAGACGGACTCTTCCGCGTACCTCAACGGGGCCGAGTTTCTGATCGAGCATAAATGGGAGCCGAAGCGTGCGTTGGACCTGTTGCACAAAGCCCAGCCGCTGGTCGCCAAGGAGATTGAGCAGCAAGCGCAGGACGACAACCGGGCCGCTGACAAGCAGGAGGATGCAGAGAAATACGTCATTTACGAACAGCAAAACCTGGCGGGCTTGATGCTTCGAGCGGCGAAGCTGGCTGGAAAACCGGCGGAGGCTCAAGCGTTGCGTGCACCCATTGAGGGTCCAACGCCCAAGGCCAAGACGCGCGTGTCCGATTACTGGCTGAATCGGGCACGTCTGGCGGTGCTCGAAAATCGCAAAGCAGATGGATTGACTTATTATCAGCTGGCATTGCAGACTCGCGTTACGCCACCGTCGCCCTGGCATGGCAAGCTGGAGGATAACCTCACCGACGAGGCACGCGCTCTATGGAAGGATATAGGAGGCACGGAAGTAGCGTGGGCCGTTTGGAGCCAGCCACCGGCCGCCAAACCCGCGGAACTGGCCGAGGGCCGCTGGGAAAAGCCGAAGAAGCCGATTCCTCAGTTTGAACTGGCGGATCTCTCCGGCAAAACCTGGAAGCTGAAGACGCTGGAAGGAAAGACGGTCCTGATCAACTTGTGGGCCACCTGGTGCGGGCCCTGCAACGCGGAGCTCCCGCATTTCCAGAAGCTCTACGAAAAGGTAAAGGACCGTCCGGATTTCCAGGTGCTGACCTTCAATCTCGACGAGGATCTGGGCTTGGTGGAACCCTTCATGAAGGAGAAAGGCTACACGTTCCCGGTGCTGCCGGCCTATAGCTTGGTTGTTAACTTACTGGATGGTTACGCGATTCCGCAAAACTGGGTAGTGGACCCGGTAGGCACATGGCGCTGGACGCAGATAGGCTTCGGTGGAGAACCGGACTGGATCGACAGCATGATCCAGCGCTTGGAGTCCGTGAAGAAGACGGAAAGCGGGTTGTAATGTTCGTTAGACCGGCGGCATATCTGCTTGCAGCGTTCTTGCCGGCCGGAGTTGGCTTCGGCCAGCAATCCTTGCCAGGCTGCGAACCCCGTCCGGAGGTGCGCCAGGTACTTAAGGAAAAGCTAAATTTCACGGTTCGGCAGAGCCTCAAGCATGCCGATCTGGTCGCTCTACAGCATGAAGTGCTCGAAGATTTGGTCGCCAGGTATCCCCGGGAATCGGAGCCGTACACCCGGCTCATCGACTTTGTCCGCTGGGACGCCCCGGATCAGTTTCCAGCCCTCCAATCCCGCTTGCGCCAACAGGCTGCCGCGCATCCGGAAGATCCGTTGGCTTTGTATGTGGCCGGCGTGGCCCTGTTCGAGACTGACACTCCGGAGAGCATCCGCCTGCTCGATGCGGCAAAAGCCAAAGCTCCTGATTTCGCGTGGCCCAATTTTGAGCTCGCGCAAATCTATTCGGCCGGCCAGCGAGCCGACAAAAAGAAGGCCGCTGAATACGTCGCCGCGTTTTTCTCGGACTGTCCCAATTCGGGCGACCGCGTGGCTCATCGTTTGCTTGGCAAGTTTGGTGATCCAGCGCTTCGAGCGCGCGTCGCTGTCGCGCTACGCTCGCGTCTCGAGAAGGAAACCGACCTCGATCATCTCGGGCGATACGAAGTTTTATGGGGACTCGAGTTCCGAATGCACCCACCTCAAGAACATCCGGCCCTGCGCCAGCAAGTCGTCGCGGACGTCAAGCGCCTGGAAAAACTGGATCCTCAATCCAATGTATTGTGGATGGAGTCTCTCAGGCGAGCGTACAAGCAGAGCGGAGCGTCTGAAGAAGCGATTGCAGCGTTTGACGACCGTATCCTGAAAGAGTTTCCTAATTCGCAATTCCTCCCCCACATCCTTCATGAGCGCTGGGATAAAACCCACAAAAAGCCGGAAGACCCCCTGGATCCAGCCTGGCCCACCTACAATCAGGCATACAAGGAGGCGGTAAAGGGCTGGATCCGAGACTACCCTGGCGCACCCTATTTTTCGCGTGGGGATGCCTGGTTTAGCGCGATTCGTGAGGACGATACGATCTCGGAAAAGGAAGGCATGGAAGCGCTGGACCGCTATCTCCAAACGCATGTACTCTACGATTCTCCGGCGTCCTGGTATTACCTTAACGCGGCCGGATTTCTGATTGATCACAAATGGCAACCGAAGCGGGCGCTTGAGCTACTGCACCAGGCTCAGCCGTTGCTCGCCAAGGAACAGGCGCGCGACGCTGCCAACGACAATCGCTCCGCGCAGCAGCAGGAAGATGCCGAAAGTGAGGCGGCCTACGACCGGCAGGATTTCGAGGGGAAAATGCTTCGCGCAGCGCGTCTGGCGGGACAGCCTGAAGAGGCGCAAGCCTTGCGTGCCTCTATCGAGCGACCGCCGCCAAAAGCCAAAGAACGCCTGTCCGATTATTGGCTGAATCGCGCCCGCCTGGCGGCGCTCGATAATCGCAAGGCCGACGGTCTGACCTATTATCAACTGGCCTTGCACACTCGCGTTACTCTGCCGTCGCCGGCGCGCGGCCGGCTGGTCGACAATCTCACCGACGAAGCCCGCACACTTTGGAAGGACATCGGCGGTACCGAAACCGCCTGGGCCATTTGGAGCAAACCGCCTGCCGCCGGTCCCGAGGTTCTCGCGCAGGGCCGTTGGGAAAAGCCGAAGTTGCAATTACCGGCGTTTGAGCTGGCCGACCTTTCGGGTAAGACCTGGAAGCTGGCCAAGTTGGAAGGCAAATCCATTCTGATTAACCTATGGGCCACCTGGTGCGGTCCCTGCAACGCCGAACTCCCGCATCTCCAGAAGCTCTACGACCAAATGAAGGATCGCCCCGATTTTCAGATTCTTACCTTTAACGTAGACGAAGACTTGGGCGCGGTGGGACCGTTCCTCAAGCAGAAAGGCTATACGTTCCCCGTCTTGCCGGCCTACAGTTTCGCGACAGGAATACTCGACGTCAACGGCATTCCCCAAAACTGGGTGGTGGATCCGATGGGAGTCTGGCGTTGGACGCAGATCGGGTTTCTGGAAGGTCAGAATTGGGCGGACGACATGATCAAGCGGTTGGAGTCGGTGAAGAAAAGCGAATGAGACCAACCTGGCTTAGTCGGGGCCGGCAGGGCTCATTCACAACAGAGGATTAGTAACCGCCTCAACAGCTTCACTCCTCAATTCCACGGCTGGCTGACTCCCCTGCGCTAGACTAAATAGGAAACGCAGACAAACCCGTGTAAGAAAAATGGCCGGCGCCTCATCGAAAAATGAAGGAACGAACCCAATCCCGCCCTCCCGACGCTGGGCCGAGTCGGCAGGAAAGTCTTTTTCAAAACGAACCCAATCCCGCGATAAGCGGTGCTGGAGAAACCCATGGCTTTGTGTTCCAGCCGCCAAAAATGTTGGGTCACTGGGCCATCGGTACTAATTCTCCTGCGTAAACATTGGGTTACGCAAAACTTTTTGTTTACCGAGTGGTCGGGCGTGTGCTACGATAAAGTAGCTTCATGGATTGCATCCGGAAGCTGTCTTGCCAAATCCCCTAACACGGAGTATCGACACGCCAGAATGAGCTTCACAGTTTTCCTCGGAAATTTGCCTGTCTGGGTTACCAAGGACGATATAAAGTCCTGGCTCAACGCAGAAAACCTCGTTTACGACGACGTCAAAGTAATTCGCAACCCCGAGACGCAGGAATCGAAGGGATTCGCGTTCATTGATACTCCGAACGCGGAAGAGATGAACTCCATCATCCGCCGCTTCGATCGCGCGCCACTGGAAGACCGGCTGCTGCGTGCTAATCAAGCCCAGCCGCCGAAATCAAAGGGACCTGGAGCCGGCCCCCCTGGCCCGGTGAATCGAACGCCAACCGGTCCACGGCGGGAGCGTGGTGGCCGGAAACACAAGCGTCCGGGCAATCAGAACGGACCGCAAGGCCCCGCCAGCGCATTCGCCGAAGAACTCGCCAAGGCTCTCTAAACCTCCCCTCCCTCCGACTTACCGGTTAGCTATCCTTTTTTCTCCTCGTCTGTAACTTCCCGCCCATCAGTGCTATACTCAATGGCACACATTTGTAACCTAATTTCATCTGGCGGCGTTCAAGCAGACAATCCGCTCGGTGGGGGGTGGTGTAAGTGAATAGCGTGCTGGTTATCCGCGTCCTCTTTATCCTGCTGCTGGCTGGGTGCGCCTGGTACTTGCGCCCTTTCGATCTTCCGGAATATTTTGCAGCAGCCGCCGGCCTGGCTTTTGGAATAGTTATTGTTTTGTTCGAAATCCAGGTTCGGAAAACTACACTGAAGCGCCTGATTGGGGCGGCCTTTGGATCGCTTCTTGGAATCATAGGAGCTTTTCTGATCTCGTTGATCCTGGGCCGGGCCATTCCAGGCAATTCGTCCACGCTCGCCTTTGTGGAACTCTTAGTACTGCTTTGGATGGGATACGTCGGCTTGGCCGTCGGGGCGAGCAAAGGCGACATGCTCAACCTGGGCGCGCTGGGTGGATTGTTCGGCGGCGAGCAGACCTCCAGCCAGTCCTTCAAGATTCTGGATACCAGCGTCATCATCGACGGCCGGATCGCGGACATCGTGGAAACTGGATTTCTGGATGGGACGCTGGTGATCCCTCAATTCGTGCTGCGGGAACTTCAACTGGTGGCTGACTCGGCCGATTCCCTGAAGCGCAATCGGGGCCGCCGCGGCCTGGACGTCCTGCAACGGGTGCAGAAGATGACGCAGCTCAACATCCAGATCCTAGAAGACGATTTCCCCAATGTTCACGAAGTGGACATGAAGCTGATCGAACTGGCCAAGGTGTATAACTGCAAGATCGTTACCAACGATTTTAACTTGAACAAAGTGGCGCAACTGCATGGCGTGGAAGTTTTGAATATTAACGAGCTGGCCAATGCGCTGAAACCGGTGGTGCTGCCCGGTGAAATCATGCGCGTCTTCATTTTGAAGGAAGGCAAAGAGTACAACCAGGGCGTGGCGTATCTGGATGACGGGACCATGGTGGTGGTGGACAACGCCAAGAAGATGATCTCGCGAACCATAGACATTGCAGTCACTAGCGTGCTGCAGACCACCGCCGGTAAAATGATTTTTGGAAGGTTCGACGAGCGCGTGCACACGGTTCATGACAAAAGTCATTCGGATCGGCACGGCAGCGGGCAGCGGGATCAATCCACGGGAACGCACACCGCCGAAGCTCGTGGCTCGGGTGTCGGAGCCGGTTAGAAGAGCGCTGAAATGAACGTTTCTGTAATCCTTCCAGCCGCTGGCCTTGGAACCCGCATGGGACGCAGTGTTCCAGAGAAGGCCGGTACCAGCCGTAAGCAGTTCATGCTGCTGGACGGCTCGCCCATACTTTTGCACACCATCCGGAAGTTTGCTTCCTCGCCCGCCGTGAAGGAAATTGTGGTGGCTTTGCGCGCTGAAGACTTGGAATGGGTGGGGGAGTTGCTAGGGAAGGAAAACTTCGGCAAGCCGGTGCGGTTGGTGGAAGGCGGCGACAGCCGGCAGGAATCCGTGGAGCATGCTTTGGCAACGCTCGGCGACGACACGGACCTGGTGGCGGTGCACGATGCCGTACGGCCATTCATTGAGCTCTCCACCCTGTCGAGCGTGTTCGCGGAGGCGGCGGAGTGCGGCGGCGCCATTGTCGGCATCGTCCCGGTGGACACGGTGAAGCAGGTCCACAAGAATAAAATCCGGCAGACCATACCGCGCGAACGGCTGGTGCTGGCGCAGACGCCGCAGGTTTTCCGCTTCGATTTGTTGAAGCAGGCATTCCAAAAGGCGCGTGAAGACGGGTTCGCGGGCACCGATGAATCCAGCCTGGTGGAGCGGCTGGATCAGGTGGAAGTCAGCGTGGTTCCAGGAAGCGACCGCAATATCAAGATCACCAAGCTTTCCGACATGGATCTCGCCAAGCTATTTCTGGCCGAGGAACTGGCACCTCGGGAATCGTCTTGAGCGATTTGCGAGTGGGCCAGGGTTGGGATGTTCATCGCATCGTCGCCGGCCGGCCGTTGATCCTGGGCGGTATCGCGATTCCGTCCGAATTCGGTCTGGAAGGACACTCCGATGCCGACGTACTTTCGCACGCCATCACCGACGCATTGTTGGGAGCGGCCGCGCTGGGCGATATCGGAATGCACTTTCCCGACACGGACCCGCGCTGGAAGGGCGCGGATAGCCTTAAGTTTCTACGGCACGCTCGAGACCTGGCGGCTGAAAAAGGCTTTTCCATCGTGAATGTGGACTCGACCGTGATCCTGGAGCGTCCCAAACTGAAGGATTTCCGAACGTCGATTCGCGAGAAACTGGCCGAGACTTTGGGTCTTGAGCTTGGCCAAGTTTCGGTGAAGTTCAAAACGGCCGAGAAAGTGGGGCCAGTGGGCGAAGGCCGTTCCGCCGAGGCACAAGCTATAGTGATGCTATGCCCACTGCGTTGATCACCGGCGCTTCGGGTGGAATCGGACTGGAACTGGCGCGCGTATTTGCTGAAAATGGTTACGCGTTGGTGTTAATCGCGCGCAGCCGCGACCGTCTGGTCGAGATTGCCGCGGAACTAAAGCCCACGCCCGTTCAGGTGCTCGCCAAAGACTTGGCCCTGGTAGGCGCGGCGGAGGGCGTTTTTCGGGAAGTTCCCAAAGTAGATGTGCTGGTGAACAACGCAGGCTATGGTGTGTACGGTCCGTTCCTCGGGAATCCGCCGGAGGAAGAGGCCGGGATGATGCAGCTCAACATGACGGCGCTGGTGGCGCTGACCAAGCTGTACCTGCCCGGGATGGTGGCATCGAAAAGCGGCAAGATCCTGAATGTAGCCTCCACAGCCGCGTTCCAGCCGGGTCCACTGATGGCGATTTATTACGCCACCAAAGCCTTCGTACTTTCCTTTTCGGAAGCCATCGGGAATGAGCTGGAAGGGACAGGCGTGACTGTTACGGCGCTGTGCCCCGGGCCAACCGCGACTGGATTCCAGGCTCGAACCAAGCTCGAAAATTCCCGGTTGTTCAAACGCATGAAGGTGATGGACGCACGCACCGTGGCCGAAGCGGGGTATCGCGCGTTAATGGCGGGAAAACCAGTGGTCATTCCGGGTTTGATGAATAAGTTTCTGGCGTTATCCGTACGCGTCAGTCCGCGCAGCATGGTGACGAAGATCGCGCGGATTATGCAGGAGGAAAGCTAGGCTTCCGGGGCTGGGGACTTGGGGCTCGGGACTGTGGGCGATCGAAGTCGCTTCGAGTCCATGAAACCTAGTGGATCGAGACCGTCGTGTTCGCCGGGCTCTGTGCGGTTCCGACGGTTACACTCACTGGCACCGCCGTCCCAGTTGAACTGCATCACGCCGGCCAGTTCAACGGGAGCCGCGCCGTAATATTGAACAGTCGCCGGTACTCCGCCAATCGATCCCGCCGTCGATCGTGGCATAAATAACGCCTCTTCCGCTGACACCATACTGCGAGGAAGCCTGATCGGAGCGGGTCTCCGCACTTTATCGAGAGCCGGAGGACTGGCGGCAGCTAACGTCAAAAGAGCATAGATCTGCTAAGAACTGATAAAGACATAGATATCCTTGACCACATAACGGGAAGCCGCTTCCGAAACGCCTCAATTGTTTTTTTGCAAGAATGTGGGGCCTTTGGAGACGGTCGTCGCCGAGCCGCGACTGGGAGGGAGTGACGCCACCATTTCCGCCTAGTTGTGCGTTGCGCTAGCGCTCTTAAGGAACTCGCGCAAAACGGAGCGCGGCGCGGGCCAGTTCCTGGTCCGTTTGGTGGTGCGCGCCGCACCCTTTGCGCTTCCTACCGGGCGCGGTTCAGTTTTTCTTCCACATTTATGTCGAGCGCTCCAGTAGATATCGCGTTAAGATACTATTAACCCCTGAGCATTTCGATTCATGCCACCCGACGTTCCGGTTGAACGAGAGATTACCCGGCTATTACACCGATGGAAAGAGGGCGACCGCGAGGCCCTGGCGAGCCTGGCGTCGCTGGCTTACGAGGAACTGCATGCCATCGCCATCGGCTACCTGCGCCGTGAGGTTGCCGGCCACACTCTGCAAGCCACCGGATTGGTCAACGAATTATACCTGCGGTTGGCGCAGGTACGGGGTGTCCAATTAACCAATAGGCGCCACTTTTACACCTTCGCGGCGCAGTTGATGCGGATGATTCTCATCGATCACGCCCGGCAGACACGGGCTCTGAAACGCCCCGGATCGGCCGCCCGAGTTCCGTTGCACGAGGAAATGGCCTGGATCGATGCATCCAGCGACGATATGCTGGCGCTGGATGTGGCTCTGGATCAACTGGAAGCTCTCGAGGAACGCAAAGTGCGGGTGCTCGAGCTGCGATTCTTCCTGGGCTGCACCAATGAGGAAACGGCCCAACTTCTGGATGTTTCCCGCGCGACCATCGACCGCGATCTGGAATTCGCTAAAACTTGGTTGTACCGCCGGCTATCGCAGCCAGCACCCGGCGGCGGATAAAAGGTTTCCATGGCGCGAATCGATGAAGTGGAAGCTGTGTTTCACGAAGCCCGCTCCCTGCCGCCTGGCGACGACCGGCAGCTGTGGCTCGAGTCGCGTTGTCAGGGCGACCCCAGCCTGCTCGAAGAAGTGGCGTCTATGCTGGAATCGAATGCGGAGATGCGGAATGCCGCAGCGATTCCCCCCATCCCTCCGCCGGCCGTTCCCGCCGCCAAATTCGGAGCGTATCGGGCGGTGGAACTGCTGGGGCGCGGAGGCACCAGCACGGTATACCGGGCAGAGCGGGCGGATGGCCAGTTTGAACAATCCGTCGCCTTGAAGATCATGGCTGCGCACCTGGGCGGACCGGAGTTCCTCAGACGATTTGAAATCGAGCGCCAGTTGTTGGCTACCTTGAACCACAACAACATTACGCGGCTGCTGGACGGCGGCGTTTCCTCGGCCGGCGATCCGTACTTGATCACCGAATACGTGGAAGGGGAGCCGCTAGACCGTTACGCGGACTCGCGCAAGCTGGAGGTGGACGCGCGCATCGGTCTCTTCCTACAGGTGCTGGAAGCGGTGGACTATGCGCACCGCAACCTGATCGTACATCGCGATCTGAAGCCGGCGAATATCTTAGTAAACTCCGAAGGCACGGTGAAGCTGCTGGATTTCGGCACGGCCTCGCTATTAGCGCAACAGAGCGACATCACGCTGACGCGCGTGCGCATGCTTACTCCACGCTACGCCAGTCCGGAACAATTGAAGGGCGAACGTCTGAACATCGCTACCGACATCTACTCGTTGGGAGTGGTTCTTTATGAGCTGCTGTGCGGGGGCTGGCCGTTTGGCGATCCGAATTCAGTGTTGAGCGAGCTGAACCGCGTCACCGGAAATGTGGCGCCTACACCGCCCGCCACGGTCCTCACGGAGGAAGCGGCCAAGAGCCGCTCAGTTGCATTCCAGCATCTGCGCGGGCTGCTGAATGGCGATCTATCCACCATTCTGCTGAAGATGCTGGAGAATGAACCCGCGCGTCGATATGGCTCAGTGCGGCAGGTAGCCGACGATCTGGAGCGATATCGCGAGGGCCGTCCGATTCTGGCGCGCCCACAGACAGCCTGGTATGCGGCTCGCAAGTTCGTGACCCGGAATTGGCTGGCTGTGTCTGCCGCGTCGGCTGCTGTCTTGGTATTAGCCGGATTGACGATCTTTTCTCTGCATGAAGCCGCGCAGGCTCGCGAGCAAGCTGCACGCGCGCAACGTGTCAGCGAATTTGCCAAAAATACTTTTCTATCCGCCAGTTCTACCTGGACCAGCCCGTTGCGCGGGCAGAGCCACGCCATCCAGTTCAACGACATTCTGGATAACGCCGCGGAGCGAGTCCCGCGAGAGCTGGCGAACGATCCTGCGGCCGAGGCGGATTTGCTTGGAACGCTGGGAACCACTTACGCGATTCTGGGAAATCCGGTGAAGGGCGAAGCACTCATAAGGCAGGGCCTGGACGTGCTTCGGCGATCCGGTGCGGCATCTTCGCGTAAGGCGGGCGATCTTGAGCTTGGTTTGTGCAATGCATGTTCCTTTCAGGGGCACTACACGCAGGCGCTGGCGGCCTGCCGTGAAGCAATGGCGTTAGCCAAAGTGTACGGGGCGGATTTGAGCCTCGGCTCGGTCATCAACAATACAGCGTTCATGGCGGTGAAGAGCGGCGCACCGCTGGACGAGGCCGAGAAGCTTTTCCGGGAAGCCAGCGCGCATGGCCCAACGGACGCCTCTCAGGCGAAGCTGTTTCCCGCGCTCAATAACACCCGCATTGGAGGGTTGCGTCTGAAACAGGGCGACTTAACGGAAGGCGAACGGCTGCTGCGGGAAGCGGAGCGGATACTGCGCGCGGAACCCGGTCCACCGATCGAGATCCTGCCAACGCTGGACTCGCTGGCCGTGGGCGCGAGGATACGCGGAGACTACGCCGAGGCTATGCGCTGGCTTGAAGATGCGCTAGATCTGCTGAATCAGCGGCCGACAGCGTATATGGGTAGCAGCGGCACGCTGGAGATCGAGCTCGCCGCGAACGAAGCACTCGCGGGCAAGCCACAGGCCTTGGCACGCTTCGAAAAGGTGAGCGAGCAAGTGCGGGCGGATTCCACTGCGCCAACGGAACAGCTTCGGTTCCATCTGTTATCCGGAATCGTCGAGGCAAACGCCGGTTCGCAGGGCGCCGCCGAGAAGCATTTCCGCACGGCATTGGAAACCAGCGAGAAACAGCTGCCTCGGCAACCAGCCGAGCGCGTGGAGATCTATTTGAGGCTGGCTAAACTGCTGGGTGTTTCGCATCGGGAACAGGCGGCGTCCGACACTGCGCTCGAAGGCTTGCGATGCGCCGAAGCTAGCTACGGTGCGTTCTTTGCGAAGCACCCGTTTGTTGTCGAATTGCGGAGTATCGCGCATGCCCACTAATCCCAGTGAATTCATCTGGCCCGGAGTTATTGCCGCACAGGCCATGTATACCGCGGCCAAGCTGCGCATTCCTGACTTGCTTGGGCCGGGCCCCAAAACGGCCGCTGAACTGGCGTCTGAATGCGGCGCGCACGCGCCCACGTTGGAGCGTCTACTGCGCGCGCTCGCTACGCTTGGAATGTTCGAGCCCACGTCCGACGGCCGTTTCCGCAACACGCCATTCACAGACGCACTGCGCACGGATCAGCCTCAATCGCAACGCGATTTCACCATGTTCTTAACCGCACCTTTTCTCTGGCGTCCGCTTGGGGAGCTGTACGAATCGGTGCGCACTGGGACGCCTGCGTTCGAGCGCATCTTTGGCGAGCGCTTCTTCGATTACCTGGCTTCGCATGCGGAGGACGCGGCACTGTTCAATGCTGTCATGACCCAGGGCACCCAATGGAGCAGCCGGGCGCTACCGGCCGCTTATGACTTCTCCAGCTTCGAGCGATTAGTGGATGTGGGAGGCGGAGAAGGCGTACTGCTGCGCGGCATTCTTGAAGCTACGCCGCGGCTTCACGGGGTCCTCTTCGATCAGCCCTCGGTAGTAGCCGGGGCTTCCAGCATTTTGAAAGGCGAAATCGCGGAACGCTGTCAGATCGTGGGGGGCAATTTTTTTGAATCCGTCCCCGAGGGTGCCGACGCATATTTGATGAAAGGCATCATACACGATTGGCCGGACGATGATGCCGCCAAGATTCTGCGCAACACGCGCCGCGCCATCCGCCCCGGCGGTACGCTGCTGTTGTGCGAGAGCACAGTTGATTCGTCCTCACAGCCAGCCGGTCTTATGGAGCTGTTGATGCTGGTGCTCGGCGGACGCGAACGCAGTGAAGCGGAGTTTCGCGCACTGTTAGCTCGAACAGGCTTCTCACTGACTCGCGTGATCCCAACGGAAACGCATTCGGTGATCGAGTGCCATCCGGTGTAGCGCTTAGCTGCCCGTGTCAAAAGTCCGGTAACGCCGGGTTCGCAGGCGAAAGCGCCTGCGCCACGTCAGCCTGCCAGGGCTTTTGACACGGGCTGTTTAGTGGCGCTTGTAGGTCACCAGGTCGTCACCGCTGTCGGAATCCGAATAAGATGTGTGGTGCGCGCCCAGGTTGTCGAACTCCTGAAGCTTGACCGCTGACGAGATTCCATTCGAGATCAAGATTCCACCACTCCCGAGCATGCGCGCGATGCTTGAGAGGGCCAGGGTCTGCTCGACACGCGTGTAGTAAGCGAACAGATTGGTGGCCACTATCAGATCGAATCCCTGGCCTGGAACGGTGTCGAGCGTTTGCGTGACGACATTCAGATCATCCACTGTCATGCGGGCGGTGAGCTGAGGTTTCACTGCGACGGCTCGCAGCTCGATGCCGGAAGGAGCTGGGAGAGCTGCAGCGGGTGTGGCGATGGTTTCTCCAAAATGTTGCCAGTAGGAGACCGCCGCGGCATTCCAGCCGGCCATACGCGGGAGCTGGAGCATGTAGCCGCGGCCGGCTTGAGCCTTCACCACCGAACTCCGGAGGTGAGAGACTACTAGCGGATTGAAATCCACAGCCGTGATTTGGATATCGGCGGGTGTCGCAGCGCCCAGCCGGAGCACGGCTTCGAGCACCGCAAAAGGCTGGATGGATTGCGGAGGACAGAAATCATTGACGTCGGGATCGCCCGCCAGATCGAGGCCGGGACCAATCACCGCGATGCGTTGGATGTGGCCGGGAAGAGCGTGGCTGGTTTTCAAAGAGCGTAGCGTTTCTTCGACGGCGTAGTTGATGAGCAGCGACGTTTCCGGGGACACGCCCACGTCTGCGCGAGCCTGCTTCTTCTTCAGGCCGGCTTCTTCCAACGCGAAGCGGCGCACAATCCCTGCGAGGAAGGCGGGCAGTTCATCCTCGGTGACGCGCTGGCGGCGCAGAAATTCGAGCACCGTGCGAAACCGGTCGCTATCGAGTTGATCGATGGCGTGGATGAATGCATCCTGGCGCGCGCGGGCGTTGGCGGTCAGGTCGCCGGCGGGGTTCACGGCATCAGCCGCTGACGCCAACTTGGGAGGTCCGGGAAAGGATGTCCCGAAAAGAATTAGCTCGCTGAGGGAATCTTCAATGCCGTGATCAATGCGGCCACGGATCACCGCGTCACGTTCGCGAATCCAGGCGTCCCAGTCGGCGGAATCCGTAAAATCGGGCAGCTTGTCTGCTCCCGCGGCAAGCTCGGCGGCGATTGATTGAACGTCGGCCGATCGCAGAAAGCGAACGGGGTTGGGAGCCGCAAGCATCCAAACGGCTGCCGCAAGGCAAAGGAATGCACACCGGCGCATCAGTATAGCTAGTCTAGCAGCCAGCCCAAGCACCGGCTCCCTTACGGTCGCGGTTCGGAAAGAATGTGGCGTGTTTCGAGAGCGTTACCGAGCCGCGAGCGTAAGCGACCGGTTAGACTGGAAGTTGCAGCTCACTGTGCAAAAACCTCGAGGGCCGAGGAATTTTCCCATTTTCGGCAGCCTGCCCTCATTCCGTGCCCGGCCGATCGAATTTCTATGCGAGACCGCCAAGAAATATGGCGATCTTCCGTATTTTCGGCTGGGCTCGTATCACGCCTATCTGATAAACCATCCCGATTTCGTGCGGGACATTCTGGTAACAAATCAAGCTAATTTCACCAAGAGCCGCGCTCTGCAACGCGCCCGGATACTGTTCGGCGAGGGCTTGCTGACGAGTGAAGGCAAGTTTCATTTGCGCCAGCGCCGGTTGGTCCAGCCCGCTTTTCATCGCGACCGGCTGGCGGGATATGCGGCGGTGATGAGCGATTGCGCCATACGGGTGCGCGAGCGCTGGCAAGGCGGAAGCACGCTCGAGATGTCGGACGAAATGATGCGGCTGACACTTGCCGTGGTGGGCAAAACGCTATTCAGCGCCGATGTGGAATCGGAAGCGCCGGAAATCGGTGAAGCGTTGACCACCGTGCTGAAGATGTTTCGCATGCTGATGATGCCGTTCTCGGAGTATCTCGAGAAACTGCCGCTGCCTTCCATTCGCCGCTTCGAAAAGGCGCGCGATCGATTGGACCGGACCATCTACGGCCTCATCCGCGAGCGGCGCAAAAGCGGAGAAGATACGGGCGACCTGCTCTCCATGCTCTTACTGGCCCAGGACGAAGAAGCCGACGGCGCGGGCATGACGGATACTCAGGTGCGCGACGAAGCGCTGACGCTGTTTCTGGCCGGTCACGAGACCACCGCGAACGCGCTCACCTGGACCTGGTACCTGCTATCGCAGAATCCCGAATGCGAGGCGCGGCTGCATCAGGAAATCGATGCGGTGCTCGAAGGCCGCGTGCCGCAAATGGCCGATTTGCCGCAACTACGCTACACCGAGATGGTGTTCGCCGAAGCCATGCGGCTATATCCGCCGGCCTGGGCCATCGGACGCATGTCGAAAGACCCGTTCGAATTGGGCGGCGTCCACATTGGAGCCAAATCCATCTGCATTTTGAGTCCCTATGTCATGCAGAGGGATCCACGCTGGTTTCCGGATCCGGAACGCTACAATCCCGAGCGTTGGACACCGGAAGCACGGGATGCCCGTCCGAAGTTTTCCTATTTTCCGTTCGGCGGCGGCGCGCGTGTTTGCATCGGCGAGCGATTTGCGTGGATGGAAGGCGTGCTGATAATTGCGACACTGGCGCAGAAGTGGAGATTGAGGTTGGCGGAGGGTCAGCGGGTGGAGCCACTGCCGTTAATCACCCTTCGGACGAAGTACGGGATGAAGATGTTAGCGAACCCGCGCTAACGCGGCTTCGGTTATTCAGTTGTTCGGTTATTCGGTTCTGCGGAGGACCGCACGTGCTGGGGCGCCGTCGCTTCCGACGATGCGCAGAGGCAGGCAAATCAGTTCGTAGTTGCCTGGCTCGACGTGTTCCAGGTTTAAGCCTTCGATTAGCCAGATGCCTGCCGCTAGCAGTGCCCGGTGGGTCTCGGAGCTATCGGTTTCGTAGCCGCCTACGGAGAGGTAGTCAACCCCAACAGTTTGAACAGCGCAATTCGCCAGGTAGTTGGCGGTGGACTCCGGGATGTGTACGAACTTTTCCTGGAACGTGTGGGTTTTCCAGTGGTGCGCGGAGTTCTTGGTTTTGAAAAGAACGCGCTCGCCTTTTTGCAGATGATGAGGTTCGAGTTCGTGCACTTGAATGAGATCCGGATCTTGAATCGCGATCACTCGCGCTGGACCGATGGTTGCTTCAATGGGCATGGTCTCCATACCCTTTCCATCGGCCAGGAAATGGCGCGGAGCGTCCATATGGGTGCCGATGTGCGCGCTGGTGGAGATTTGCGAGAGATTACAGATGTCGCCGTTTGCGATGTGCAGAGTTTGCAGCCTGTGGAACGGAGCGTCACCCGGCCAGCTAACCATGTCATTTCGGAGTGGGATGGAGACGTCGATAAATTCGCGACTCATACGCCCACTGTTACGACGTTCTTGATACCGCCGGCGTCGTTCGAAAGCGGTTTCAGAGCCTGCTCGATGGGGAAACGCGCGGTGATCAGGGAGCGGACTGCGTCCGGCCATTTTTGGGCGAACGTTCCGAGATCGCGGATGGCCGCCTGGAAAGAGTGCGGCGGAGCGTTGACGCTGCCGAGGATCACCTGATTCTTCAAAACGACATCTTGCATGATGTAATCCGTATCGATTTCCAGTGGTCCTTTTCTGCCGGGCACACCGGTGAAGATGAAAACGCCATTGGGGCCAAGATGTTGGATGACGTCGAAAGCCACGCCCGATGCGCCCACCGCTTCATAGACGACATCGATATTGCCGACAGTTTTGGCTAACTCTTCCACCGGGTGCGTCTCAGCGGCGATGTAATGGGCGCCGATGGCGCTGACAATTGAGTTGTTCTCATCATGAGTGCGCGATCGAGAGTAGACGGTAACATCGAAACCGGCGATCCGCAACGCCATTGCGCCGAGCAGCCCTACCGGCCCCGCTCCCAGAACAACAGCTCGATGACAATGCTCGCGGAGTTTGCCAGGCTCGACGGGACAGGCCCAGGGCAATCGCTGCTGGATGAGCCAGAGCTGCTCTAGCGATTTCTCCGCAATGGTGAGCGGCTCTACCAGCACGCCCACGTCCCGCAATTCGCGCGGAACTGGGTTCAGGTAGCATTCCTCCTCAATCACAAATTCAGTCATGAAGCCGTGCTGCTGTTTGATGCCGCGCTCGGTAAAATCGCCGGTATAGCAGAAATCCTGGCGGCCATCGCGGCATGCGACGCATTCGGGATGCGGGCAAGGACGCCGGACAGTCATCACCACCAGGTCCCCTGGCTTCACTTTGGACACTTGCGGTCCAGCCTCCACCACTTCGCCCAGCGATTCGTGGCCGAGAATCAAGTAGTCGAATCCATCGGGCGGCGTGCCGTATTCGAAGGATATAATCTCGCGGTCGGTACCGCAGACCCCGACATCCAGCATTCGCATCTTGGCTTGGGTGGGCGAATTGAGCTGCGGCTCGGGATGATCAATCACTCGGACTTCGTGTTTGCCGGGGAAGACGGCGACGGCTTTCATTGAATTCAGAATACTAGGTATCCGAGTAGATGGCCGCTGCTATTCCAAGCGCAGCGCACTTACGGGATCCAAATGAGCGGCGCGCCAGGCGGGAGCGGCGCTAGTGGCGATGCCGGTAATCGCCAGAATCACGGCAGCCGTTGCGAGGCTGGCGGGATCTACAGGAGAGAGTCCGAACAGCATACTGGAAGTGGCTTTCATCAATGCTACAGCGCCAGGAATACCGACCATCACGCCGTAAAGCACCAGACGCAGGCTCTCGCTCAGCACCAGCCGCATGATACCAACCGGCGCCGATCCGACAGCCATACGAATTCCGATTTCGCGCGTCCGTCGGACTACCGAATAAGCCATCAATCCGTATAAGCCAACGACGATCAGCAACAGGGCCAGCGCTCCGAAGAGGCTGGAGGCTTGCATGCGGAGACGATCGCTGTGCAGAGTTGCGGCTATTTCGTCCTGGAGTGTGCTCGCGGATTGGACTGTCACGGGCAGATGCCCGGCGCGAATTCGGGATTGCAGCATGGACGCGATGACTGCCGGGCCCAGCGAACTGCGGATCTGCACAATAACGTCGTCTGAGATGGCCTCGGAGACTTGCAACACGGGAAGGTAGATGGTTTCCGGAGCAGCGTCGGCGAGGCTTCCGGACTTGGTGTCATTGACCACGCCAACAACTTGCGTCTGAATCGCGGTCGACCCCAAGAGGATGTTGTGCCCCACGGGATTCTGATTCAGGAAGAAGCGCCGCGCTGCCCGCTGGTTCAGAATGGCGACCTTGGGCGCGCGTTCGTCGTCCCGAGGTTCGAAGGGCCGCCCGGCGAGCAAATGAATTCGAAGCGTCTTGAAGTAGCCTTGGTCGACATGCAACGCGTTCAATCCACGCCTGTAATCGACGGGGACGCCGGGCGTGGTCATGATAGTGCCGGCGGAGCTATCGTTGAACGCAACAAAATCCGACAACCCAGCCGATTCCACCCCCGGTGCGCGGCGTAGCGAATCTACCAAGCCCAGCGCCTCACGGACTGGGGCAGCCCGTTCCTCGTCTGGATCCTGTCCCGAAGCCAGCCGGATCACAGAGACGTGTTCGGGAGAAAAGCCAACCGGTACCGATCGCAGATTCTGGAAACTGCGGGCGAAAGCTGCCGCACCGGCCACCATCATCAGGGATAGGGCGATCTCAACCACCACCAGCACTTTTCCAGAGAGCAAGCGCGGCGCTGTGCTTTCCTGGTTGAGCGTGACGCGCCCACCTCGGAGCAGTTGCAGAGCCGGTAGCAGGCCCACCAGAAGGCCAGTTGCGAGCGATACGCCGAGACCGAATGCCAGGACGCGCCAATCGGGTGAAAGATTAATGGGGCGCTCTTTCCATTCGAACGCGATCAGCAGCAAGCGGTCCGCCCAAAATGCAACAGCCAGTCCGGCGGCGCCTCC
>DASYNU010000130.1:0-13951 GCA_036008345.1 Bryobacteraceae bacterium
GTTACCAGCAGATGGAATGACCGGGTCGTGGATGCGCACATGTTGTGCGCCCCAATGGAAAATTTGAAATTGCCGATTTCCATGGGCACTCCCCCCAGTCCGTCGTCGGTGGTCCGCAATCCCCGCGGCAGCGACCCGCCAGCCAAAAACAGGCCGACGTTCCCGCTGGGACATTGGCCGTTCACGGTTGTGCGAATGGTGGCGTTGTAGACCAGGCCTTGGATGGCTCGCGGAAGGTCCACGGACTCGATCTCGATTACGCCCTGGTCCCGAGCGCCGGCCCGCGGAGTGACCTGGCCGGAGGCTCGCGTCCCGGATCCAATGCCGAATTTTGCAAAGAGGCTCCGCAACCTCGAGGTCCAGCTGTTGGGAGGTGTGGACGCGGATGGCGAAAGCTCCTCCTGATCTGCTGGCGGCGCCGAAGGCTGGGCGTCGCCGGCGGAGATAGCTGTGACACCAGCAGATACATTCAACATGGCGCGAATGATTTTCTCATCAACGCCCAGTTTCGCTAGTCCCGCTAATGCACTGACGCTGGTATCGAACTGCGTGCTGCCCTTCCCGATGAGATCAATCAGGAAGTCCCGGGTGAAGCCGGCTGCCGCCAGTTCAACAATGGCCTGGTTCGTTAGCACCTCGCGGGCCGGAACCATAGATTGCGCGGCGGGCGATTGCGCGGCGGATGATTGAGCGGCAGTCTGTTGCGCGGCGGGCGATGTTCCGCATGCCACCAGCGCCAGGGCAACCAGTCCGTTCCGCAATTGCATACAGCGAGCCTCAAATTCCGTATCGGCCGGGACCAGCGATTCTCGCTGGCAAAAGCTCGGCCAAAGCTCGCCCAAAGCTCTACAGGCCCTGCCCTCAACCCATGAGGAGGACTAAGGCGATTAACGTCAGAACCTTAGGGCAACACTCGATACTTTTAGTGGTCCCTCCAGCCGTTGGTCTGTTTTGAGCCACAAGTGTCTGTGTGTGGCAAAAAAAAGTAATAGGAAAGTAAAAGGTTATCGCGATGAAGAGAAACATGGTTCCCTTGCTTGGGATTGCATTCGTAGCCGCGATTGTTGCAACCGGAGTGGTCTATGGGTTGTTCGGGGGCCGGTTGCGGGCGAAGGCGCCCGAGCTTGCGGGCCAATCCATCGTCGTGGCGGCCAGGGATCTTGACCGGGGAACGGTAATCAAGCCGGAGGATCTGCAGGTGTCGCAAGTGAAGGGAGCCCTGAAAGGTTCCTACTCGAAGGTGGATGAAGCGGTGGGAGCAACGCTCTTAGAGGCCGTGCAAAAGAACGAACCACTGCTCGAAGGCCGCGTGGCGTCACTCGATCCGAAAGGGACCGGAGCAGGCGGCGGAATAGCGGCTGGGATGCGGGCGGTTTCGATTCGAGTGGCGGAGTCCAGCGGTGTGATGGGGCTGCTGCATTCCGGATCGCGAGTGGACCTGCAGGCCGTCTCTGAGAGGAATGGTCCCGCGGAGCTGCGTACCATCCTGCAGAACGTGGAGGTGTTGCGCGTCAATCCACAACTCGAGCCAACCAACAATAGCCGTTTTCCGGTCCCGGTGGCCACACTGTTAGTTCCGGTGCAGTATGCCGATATCGTGGCTCTGGCGGACACCGGGGCGCGCCTTCGCGTCACGGTGCGAAATCCCCTGGACGAAGGCTCCGGCACTCGGCACGTGCTGGGATTGGCCGCCGTCTTCAACAGCGCCGCGGTTTCCGAACCGCAACGGGCTCAGACGCAAGCGCCCGGAAACGACTCGCTAGATCACGCCGTGGAATTAAAGGTCCAAGTGTTGGGAGCGAGCGCGGCCGCGTTGGGGCAACTGGATTCGAATCTCGTTGGGTTGTCCGGGCATGACTCAGCCGCGCATGACTCCATGCGTGTAGCTGCGTTCCGCACCGATACGAATGCCCAGGAACTGGTCCGGAAACTGGAACAGGCGCAGGAGCTGGACGTGGTCTCATCTTCAATGCTGACCGCAAGCGTGGGCCGGCCCGTTAGCGTACGGGCGTCCGCGGCGCCATACCGTCTTCGCGTTCAGTTTTCCCCGGCCACCGACGCGCTGGGAAAGGTCAGCCTGCGTGTGCAACCTGAAGTGAGTCTGCGGAACGGCGCGGGCGTGGAGTCGCGCCGCTACGACGCTGATTTACCGGATGGCGCCAGCTTCCTGGTGAGAGGTCTGCTGCAGGCTGAAAATAACGCCGGGATTCTGGGCCGGCTTTATCCAGGACATTCCTGGAGCGGACGCGAACTGGTTATTTACGTGACATCGAAGTCGCACGGGCAAGCTCCGTCGCGCGCCGTGGCCGAAACCAGCAAGGGGCAGTAGGTGGCCCTGACCGCAATCTTGGTGTTCCTCGCGACGTTCCTCGCCGCGGCGCTAGCCGTTTTGATCGGCTGGTTTGCCATACAACGCATGGGCGCCGAGGCGTTGGCCGAGGATGTCTCCGAACATCTGCTGGATGAAAGCCCGCGCGTGCTGAAGGACGAATCGCTCAGCTCCATATCGCCCTGGGCGAATCTGCTGCAGCGCTGGGACTTCATCAAGATCATGCGCCGGCACCTGCAGCAGGCGGATCTGAGCTGGTCCGTGGGGCGGTTCACGATGTTGATGCTGCTGGCCGCTAGCGTTGCGTTAGCTATCGCGATGCGGGAGGATCGAATTCCCGGCATTGTCGCGGTGGTAATCGCCTTACTGGTGGGTTCGCTGCCCTACTTGTACATTCTGCGCCGCAGGGCGAAACGCTTTCGCCGGTTCGAAGAAAACTTTCCCGATGCGCTGGATTCACTGGCGCGCGCGCTGCGCGCCGGTCATCCGTTCGCGGCTGGTATGGATATCGTTTCCCAGGAATGCGAGGCGCCGGTGTCTACCGAACTTCGCAAGGCTGCCGCGGAAGCAAATCTGGGATCGTCGTGGGAACAGGCGCTGGCCAACTTGTCCGACCGCATTCCGCTGCTCGAGGTGAGCATGTTCGCGGCGGCGATTCAAATGCAAACCCGCACCGGCGGCAAGTTGAATGAGGTGCTGGCCAAACTGGCGGAGAACATGCGGGAAGCCACCTCACTGCGAGGCGAGGTGCGGGCCCTGGCGGCGCACGGAAAGATGACCGGCGGGGTGCTCACCGTCCTGCCGCTGGTGATCGCCGGCATGATGATGATCGTAAACCCGTCCTATCTCACCATCCTGGTTTACCATCCCTACGGAAAATACCTGATCGCCGGTGCGATTGTTTGTCTGGTGCTGGCGCACATTGTGATTCGCAAAATAGTGGACATCAAGATATGAACGAGCTTTGGCTGGGCGCGGGATTCTTCCTGTTCGTGATGACAGCAGTGGTCGCGGGGGGGTATTTTGTCATTCGGCGGAACGCGGAACGCGGCGCTGAGCTTCCCGCCGGCTTGTCCACGGAACCCTCCCTGCCGGCATCTGGGGCGATTTTTCTGAACTTGTTTCGCTCCATCGGCGAAGCATTTCCGGCCGCCAAAAATGAACAGAATCCTTACCGCAATAGGCTGGCTTCAGCCGGGTACCGCTGGCCTTCCGCGCTGCCGGTCTTTTACGGAATCAAATGCGGCAGCTCCTTGTTCTTCGCGGTGCTGCTGGCCACTGCCACGCTTTTCAATCGCGGCGAGGGCGCCGGAATGCTGCTGCCGCTGATCTGTGGCGCGGGCCTGGGATTCATGGTTCCGGACCGCGTTCTGGATTCGCGCGTGAAAGCCCGCGCACAACGTATGCGCAGCGCGATTCCGCCGGCCCTCGATCTGATTGTCCTGGGCCTCGAAGCCGGCCAGTCCCTGGATCAATCGCTGGCCGATTCCAGCCGCAGCCTGAAACGTACCCATCCGGACTTCAGCGGCGAATTGGCCCAGCTCTATTTGGAGTTGAAAACCGGCAGCAGCCGGCCTACCGCCTTCCGCGCCTTCGGGAGACGCGGCAAGGATCCGGAATTGCGAAAGTTGTCCAACCTGTTGATCGACAGCGACCGCTTCGGCACCAGCCTGGCGCCGGCCCTACGGTCGCATGCCCACTACTTGCGTACCCGCTTTCGCCAGCAGGCGCAGGAAACGGCGAGAAAAGTCGGCGTGAAGCTCATCTTCCCGGTCTTCTTTCTGATTTTCCCGTCTGTCCTGTTGGTCACACTCGGCCCCGCCTGCATGATGATGTTTCAGCAGTTGAAGACTCTCATGGGCTGAGAGCGGGAACCAACCGCCCTCATGTTACTGCTTCTTCTCGTCTTTCTTGTCGTCCTTCTTGGGCGGCTTGGACGCCTCTTTTTGGGGCGGGCTGCTGGGCCGGGTGAGGTGGCTGGACTTCACGCGCTTGCGGCCGCGAATGCATTCGATCCCAAGAGGTCGATGTTCACGGCTCATTTGTTGAGCTACCTAGTGACTACCACGAAGCTAACTCGCTCGCTGCTACGAACGCTTCGAGGACTTGAATCCGGTACACTTCCAATGCCGCGAAACGTTAAGAGGATTTCAGCACATCGCAGCAATTTGGCGTGCACTTGGAGTCAGAAGCGAGTTAGCATGGTGGTATATGAAGAAGTTGGCCGTCATCAGTTTTCTTTCCCTTCTGGTGTTCTATGCGCTGGCCGCGGACGGACCCTATAAAGTAGAATCGACCGGCGGCGCGCCGCCCGAAGTTGCGCCGGCCATCGCACAGGCCCTGCAAAAAGACGGGATCAAGATCTCGAACCAGGCAGCGCCTTATTGCGAGGTCTGGTTTCGTACGGCGAAGCCCGCCGGCGCGAAGACCACCGAGGAGAACGTAACGTTGCCGTTGATTCCAATGGGGGCTCTGCTCGGAGTAATCCGGTTTGATGGCCAGGGCGCGGATCGCCGGGGCCAGACCATCAAAGCCGGCGTATACACACTGCGGTATGGCATTATGCCGGTGAACGGGGATCACCAAGGGGCCGCGCCGCAACGCGATTTTCTACTGCTCGTGCCGGCCGCGGATGACCGGGACCTGAACGCGACGCCGGGGTTCGAGGCTTTGGTGGCCATGAGCCGCAAGGCTTCCGGCACGCCCCATCCGGCGGTGCTCAGCTTTTGGAAATCTGACACGAATACTCCCGGCTTTGCGAAGCAAGGCGACACGGACTGGGTGTTGCAGACGGCCATCGGCGACACCCCGATCGCCGTCATACTCGTCGGCGTCGCGTCCGCGTAGTTCATCGGTTATCCAGTTATTCGGTTATTCGGTTCGGTAGCAGGTACACCCTCTAGCTGTCGCCACTGGAGGTGTGCCCGAACGGAAGAACCGATGAACCGAAGAACTAAAGAACCGCTTTCCTGACCGATAAGGAAGTTGAGGAGGCAATGCCACACTGTGGATGTGCTGATCGTGGATGATTCTGCTGCTATTCGAAAGATCCTGCAGCGCGTATTGGTTCAAGCGCAAGTGCCTATCGGCACGGTGTTTGAGGCGAGCGACGGGGTGGAAGGACTAGCCTTGCTGAAGAAGCAGACCGTAGGCCTGGTTCTCTCCGATATCAACATGCCGAATATGGATGGGTTGGAGTTCTTGACCAAGATCCGGGCCGAGCCCGCTTGGAAGGATTTACCCATTTTAATGGTCAGCACCGAAGGGACGCAGGCCAAAGTGCTGGAAGCGGTGGAGCGGGGAGCGTCCGGTTATGTTCGCAAGCCGTTTACCGCGGATCAAATCAAAGAGAAACTAGCCGGGTTGTTTTAAGCGCCGGCCGTAAGGACGCTAGAAAACGATGAGCAATGAACCAACAGGGGCGCCAATGATCACATCCGCGGATCTCTGCGCTGCGATCAAGACCGCGACTCACGATGTGTTTTCGACCATGCTGAGCGTGGAACTAAAGTCAGGCGACGTTTTCACCGAGAAACAGGAAGCCGCGCCGGCCTCGGGAGTGGTGTCGCTGATTGGCTTGGCCGGGCCCTGGGTGGGCACCGGAAGCCTATCCTGCACGGCCAGCTTTGCCTGCCGGGTCGCGAGTCAGATGTTGATGGCGGAGTATCCCGCGATCTCTGAGGACGTTTTGGACGCGGTAGCCGAGATCACCAATATGATTATCGGCAACGTGAAGACTACGCTTGAGGATCGCTTGGGCAGCATGCTACTGAGCACCCCCACGGTGATATACGGGCACAACTTCCAAACGCGCAGCGCGCGCAACCAGGAATGGACCGTGGTGCCGTTCGAGTGGGACAGCGAACGGATGTACGTGCAGGTGTGCGTTGCTCCGAATCCGGACGCCGATTCCCGAAAGATTCGTCCGGGTTTCCCGGTCCCGCACATGCTGAATGTATAGGAGCCCGAGGATTTATCAAAATGACCAGCCTGACGGCCTCCCCACAAAGCGGCTCCGCCCCTCAGAAACACGACCCCAGAGGGGGCAAATATCTGACCTTTGGACTGGGCAAGGAAGAGTTCGCGATCCAGGTTCTCCGCGTGCGCGAAATAATGGGGATCCAGGAGATCACCGCGGTCCCGCAAATGCCGGCGTACGTGAAAGGGGTACTCAATCTGCGTGGCAAAGTGATTCCGGTAGTGGATCTGCGCCTGAAGTTCGGGCTCCCGGAACTCGAATATACGCAGCGCACTTGCATCATCGTTGCGCGAATCGAGGTCGCGCAAATCGAGGTCGCGCAAATCGAGAACCTGTCCGAGAAGTTGATGATCGGCATTATCGTGGACGGTGTATCGGAAGTTCTGACTTTGTTGGCCGCCGACATTGAAGATACACCCGATTTCGGCAACGGCATAGAGACACCCTACATTTTGGGGATGGCCAAGATCAAGAGCAAGGTAAAGATTCTGCTGGATATCAACAGGGTGTTCACAGCGCAGGAAGTGGAGCGCCTCGAGGGCGTAACAGGATCCGGGGTGTAGCAGGATCTGGGGTGTAACAGGATAGGTGACTGAGCATGGCGACAGAATCGGAAAAACTAGCGACCTCCGCCGGGGCGACGCCCGCAAGCAGCGCTTCTCTAAACCCGCTGGCGGCCGATCCTGAGCTTCTGAACGACTTCATTCTGGAGTCGCGAGAGCACCTGACGTCGATCGAACTGCAATTGTTGACGCTCGACCAGGATCCCTCCAATGCCGAGGCGATTCACGCCATCTTCCGCGGCTTCCACACCATCAAAGGAATGGCGGGATTTCTGGATCAGGACGCCGTGCGCGATGTGGCCCACGAAGTGGAAACCGTTCTCGATCTGGCTCGCAACGGGCAACTGGCCATCACGCCGGCAGTAATCGATCGGATCCTTGAAAGCAAGGACTACCTCACCCGCTGCATGGGTGAACTTGAATCCAGCATGCAGACCGGTGCTCTCGTTTCGCCGGCCCCCAAAGTCGCTTTGCTCGCGGCCATCCGGGGCTTGAGCACACCGGAGGCTGAAGGCGGGACCGCCGGGACTCCACCGGCCGCCGGGCAGCCCCCCAACACTGCTGCTGCAATACCGCCCGGTGCAATGCCGCCGGCTTCGATGCCCGGGGAACCGTTGGTATTCGCGACCCAGGGATTGGTAGAGCTGGCGCGCGAAGTGTCTCAGCCAGCCGCCGAAGTGCCCGTGGAATCCTGCGCCCCTCCGGAAAGTGTGGAGGCTCCCCGGGCTGGCGCGGCCCATCCCACGGGAGCACGGTCCATCAAGGTGGACACCACCAAGCTCGACTATTTAGTGGATATGGTCGGTGAAATGGTGATCGCGCAATCCCTGGTGCGGCACGATCCGGATCTGGCCATCGGAGTGAAGCCGCGGCTGGGCCGCAATCTTTCGCAACTAGCCCGGATCACCGACGAAGTACAGCGCACGGCTATGTCCATGCGAATGATTCCGGTGGGCCAACTTTTTCAAAAAACCTCCCGCCTGGTCCGCGATCTGTCGCGCAAGGCCGGCAAGCAGGCGGATCTGGAATTATTCGGAGAAGAGACTGAACTGGACCGCAATATTGTCGAGGATCTGGCGGATCCGCTGATGCACATGGTTCGCAACTCGGTGGATCACGGCATTGAGACCCCGGATGAGCGCACTCGAAACGGCAAACCCCCGACGGCGCGGGTGACCTTGAAGGCCGGCCACCAGGCCGGACAAATCGTGATCCAGGTCTCCGATGACGGGCGCGGTCTGAACCAGGCCAAGATCCTTCGTAAGGCCATCGAGAAAGGTTTAGTAAGCGCGGACGCTCAGCCGTCGGAAAACGAGATATTCAATCTGATCTTCCATCCGGGCTTCTCCACCGCCGATCAAATCACCGATGTTTCCGGCCGCGGAGTAGGCATGGACGTGGTCCGCAAGAGTGTCCTGAAGCTGCGTGGACGAATCGACGTGATGTCGCGGCCGGGCGAAGGAACCACGTTCCTGATGAAGCTGCCGCTCACCCTCGCGATCATCGACGGGTTGGTAGTGGGGGTGGGAGGGCAGCGCTATATTGTCCCCATCTTCGCGGTCCGCGAAATGCTCAAGCCGTCGGAGGAATCCATCTCCACCTTGCAAGGCCGCCAGGAGATGGCCATGGTGCGAGGCTCGCTGCTCCCGCTAGTGCGCCTGCATCAGCGCTTCGGTGTAAAGCCGCGCTTTGAAAACCCCTGGGACTGCCTGCTGATTGTTTCCGAGAGCGGCGGCCGGCATTTCTGTTTGATGGTGGATGAACTGATCGGTAAGCAGGAAGTAGTGATCAAGAGTCTGGGCGAGACCATGGCCAACATCGCTGGCGTAGCCGGCGGAGCGATTCTGGGCGACGGGCGGGTCGGCTTGATTTTGGACCTGGAGGGTTTGTTTGGAGCGCGCAACAGTGAATGAGACCTCTTATTCCGATGGCGCGGGCCTGACGCTGAAGACCAGTGAGTTCCGGCAGATCAGCCAGTTGGCACATGAGCGGTTCGGCCTGGACCTCAAAGGCGGTAAAGAAGCGCTGGTAACAGCGCGGCTGGGTAAGTATCTTCGCAAGGGTGGATTCAAATCATTTGATGAGTATTATCGGAGTGTCCTCGCGGATAAAACCGGCGAAGCGTTGGTTGGGTTAATCGATTCCCTCACCACCAACCACACCAGCTTTTTGCGGGAGAAAGCGCACTTCGAATTCCTGGGCCGGGCGGCCGTCGAGGAGTTTCGAGAGATTGGAAGCATCGAGATCTGGAGTGCGGCGTGCGCCAGCGGCGAGGAGCCGTACAGCATCGCCATGTGCCTCGCGGACACTCTGGCGCGGGCCGGCGGGAAGCGGCGCGACTTCCGGATCCTGGCAACAGACATCTCGACGCGCGTGCTCGGAATCGCCAAACGCGGCGTCTACGAAGCGGAGCGCTTCAAAGATCTGCCCGATTCTTGGCGGAAAGCTTATCTTCTACGGGGAGACGGTGAGTGCAAGGGATTGTTCAAGCTCAAGCCGGATGTTGCCGGCCGGATATCTTTCGAGCGGCTCAACCTGATACAACCTTTTCCGCACCGCCGCCTCTTTAACGTGATCTTCTGCAGGAACGTCATGATGTATTTCGATAAAGCAACGCAGCAGGATATTGTCCAGCGCTTGAGCGCCTGCCTGGAGCCGGGCGGGTACTTGTTTGTGGGGCACTCGGAATCGCTCACCGGCGTGGAGCATGACTTGCAGTATGTGCGGCCGGCCACCTATCGGAAGGAATCGTCCGGACGCGGATTGCGGGTGCGGCCATGAAATCGCTGATAGTCGGAATTTCCGATTGCAAGGTGAGCAACGACCTGGATTCGACATTGGTGACCTACGCATTGGGGTCGTGCATCGCGGTGGTGCTCTACGATCCCGCCACGAAGGTAGGCGGTCTACTGCACTACATGTTACCGGAGTCGGCCTTGGATGCCCAGAAAGCTCAGCAGAACCCCTTCATGTTTGCCGACACCGGCATCCGGGCGTTACTGCAGGCGGTGACGGCCAGCGGGGCCCTCCCCAAAAGAATGGTGGTGCGGCTGGCCGGGGGCGCGGCCGTGCTCGACACCGAGGGGGTTTTCCAGATCGGCAAGCGCAACTATTTAGCGGCGCGCAAGATTCTTTGGAAAGCCGGAGTCCTGATTTCCGCCGAGGCGGTGGGCGGCGATGTCTCGCGCACCATCCGGCTCGACTTGGCCACCGGGCGGATGTGGATTCGAGAAGCCGGTGCGATCGAAAAAGAGTTAATGCAACACCATTCGCCGAGGAAAGCAGTGGAAGGGGTTTAAGGGCATGCCGATCTCTGTGATGATCGTAGATGACTCGGCGGTGATGCGAGGCTTCATCCGGCGGGTTTTGACGTTGGCGGGATTCGAAGTGAGCGAGTGCCTGGAAGCCTCCAACGGCGAAGAGGCGCTGACCGGGTTAGAGGGGCATTCCGTGGATGTAATCCTGACCGATATCAACATGCCCAAGATGAACGGCGAGGAGTTGCTGCGGAGGCTCGAGATGGACGCGCGGCTCCGCTCGGTACCGACGCTCGTGATATCCACCGACGCCACCAAAGCGCGGATTCTCAAGATGCTATCACTCGGAGCGCAAGGCTACATTACCAAGCCATTTTCACCCGAGGCATTGCGCGAGGAGCTGGAGCGGGTACTGGGAGAAAAATATGCCTGAACAACTGCAATCAGCTCCCCGGACGGATGGAGTAACCGGATTCGGCGCGATCGTGGTTCGCGTGGCCGCCCAAGTGTTGGAGACGATGTTCTTCGAAGAGGCCGTAGCCACCGCGTGCGAGCATGCCTGGCTCCCAACAGCAGTCACGGTGCATGTTAGCTTCGAGGGATCGCACCGCGGGGAGTTTCTGCTGAGTGTTGCACCGGACACCGCGCGATCCATCGCAGCGGGGTTTCTGGGACTTGATCCGGAAGAGCTGACCGGGACCCAAGCCGCCGAAGTAATCCTCGAACTTGCCAACATTCTTTGCGGCGCGTTGATGAGCACGCTGTGGCCGGAGTCGGCGCTGTCACTCGACACTCCGGAATTGGCCAGCGCCGAGCACGCCTTTCTAGGCTCCATGCATTGTTGCTTTACCTTGCCGGACGGCATGGTGGCGGTTTCGATTGGGGTTAGCGACGGGGACGGAGCTGCATAAAGCGAGGCGAACCGCTGTGCAACAAAGAGTCGGGGAACGAAAAATAAAAGTGCTGATCGTTGACGACTCGGCCATTGTGCGCAAGCTCCTGGGCGAAGCCCTGGCTGCCGAGACCGACATAGAAGTTGTAGGTACGGCGCCCGATCCTTACGTTGCCCGCGACAAGATCTTGAGCCTTCGCCCCGACGTGCTGACCTTGGACATTGAGATGCCGCGCATGGACGGCATCACGTTTCTAAAGAAGTTGATGAAGTTCCACCCCATGCCCGTGATCATTATCAGTTCGCTCGGCCAGGCGTCTAGCAAAATCGCTCTGGAAGCGTTGCAGCATGGCGCGGTAGACGTTTTAGCTAAGCCCGGTGGTCCTTACTCGGTGGGGGAGCTACAGCACGACCTGCCGCACAAGGTTCGCGCCGCGGCCCACGCCAGTCTGCAGCGGGTATTGGCAGAACCCCCAATGACAGCTGCGGTGCGGCCACCCATTCCGGCCAGCTTTACTCCGGCAAACCCGTCCGCCGTCATTGCCATCGGCGCCTCCACGGGCGGTACCGAAGCCATCCGCCAAGTACTGATGGGAATACCGGCGTCGAGCCCCGGAATTGTTGTAGTGCAGCACATCCCGCCGGTCTTTTCCACCGCGTTTGCCAATCGCCTGAACGATCTGTGCCGGATTCAAGTGAAAGAGGCTGCCGATGGAGACCGGTTGACGCCCGGCCTGGCGTTAGTGGCTCCGGGCAACTTTCATATGACGCTCGCTAAACGTGGCAGCGAGTATCGCGTATCCATTCAAGACGGACCGCGCGTCTGCTACCAACGGCCCGCCGTGGATGTCTTGTTCGAGTCCGTCGCTAACGCCGCGGGCCCGGACGCCATCGGCGCGCTGCTTACCGGCATGGGCGCCGACGGGGCGCAGGGAATGCTCAAAATGAAACGCGCCGGTGCCCAGACCATCGCGCAGGACGAAGCCAGCTGCGTTGTCTTCGGAATGCCGCGCGAGGCCATTCGGTTGGGCGCGGCAGATCGCATCTTGCCGCTCAACCGCATCGCCAGTGAGTTAATGGCCTGGAGCGCGGCGGCCGTTTAGCCGCGATATTTTAAGCCGGGCATTACTCCCGTTCAGATTAGCCCTACCAGTACTTCTCGCGCAACAACTAGCTGTTCCGTTCTTGTGGACACTCGTCCGGTTCCCGTAGACTACAACGTAACGATGCTTTCCCGAATTGAGACCATTGTCTTAATGGCTGCCTCCGCGAGTGTCCTATGCCTCGCCTCTGACGATTTAAAGCCGGCTTGCGATGCCGGCAACGCCGGTCGGCTCTGGCCAGACGCTGCAAATCACGATTCCAGGCTGCGCAAGAAGTTCTCACGCTGCGGCGAACTGGAAATCTGCAAGCACGGAAGAATACATTACCGTTGGCAATCGGTAACGGTCCGGCTCGATCAGTTGCGCGGAGGCTCGCAATTGCCCAAGCCGTCTGCTTGCGAGGCACCGCCGGATGCGGCGCAGGAAGAGAATCATGTCGGGCCCAGCCGGGTGAGCCCGAGCCCGCCCACGCGCTAAAGGCGTGGGGCAAGTTGGTAAAGTGTTGGTGACCCTCCCCAGGGTGCCATCCCAAAGCCACTTAGTTTCCCTGTTCGGGACCGTGGTGGGGCAGGGCCATGCCCTGCCAGGTGGGTCATGAGCCGTCGTAAACGCTGGACGTGCCGGAAAGTCACTTCCTTGAGATCTCGGCAGGGCATGGCCCTGCCCAAACTAAGTGGCAATTGGGATGCCATCCTGCCCTACCATCAAACTGACCCATTGCTAAACGGGGGAATGCTATTCTTGGACCGAATGAGCCGCCTCAGGTCCACCCTCTGCGGCGTGGATCTTCAGAATCCGGTAATCGCCGCGTCGGGGACTTACGCGTACGGAATCGAATTCGAAAAAGTTGCCGACCTCCACGCGATCGGCGGCATTGTAGTAAAAGGGCTCTCGCGCGAGCCGATTCCGGGGAATCCACCGCCACGCCTCTATGAATCGGAAGGCGGCATGATCAATTCCATTGGGCTGCAGAACATCGGAGTACGCGCGTTCGTGCGGGAAAAGTTGCCCGCGCTCTGCCGCTTCCGGACCGCCATCTTCGCCAACGTGTTCGGGTACTCGACGGACGACTATGCAGAAGTAATTCGTATCTTGGACGATGCCGAAGGGCTGGCCGGATATGAGCTCAACGTATCCTGTCCCAACACCAAGCGCGGAGGCATCCACTTTTCAAGCGATCCCGCACTGATTAGCGAACTAGTGAGCCTGGTCCGTCCTCTGGCGCATCGGCCGTTGATCGTGAAGCTCTCGCCGAACGTAGCCAGGATTGAGCCCCTGGCCGAAGCAGCCGAACAAGCCGGAGCTGACGCCATCAGCCTGGTGAATACTTTTGTCTCCTTGGCCATCGATGCTCACACGCGGCGCCCGCACATCGGCGAGGGCTTTGGAGGGCTTTCTGGTCCGGCCATCAAACCCATCGCGTTACGATTGGTTTACCAGGCTTCTCAAGCGGTGCGAATCCCATTGATCGGGCTAGGCGGAATCCGTACCGGCGAGGATGCAGCCGAATTCCTGATCGCTGGGGCTTCCGCGGTCCAGGTGGGCACCGCGAATTTCTGGGATCCCGATTCTCCCGCACGCATCGCGCGAGAACTGGATGATTACTTGAAAAAAGAAAAAGTGAACAACGTGAAAGAACTGGTGGGAACTTTAAAATTATGCGAAAAATAATTTCGACGGGGCGCGCACCCAAAGCCATTGGTCCTTATTCGCAAGCCGTGATCTCGAACGGCGTTGCTTATCTTAGCGGGCAGATTCCGACTGACCCCGTTACCGGCCAACTGGTGGAGGGCGACATCGCCGCGCAGACTGAGCGCGTGCTCGAAAA
>DASYNU010000131.1:0-32653 GCA_036008345.1 Bryobacteraceae bacterium
ACGAATCGCGCCATCGGCTTTAGCCCCAACTCCTTGGCTTTCTTGGCAGACATCACTAAGGCCGCGGCCGCGCCATCGCTCATTTGTGATGAATTGCCTGCCGTCACAGTTCCATCAGCCTGAAAAACCGGTTTCAACTTCGCCAGAGCTTCCAGGGTTGTATCGGCGCGCGGTCCTTCGTCTTTCTGAAATGTGGTCTTGTGTTGATGCGGCGCGCCATTTTCCAGAATGTTCGTCTCTACGTCCACCGGTACGATCTCTTCGTCGAACTTCCCTTCCGCCTGTGCCCGCAGAGCGTTCTGATGGCTGCGGTATGAAAATTGATCGGAATCCTCGCGGCTCACATTATATTTGCGCCGCACTTCCTCCGCCGTGAGTCCCATCCCCATGTAGACCTGCGGCATATGGTCCACCATCCACGGATTCGGTGCGAATTTGTATCCGGACATTGGGATCATGCTCATGGATTCGGCCCCGCCGGCGATCATAATTTGCGCGCTCCCGGAACGTATCCGGTCGGCCGCCATCGCGATGGCTTGCAGTCCCGAGGAGCAGAAGCGATTGATGGTGACGCCTGGAACCGCATCCGGCAATCCGGCGCGCAGCGCGGCCACGCGCGCCATGTTCATCCCCGATTCGCCTTCCGGATTCGCGCACCCGAGAATCACATCGTCCACCTCGTCCGGCGAAACTGCCGGATATTTTTCCAGCAACCGCCGGATCACAGTCGCAGCCAAATCGTCGGGCCGCGTAGTTCTCAACTTGCCCTTCGGCGCTTTACCAATCGCGGTTCGCAGGCAATCAACTATTACAGCTTCGTGCATATTTAGTTCCTTAACGGCTTCCCCGTTTTCAGCATATACCCCATGCGTTCCTGAGTTTTCGGATGCCCGCACAAACTCAAAAATGCTTCCCGTTCCAGATCCAGCAAATATTGCTCGGAAACCATCTGCTCGCCCGTTAGCCTTCCGCCCGTGAGAATGTTTCCGAGCTTCTCAGCGATCAACACATCGTGATCGCTGATGTAGTGTCCCTGCCGCGCCGTCCAGGCGCCTAGCTTCAGCAAAGCATATCCGCTCTCGCCGGCTACCTTGATATCGTTTCGCGGGACGCCCGGCGAATAACCAGGAACCAACGAGAGCGCCAGCGCCTTGGCATCCCCGATCAAACGCTCCGGATTCATCGAAATGGAATCGTTGCGATTCAGCAGACCCAGTTTCTTGGCATCTTCCGCACTGGACGACACCTTCGCATAGCCGATCAGCTCGAACACCTTGCGCGGATCCTTCAGCCGCACCAGCAGCTCCTTGCAGCCACCTGCCCCTGGGATCAAACCCACACCCACTTCCACCAGACCAATGTACGTTTCCGCCGATGCCTGCGCGCGCGCCGAATGCAGCACAATCTCACAGCCCCCTCCGAGCGTTCGCGCGAACGGCGCGGACACCACCGGCTTGGCCGCGTATTTCAAGGCCATGTTGGCCTGCTGGAATCTATTGATAGCCGCGTTGAGATCATCCCATTCGCCCTCTTGCGCGGCCAGCAGCACCATCACCAGATTGGCGCCCACGCTGAAATCGCCGCCTTCGTTCGCGATCACCATGGCGTCGAAGTTCTTCTCGGTTTCTTCGATGCCCGCGTATAGCATCCCGATGTTGTCTTCGCCGAGCGCGTTCATCTTGCTGTGAAACTCCACGCACAGCACGCCATCGCCCAGATCCACCAGCGAAGCTCCGGCGTTCTGCTTCACGACGCCTTGCGAGCGCTTCAGATCGGAGAGAACAATGATGCCATCGCGTGGTTCGATGGGCTGATAACCCTGCGTGTGGAAATCGAAGTAAGTAGTCTCGGGCCGGCCTTGCCTATCGGCGTTCTTATAAAGCGAAAAAACTCCATGCGACAGCGCTTTCTTGACGCCCGCGGGCAACGGCCGGCGTTCAGTCTCCAGCCGCGTGATGACATCCACGAATCCCAGCGTGTCCCACAGCTCGAACGGCCCCAGCTTGTTCGCGTATCCCCAGCGCATGGCGCGATCGATCTCCACCACGCGATCGGAAATCTCGGGAATCATTTCCGCCGAATACAGAAACAGGTCGCTAAACACTTTCCATAGAAACTTTCCCGCGCGATCGGAGGAACGCAGCAGCGTGCGCAGCCGCTCGCCCAGGTCCTCGATGTTCCTCGCAGCTTCCACCGCTGGAAAGCGCGGTTTCTCGAGCGGATGATACTCCAGCGTTTTCCAATCCAGCACTTGAATGTCTTTGCTGTCGCCTTTGCCGGTTTTTTTATAAAACCCCTGGCCGGTCTTGTCGCCCAGCCATTTCCGCTCGATCATTTTCTTCTCAAAATCCAGCGGCAAAAAACGGTCGCGCCACGGATCGTGCGGCACCGCGCCATAAAGATTGCTTCCCACGAACGCCCAAACATCCAGCCCCACTAGATCCAGCAGCCGGAAACTCGCGCTATTCGGCAACCCGATCAGCGGACCAGTGAGCGCGTCCACTTCTTCGATGCTGAAATCATCCTCCACCATCGTTTTCGCGATGGTGCCGCCGAAAAAGCTGCCGATGCGGTTGGCAATGAAGTTGGGCGTGTCTTTGGTGCGAACCACGCCTTTTCCCAAACGGCGGTCCGCGAAATCCTCCACAGCCGCGAGAATGGCTGCATCCGTATCAGCTCCCGGGATCAGCTCCAGCAGGTGCAGATAGCGTGGCGGGTTAAAAAAATGTGTGCCAAGGAAATGGCGGCGGAATTGCGGCGAGAATCCCTCGGAAATTTGGGCGAGGGGAATTCCGCTGGTGTTGGTGGAAAGAATCGCATCCGTCTTCCGCGCCGCATCCACCTTGCGCCACAGATCGCGCTTCAACTCCAGATTCTCCACCACCGCTTCCAGAATCCAATCGCACTCGGCAACGCGTCCGAGATCATCCTCGAAGTTGCCCGCCTCGATCAGCGCGATCTTGTCATCGGTGAAGAATCCTCCGGGCCTTTGCTTGGATGCATTCTCGATGCCCTTGAGCGCCGCGGCGTTTCGATTAGCCTGTCCGGGAACAACAATGTCCAGAAGCAAAGCGGGCACGCCCGCGTTAGCGAAATGGGCCGCGATCCGCGAGCCCATGGTACCGGCGCCGAGCACGGCGACACGACGGAGTGTTCTCATGAAACATTAATTATAAAACTTCACGCATCAGAACTCAGTACTAAGAAGAAAAGTTTTCGCTCACAGTAGTGGCACTGCTAACACCCGGCTGCGCCGCATCGCAGCTATACTGAAAATTCATCATGCGCTCAACGACTTTAACCGCGCTAGCCCTCCTGGGCGCCGCTTTCGCCGCCGACATCCCACGCAAAGCACCCGAATTCGCTGTCCAGCTTCCGGACGGCAAACCGGCGCTGGTCTCTAGCTACCACGGCAAAGTGCTGTGCGTGGCCTTCATCCTCAGCACTTGACCGCACTGCCAAAAAACCACTCAGGTTCTGAGTGGCCTAAAGAAACAACTTGGACCAAAGGGCTTCGAAGTATTGGAAGCGGCAGTTAATCCCGAGGCCAATATCCCGCAGTTCATCTTACAATTCCAGCCGCCATTTCCAGTGGGAAAGGCAGACCAGATTGCCGCGATGGAATTCATGCAGTTCAGCCTGGTGGTCCGTCCCCCTTTCGTGCCGTACATCGCTTTCATCGATCGGCAGGGCATGATTCGCAGGCAACTGACTGGTACCGAGCTTACCGACGAAACGCAAGAAAAGGTTCTCCGCGAGATTGCCGAAAACCTGGTCACTGAAGGATCCACTGCGGCGAAGCCTAAAGCCAAGCGGTAATCGCACTAGCGAATCGCGCATAGAGCATGCCTCCGGCTTGCTATCCTCACGGATGAATGAGTGCAAAAATCCTGGATGGAAAATGGGTTCGCGACCAGATTCTCGCGGAGCTACGCCCGCGCATTGAACGATTGAAGCAGGCGCATCGGCCACCCGGTCTAGCCGTAGTTCTGGTGGGTCACGACCCGGCTTCGGAAATCTACGTACGCAATAAAATCAAGACTTGCGCCGAGCTCGGAATCTACAGTGAGAAAATCACTCCGCCCGACGCCATCTCCACCGAAGACCTGCTAGGCATCATCGAAGGTTTGAACCAACGCGAGGAGATCGACGGCATCTTGGTCCAGATGCCTGTCCCTCCTCAGGTGGACAAACAACGCATCCTCGTGAGCGTGCGGCCAGACAAAGACGTCGACGGTTTTCATCCCGTGAACGTCGGAAATCTGGTGGCGAATCACCCCGGATCGCGAGCCTGCACTCCGGCCGGCATCATGGAAATGCTGCGGCGCTACGAGATTCCTGTAGCCGGGAAGAATGCCGTCGTGGTGGGCCGTAGCGATATTGTAGGCAAGCCCATGGCCCTGCTGCTACTGCATCAGAACGCCACCGTGACCATCTGCCATTCCAAGACAGCCGATCTGCCGGGGGTATGCCGTCGCGCGGATATCCTGGTAGCAGCCATGGGCAAGCCGGCTTTCCTAACCGCCGATTTCATCCAGCCCGGCGCCACCGTGATCGATGTCGGCATGAACCGCAAGGCCGACGGTAAACTCATCGGCGACGTCGATCCCGAAGCCGTCGCGCAATTAGCCGGAGCCTACACGCCAGTCCCGGGCGGCGTCGGTCCGCTAACCATCGCCATGCTAATGGCGAACACAGTCCACGCCGCGGAACGTCACCTATGCTGATGTGGCATGCCCATGGACGGTTGACCAGCAAAGTGGGGCAGACGCTTTCGTCTGCCAAGTTCTTATGCTTCGGGTAGGACTCACCGGCGGTCTCGCGAGCGGCAAAACCTTCGTCGGCCACTCACTCCGCGATCTCGGCTGCTATCTGATTGAGGCCGATGAGCTGGGCCACCAGGTTCTATTGCCAGGCGCCGAAGCCTACGCCGCCGTGATCCACGAATTCGGCGACGACATCCTGGATGATGACCGTTTTATCGACCGGCACAAGCTGGGCGAGCGCGTCTTCGGCAAGCCGGAGCTCCTGGCCAAGCTCAGCAGGCTGGTGCACCCCCTCGTGGCCCAACGCCAGCAGCGGGCCATCGCCGAGATCGCCAAAGCCAATCCCGCCGCCATCGTAGTTGTGGAAGCCGCCATTCTAGTTGAAACTGGTAGTTATAAGAAGTTCGACAAGCTTATCGTTGTGGTCTGTACACCAGAGCAACAAATGGAACGCGCCCTCAAGCGAGGTGCGTATACAAGAGAGGAGGTTGTGGCCCGCCTCAGCCGGCAGTTGCCTCTGGAAGAGAAGTTGCGCGTGGCCGATTACGTGATCGATACCTCCGGCAGCAAGGAGAATACGCTAGAACAGGTGCATGCCATGTATGCATCGCTCAGGAGTTTATCCGCATGAAATACCGCATTTTATACATCACCGCTCTTTTGGTAAGCACCTTCCTCCTGCTTACATCCAGGACCAACTGGGGACAACGCAGGATCATCCAGCCCATCTCTCAGGCCACCCGCTATTGGTCTGGCCCGGATGTTGCGCGTAGCGCCGGTTTGAGCTCGGATGAGTTGAACAATATCGATATCTACAAATCCGCGCACCTGGCCACGGTCAACATCACCAGTACCGTATATCGCCGCACTATTTTCCTCGAAATCTATCCGTCCAAGGATCAAGGCTCCGGCTTCCTCATCACCGGCGATGGAAAGATCCTGACCAATAGCCACGTGGTCGCGAACGAACACCAACTCGAAGTGACGCTTTCCGATCAATCCAAATATAAGGCGACACTCTTGAGCCGCGATGAGTCCAACGATCTCGCTCTGCTGCAGATCACCCCGCGCAAGAAACTGCCATGGCTGCGGCTGGGCGATTCCGAAGGCCTGCAAGTGGGTCAAAAGGTGCTCGCCATCGGTAACCCGTTCGGACTAGACGGCACTCTAACAACCGGCGTGGTAAGCTCGCTCGCCCGCACCATTCGCGGTGAGAACGATCAGAAACTGGAAGGCTTGATCCAAACCGATGCAGCCATCAATATGGGCAATAGCGGCGGTCCGCTGCTCGACTCCGCTGGTGACGTGATCGGCATCAACACCGCCATCCTGGGCCCCAACGGCGGCAACATCGGCATCGGTTTCGCAATGCCCATCAATCGCGCCAAACTGATGCTGGATGATCTTCAGGCCGGGCGCAAGCGGCCGCGCCTGGGAGTTTCTGTGGTGCCGGTCGCCGGCGACTACGCAGACGCCTTGAATCTTCCCTCCCAAGGTGGGTTACTGATCACGGAGGTGGAGCCAGGCTCGGCGGCTGATCGCGCCGGCTTGCACGGCGGATCGCGTACCGTCCAGATTGGCAATGCGCAGCTCTCCGTAGGGGGCGACCTGATTATGGCGATTGACGGTCAGCCCATCGATCGCGACGACGCCATCAGCCGCGCACTGGCACGCAAGCATTCCGGCGATCCAGTGGAGTTGACCATCTTCCGCAATGGAAGAACGATGAATGTCCGCGTAAAGTTGGGCGAAGCCGGCCCTGTGTAAAGAAGCTTTGAATGAATCCGCCCAAGCACCGGCTCCCTCACGGTCGCGGTTCGGTAGCGTTCTCTAAGCATTAAAAATGCGTTCCGAACCGCGAGCGTGAGCGACCGGTGCCTTTGATTTTTTCACGGACTCTAAAAACACTTCGGATTTTCAAAAAAACTCCAGAAGCCGCTCCTCCGACGTATATATGACCTTCGGCGGCTTCTGGAGTGTTAACCCACGAAGAAGGATAGAGAGGGTTAAACAACCTTTCTGTGGCGTTTCACAGTTTCCGTGGAATTCGTCTTTCGATTCAGATTGATTTGATTCATACGATGGACGGCTGCGGCGATGGCGTCCGAAAGCGGTTTCCCCTGCTCGCCGACTCCGCCCCAGCTAAACAAGACGGAGCAAGTTCCGTGCGAACGCTGCTGGAACTCCCAAAGATGTTCAGAGATTTGACTCAAGCGCCGCTGAGCTTGGGCGCTTTGCTGACCCGGACAAATCATGACGAACTCGTTTTCGGTGGTCCGGCACCCGAAATCGTTTTCTCCCAACAGGCCCGCGACACAGGCTGTGACCAACTGCAGCAAGCTTTCCTCATGCGACGAGCGGTGGTTCGTTCTCACCAGGTCAATAAGCACAACCAGCCCGGTAAATGGCTTGGTAATACCAGCCAGCACATCCAGAGGCCACTGGTTGAACATTCCGGATGGAACCAGATGCTGGATAGGTGGAACCGGCGTGACATCGATAACAACTCCCTGCCTGGCTTCGACGCGCGACATCACTCGAGGTGGAGCGGGTTGAGCCGGCGTTTGCTTGTCCTCCCACAGGAAAGCATCCACGGAAACGGACTTGGCCGGATTGCTCATCAGGAACGTACGTCTTCTCTTGCGCGCCACGATAATATGGCTCTTGAGAGTTCCTGCCTGGCCTTCACAAAATCCAGCCCCACAGCGACGCCTGCAGCGGCTAGAATTCCGTAGCTCACAATCTGGATGCCAGTTCCGATTTCCATTTTCCTGTTTGCAGTTTACAAGCGTGTGAAGGCGCCACAAATAGTTCGTCCGATTCAAAAACGAATAGTACGAAATGATACGGGATGCGCCGGACCGGCTAGAACAGAAGTACTACTAATCCGTGAGACACGCCAGCGCTTTCTTCGCCGTGGTGCTTAATGGAACTTCACGAATCTTGGACTTGGCCAACCAACGAAAACCCTCCGGGACCAAGGCCAAAGACGCCCGGAAAACCTGGCACACGAAATTTGTATGCATTATGGTGTGCCGGAATTGGCCAATGCTCGATCCCAATTTCGCGGCGGCTACCTGACCCGGCTCCGGCAGTTCCCAAAAGCCAGCCAACCGGCGATTTTCCTTCGGCCTTTGCCAGAACAAAATTTTCCCCCCTCTCTCGATGACCAGCAAATTTTTCTCTACGCGCGTCGACCCCTTCGGCGCCGACTTGACCGGCAGCTCATTCTCGGTCCCCATCCCATGCGCCACACATTGGCGCGCAACTGGACACTCTTTACAGTGTGGCTGCTTGGGGAGGCATACCAAGGCCCCGAGTTCCATCAGCGCTTGATTGAATTGTGCGCTTCTCTTGGGATCCAGCATGCGCTCGGCAACCGATCGCAACCGGTTTCGCACGGGAACAGAATCCACATTTCCCCGTTCGCCCGTGAAACGGCTTAGCACCCGCACGACGTTGCCATCCAATACAGCGTGCGGCAAATCGAATGCGATACTGGCGATCGCCGCCGCCGTATAATCGCCCACGCCCGGCAAGCTACGGATCGAGGAATATTCGCGCGGGAAGCTTCCCAACTCGCGGATCTTCTGAGCGGCACGCTGCAGATTCCGGGCACGCGAATAATAACCCAGGCCCGCCCAAGCGGCTAGCAGCTCCTGCTCCGGCGCGGAAGCAAGCGCAGCCACGCTAGGAAAACGCTCAAGAAACCGTTCGAAATACGGAATAACGGCAGCCACACGCGTTTGCTGCAGCATAATCTCGGAAATCCAAACCCGATAAGGATCCCGCGTGCGCCGCCACGGTAAATCCCTCTTGTGTTGCTGGTACCACGCCAGAATTCTCCGCCGCAAGCCAACCACGTCCGAGGTTCCGCGGCCTGCCGCCTGCAGCCTGCCGCCCGCTTCCTGCTTACTGATATCATGCATTCGTGAAGGCTTCCCGCGTCGTCGGCCTGCTCATCCTGGTTCTTATTATCGCGGGAGTCGCCTACGCCTACTATCCCCCGTTCCGATTAATCACGTGGGTGGCTACGGGCCGCAGTCCGGATTGTTCGCTGCGCGAAGCGCTGAAGTCGGACGAGAATCTGAAGCGCCAGGTGGCCTACAAAGACCAGATCCTCAACTCGAGCAAGCTGCTGCAACAGGACTCGCCTGGCTACGAGCTTTGGGAAACGCCGCGAGGCCGCTACTGGGTTCCCACCGGCAGCCGGTACGTTTTGCCCTTCAACCTGGCCGAGCAACAGCGCAAGATCTACGGCACCGGCGATTATGGCCCGCACTCAGGCGACATCACTTTGGATTGCGGCGCCAACGTCGGCGTAACCGTGCATGAAGAACTGGCGGCCGGCGCTAAAACTGTTGTGGCCATCGAGCCCGCGCCTGAAAACCTGGAATGCCTGCGCCGCAACTATTCGAAAGAAATCGCGTCCGGCCAGGTGATTCTGGTCCCCAAAGGAGTTTGGGACAAGGAAGATTTCCTGACGCTCCGAGTGGATCCCAAGAATTCCGCCGCCGACTCATTTGTGCTGCAGCGGGAGGGCGCGGTGGAATTAGAGAAGGTTCCGCTCACCACCATCGACAAGCTGGTGACCGAGCTCAAGCTCGAGCGCGTAGACTACATCAAGCTCGACATCGAAGGCGCGGAGCCGAAAGCACTGGCGGGCGCGCGCGAAATACTCGCGAAATACAAGCCCCGGCTGTCCGTTGCTGCTTACCATCAACCGGACCACCCCAAACTGATTCCCGAAATCGTACGAGCCTCGAGGCCCGATTACCAGATGCAGTGCGGCCCCTGCGCGGAGACCGAACACTCCATCCGTCCCGATGTTTTATATTTCAAGTAACCGTAGCATTGTCTTCTTGCTTTGTATTTCCCTGTGCTCCTGCGTGCGCCATTTTCGTGCGCAAGGCATCGTCCTGGCCGTCGACCCGCCTAATCGGACAGTTACGATTTCGCATCGCGCCATACCCGGTTATATGGAAGCGATGTCCATGCCATTCCACGTGGAAGCTGCTCGCGATCTGGAGCATCTCACTCCCGGATCACGCATCGAATTTCAACTCAAGGTGACTCGCAACGCCGTGATCGCGCGGCATATTCATTTACAGCAGACCGCCCTGGATGGCATCGCGCTTCCCAAAGCCGAAGCGAAGATCGCCATCGGCGAGCGAACGCCGGATTTCACATTGACCGATCAAAGCGGACGGGCCGTCCGATTGTCCAGCTTGGAGGGGCAACTGGTAGCGGTCGACTTCATTTACACCCGCTGTCCCCTGCCGGATGTTTGTCCACGCCTCTCCGCGAACTTCGCGCGGCTGCAGAAACGATTCGCGGGAAAAATGGTGTTGCTATCCATCACGCTGGATCCCCAACACGACACTCCCGAGGTTCTCGCCGAATACGCCCAGCGCTGGCGCGCCGATTCCCGCACGTGGCGGTTTCTCACCGGCTCCGAGGAGGACGTCAAAAAAGTGGCCGGCCACTTTGGCGTGGTCTACTGGCCTGAAGAAGGCGCCATCACTCACACCTCCTCCACAGCCCTCATTGACCGTGCCGGCAAGCTGGCCGCGTTAGTGGAAGGCTCCTCCTTTACCTCACAGCAATTAATCGATCTGGTTCGCACCGAACTGGACCGCTAAAAAATCAAAGGCACCGGTCGCTTACGCTCCCGGTTCGGTAACGGAGCCGAACCGCGACCGTGAGGGAGCCGGTGCCTTTACTCAAAAAAAAACCGCCGGCGCCCATTTTCCAGGGCCGGCGGTCATCCGGTTGTAACCTGAGAATCTGTTATAGCGAAGCTACTTCATCGCTGGTGCGGCGCCTGGCAGCGTGTAGCGGAGATCGATAAACCCCATGTTCAGATTCGCATTGCTGGGCGCCGTACCCGTTGCCAGCCAGGGATTCCGTTGCAGATACGAATACTGCAGAATCAGATTCAAAGCGCCCCATTTTGGGCTCTTTGCAAGCGTGGTGTTGGTGCCGAACGTAACTTCCTGAATCGCCCGATTCTGCCCGTCGCTGGATATGGGGCCGTACCCGATCAGCTTTCCAGTGGTATCGTACGCCAGATTTTTCGCGATGTACACTCCGCCGTAGTAACCGTAGATCAGCGTCTTTCCCGCAGTCGCTTCAAAACCGGCCACGGTGGAGGCAGAATGGACCAGCGATATATTTCCGTCCGCCCGGATCACGAAATCCGGAGCTTGTCCGAAAATATAACGGCCGCCGCCGGCGCTCCAGTAATTGTTGTCGATCAAGCGGAAGCCTTTGAACAGCTCGAAATTGAAGTTGAACTCGCCGCCGCCGCCGGCCTTGGTGAAGGTCTGGACACCAGCGGTAGCGCTGAACGGGCTCGCGATCCGATTCGTGGACTCTAAGCCCACGAATTCAAAGTGGGCCCTCTCGGATGGATCAAACGCCAACTTCGCGATGATATCCGGATGCAGCGAGGACGCGGAAATAACGCTCGCTCCGTTGTTGATCTGTGTTCCGAGGACGCTAGCGAACGCCGCGGGCCCTACGATCGCACTACCACCGTTTCCTCCGCCAACGTAGGGCTCCGAGTTCTCCAGGGCCAGAGCGAAAGCCGCCTTGTCGCCCCAATGGTACGCGCCGCGGAAGCCGGGAATTCGGCCCCACGTCAAGCCCAACTGGTAATTCACGTCCATGTCCTGGGAGAAGAAGACATCGCCTGGCAGAGGGGAAACCCCTTTCCTGTTCGGCGTCGCCAAGCTCCAGGACTGACCTGCCAGAAACTCCCAACCGTTTTTCCGTACATCCACCCAGTACAGTCTGAGACGAAATACGTACGGGTTGCTGCTGACGGCGAGGGCGCCGTTCGGCGGATTTCCGAGTTGACCCAAAAAGTCAGACTCCCAATATCCCGTGACATTGTAATCCTTGAAGCTGGTGTCGACGCGCATGCCGATGCGCGAGTTCTGTGGGCTCAGGCGCGTTTCCGATAGGCTTCCCGCTTGCGTGTTGCTGTAGGGAATGCTGCCAAAGTTGGTGCCAATGCCGGAACCTGGATTTGTAGACCGCGTGACCGAAGTCATATCCATGAATCCCACCGGCGTGAAAAAGGCGTCGCCCAGTTTGAACTGCAGCGGACTGGATGTGTCGCTGGTGTTCTGCGACGGCGGCGCTATGCTGATTGGCGTCGGCGGCGGTGTATTTGGAAATATCGGCGTCGTGCTGGCTACCAGCGGCCGGGTGGCGGGATCCAGCGTGCGCGGACCGGCGGCGTTCCCCGCCGTCGAAGCTTCCGAGCGCCCTGGTTCCTGGGGCTTCGACATAGCATCCAGCCGGCGCGTGAGTTCCTCGATCTGCTTCTGCTGCTGCGCCAACTGCGCTTTCAATTGAGCGACATCATCGGCACTCTTATCCTGGGCGAATGACACACTCATCAGCCCCAGTGCCAGGCCGGCCAGCGTCCCCAGACGCGCCAAGCTTCTTATTGTCATGTTCCTGATCTCCTCCTAAGATTTTTGAAGGCTAAAATAGCAATTCTTCGCCGATCGACCTTTAGCTGGCCGAGGGCCGGTTCTTATAGACAATAGCGGCTGAGGTATTACCGTGTAATGAATGAAATGTTACAAACAGGTGAAATTGTTACAGCGAAAATTAGGCTCGTGTTTTCACTAGGGGGGCTCCCCCGCCGTGCCGATCACTCACCGGGACCGGCTAAACGCCGATCTCCTGACATGCATCAAGAGCTGATGCATTAGTGCGCCGCGAGTTCGATCACCATCAAAGTGAACGATCCCGCCAGCACTGGTCCACGCCTGGCTCCGGCCTGAGCCGGTCCAAACTTGGCGGAGACCACGAAAATGCGGTGATTCGTGGGATCCAGCCCCATATTGCGCGATCCCTTGGGCGTCTCTAGAGTTTGAGTTACGCGATATTGGTCCCCAGATTCCTGATGGATCACCGTGAAGGTTCCGTCCGCATTGGAAGCGAACGCATCGCCAGAGGCCGCATCGTAACCTGCGCCGTCCACGCCGCTGCCGATGGGTACAGTCGCCACCACTTTACCGCCTTGATAGTCGGAGACCGCCATCACACTGCTGCGGCATCCGCTAAACAGCCGGTGATGCCCCGTATCGATGGCCATGGCCACCGGCTGCTTGCAGGGAGCCGTGGACCAGCGCCGGGCAACGCTGGCTGTCTTCGCGTCTATCTCAACCACTTCGTTCGTGTCGGTGAGATTCGCATACACTTTGCCATCGGCTGCCGAAGCGCCGTATTCCGGCTTACCGCCGAGCGGGATGTTCGTGATCAGCTTTCCCTCCCGGGCGTCGATCACGGTAGAGGAATGGGCGTCCCCATTTAGCGTGAAAACGCGGTTCGATGCACTCTCGTAGACGATCGCGTCTGCATCTTCGGCTGCAGGGATCCGCGCCAGCACCTTGAAGGTCTTGAGATCGAACATCAGCACGGATTGATCGTTACCGGATGTTGCGAATCCATGACCGGTGCCTTCCGCCACCGCGGTTCCATGCGCTCCTTGGATTCCGGTTACTTCGCCGAGCAGCGTTCCGTTATCCTCGTCCACCACCATCACACGATTCTGCCGCGCGATGAAAACACGATGATGCGGTGGATCTGGCACCACATAATCCCACCCGCCATCCCCACCCAGCGTGTAGGTGTGGGTAATGCGGTAAGAATCTGTGGACTGTGCCACAACGAATGCAGCTACAACGAGAACCAGTGCGATACCACGCATTAGCGGCCCCTTTCTGCCTGAGTATATCCCTGATCCAACCGGAGTTGACACCCGCCGGCACAGAGGAGGGTTGGACTTGGGTCCTCTCTCGGTTCGCCGAGCGCTTCGGGCAGCACCGGTCGCTAACGCTCGCGGTTCGGAAACGCGTAACCGAACCGCGACCGTGAGGGAGCCGGTGCCTCTGCACGCATTCTTCCAGTGCTGCTCCCACCCCGCTCGTGCTATATTTCATTCGCGACCAGGCCCGAGCGAATGCGAACGCGAATCGTCAGAAGATTCCTTTGGAGCGCTTTCGTTCTATTCGCCATTGCGCTATTCGGCGTGGACCTATACGTTTCGCGCATCACCACCAATAACCAAATTGAGGACCTGCGCGCCTCTCTCACCACCCAAGCGAGAATTCTAGCCATCGGGTTGCCCGCCGCGAACATGCATTTGGATAGTTGGGTGAAGGCCGCGGCCGCGCAAACCGGCGCTCGCGCCGTAGTGCTGGATCGTGACGGAGCGGCGCTGGCGGATTCCGAGCCGAGCGCAGCCGGCGATGTTCTATCCGTTTCGGTTCCAGCAGAGCTGGTGCCGGCGGCCACGCTGCGGCTCTCCCGCTCGCTCGATTCCATTCATGCCCGCGCCGACGCCCTCCGCGTTCGCCTGTTTGCCGCATCCGCCCTCAGCCTCGCGCTGGCAGCCGGGCTCGCATTTATTTTTGTGGAATCGTTCTCGCGCCAGATCGCCAGCCTGCGCGCCTATTCGGAACGTCTGTTGGATCCCCAGATTTCAGAGCAAGAGCTGCCCTCGGGCGACGACGATCTGGGAGCGCTGGCGCAATCGCTGCGGCGCACCGTCCCACGCATCGGCGCGCTGCTCGAAAGCCTGAAGCTGGAAGGCGCGCGCCGCGAAGCCATTCTGGCCAGCATGGTGGAAGGTGTACTCGCCGTGGATAAAGATCTGCGCGTGACATTTTGTAACAATTCATTCGCCCGAACCGTCGGAGCGCGCACTCCCGTGAGTCCGGGCATGCAGCTGCTCGAGCTGGTGCGTGACCCGGCGCTGATCGAAATCATGACCGATACGCTCTCCACCGGCGAACGTGTGGAGCGCCGGATTACGCTGGCGGCTGCCGACCAGCATTCTTTCGAAGTGCTGGCTGGCCCCTTGGCCGGACCCTCCACGCGCGGAGCGCTGGCCATCCTCCACGATGTCACCGAGCTGGAACGGCTGGAGCGCGTCCGCAAGGATTTTGTCGCCAATGTCTCGCATGAGCTGCGCACTCCCCTAGCTGCCATCCGCGGTTATGCCGAAACTCTGCTGGATGGCGCCCTTGAGGATCATGAGAACAATCACCGCTTCGTCGAAATCATTCAGGCGCAAGCCACCCGTCTCACCAACATCGCCTCCGATCTGTTGACCATCTCCGAACTGGAATCTAATCTCGCCGCTCCCTCACCCAAGCCCATCTCCATCCGTTCAGCCCTGGAATCCGCGCTGCGCACCGTGGAATCCGGCGCGCGCATCCGCAGTGTTCGATTGCTTTGCGAAAAAGTGGACGACGTGCAGGTGCTGGGTAACGAACTCCAGCTCGAACAAGTCTTCGTCAACCTGCTGGACAACGCGGTGAAATTCAACCGGCCCAATGGCGAAGTTCGAGTGGAGACTCAATGCACCGATGGGACAGCGCAAATCACTATCTCTGATACCGGCATCGGAATTCCGTCCGAAGACCTTCCGCGAGTCTTCGAGCGTTTCTATCGCGTAGATAAAGCCCGATCGCGTGAAATGGGCGGCACCGGCCTGGGCCTGTCCATCGTCAAGCATGTGATCGAACAAATGGGTGGAACCGTGGTCGTCCAAAGCCAGGTGGGACAGGGTTCGCGCTTTACGCTCACCGTTCCTCGGTTCTTCAGTTCTTCGGTTCTTTAGTTCCTCTATTTCAATAACATCCAGTCACGCGAACCGAGGAACCGATGAACAGATGAACCGAAGAACCGTCGTCGTGTAACCCGATATTAACCAAATCGTCATTTTTCGCTAACCCCACAAAGCTATCCTCAACACGCGGTGGCAGATACCGTCGGGGGAAGGAATGAGTGTGACAAAAACAAGACTCGCAATGACATTACCAGCAGTATTGGGGATGGTTCTGGCGTCGAGTGCCAGCGTACGCGCCGAAACTATCAATGCAGCGGGCGCGACATTTCCAGCCGTGATTTATCAGAAATGGTTCCAGGAATATCGCAAGCTCCACTCCGACGTTCAGGTCAACTACCAGTCCATAGGATCTGGGGCTGGAATTCAACAGCTCACGCAGGGTACTGTGGATTTCGGGGCTTCGGATATGCCGATGACCAATGAACAGCTCGCGAAAGTCACAAAGTACAAGGTTCTTCACTTTCCCACCGTCATGGGTGGCCTTGTTCCGACGTATAACCTGCCGGGTATGACCGACATCCTCAATTTCACCCCGGAGACCTTGGCCGGAATCTACTTGGGAACGATCACGAAATGGAGCGATGCGCGGCTGAAGAAAGACAATCCGAAAGCCAAGCTGCCGGACGCTGACATTACGGTCGTGCACCGCTCCGATGGCAGCGGTACTACGTTTGTGTGGACAGATTATCTAGCGAAGGTCAGCCCGGATTGGAAAGCCAAGGTGGGCGCTGGAACCTCCGTCGCATGGCCGACCGGCCTAGGTGGCAAAGGCAACGAGGGCGTGGCCGGAACGGTAAAGGAGACGCCCAACTCCATCGGTTATGTAGAATTGATATACGCTGCTCAGAACAAGATGGCTTACGGCGCGGTGAAGAATTCGGCCGGAGAATTTGTGCGAGCGGATTTCGATACCGTTAGCGAAGCGGCCGCCGGAGCCGCCAAGAACATGCCTGACGATTTTCGCGTGTCCATCACGAATGCCCCGGGAAAGAAAGCTTACCCCATCTCATCGTTCACCTGGCTCCTGATTCCCAATAAATTCGACAATGCCACTAAGAAGAACGCCATTCAAGGGTTTCTGAAGTGGATGCTCGCTGACGGCCAGAAGTTTGCAGCGGGACTCGACTATGCGCCCCTTCCCAAGCCGGTGGTGGACAAGGAAGAAAAGCAGATCGGTATGATTCAGTAAGAATTCTTCATGGCAACCGCGGTGATCGCCGCCCCGCCCCAACCGGCGGCGCGGAAATTCGTGAAGCTCCTTCGGGACGGGGATAAAGCTGCGCACCTCATCACTTTGATCTTCGCCGCGAGCGTTTTTTTGGTGACCGTTTTTCTGGTCTACGAGCTGTGGGTTCAATCGTCCCCAGCCCGTGCCAAGTTCGGTTTCGAATTCCTGTTTAGCAAGTCCTGGGATCCAGTCGCGGAGAAATTCGGAGCCTTGCCGTTCATCTACGGAACCGTGCTCACATCCTTGCTCGCTCTCCTGATTTCGGTTCCTCTGGCGGTAGGCGCGGCTATTTTTCTGTCGGAGCTCGCTCCACCCAAGCTCTCTAACACCTGCACCTTCTTGGTGGAATTGCTGGCTGCTGTGCCCAGCGTGATCTATGGATTGCTGGCGTTCTTCACGCTGGTACCGCTGATGCGCATATACATCGAGCCGTTCCTTAAAAAGAACCTGGGGTTCCTGCCTTTTTTTCAGGGACCGGCCTACGGCTATGGGTACCTGACGGCCGCCATGATTCTTTCCATCATGACCTTTCCGTTTATCATCTCCATTTCCAGGGAGTCATTACTGGCCGTGCCCCGGGAGCAACGCGAGGCTGCTCTGGCCTTGGGAGCCACTAAATGGGAATCCACATGGCAGGTAGTAGTTCCTCACGCCCGGCTTGGCATCATCGGCTCCATCTTCCTCGCGCTCGCCAGAGCTCTGGGGGAAACCATGGCAGTCACCATGGTAATCGGCAACGATCCCGCCGTTCATGCTTCGCTGATTGCGCCCGGTTACACCATCGCCGCCATCATCGCCAACGAATTCACGGAAGCCACCGGCGAACTTTATCAGGGAGCGCTCGTTGAGTTAGGATTAGTTCTGTTTTTGATCACCATCATTCTGAATGCCGCCGCGCAACTGCTGATCGTAGCCACCACCAAGAAGGGATCCAAACACGACTGATGGGCCGAACCAAACGTAGGAACTTGTTGAACAATGTAATGCTGGCCCTCACCGGTGTGTGCACTTTTGTGACAGTGTCCGTCCTATTTGTTATTCTCGGGTTTCTGGTTTGGAACGGCTTCCGCTCTTTGGATTGGAATTTCTTCACCAAGCTGCCGCTTTCCGCCGGTGAGACTGGCGGCGGTTTGGCCAATGCCATCGTGGGAAGCGGCATTACTATCCTCATCTCGATCGTGATCGGTGTTCCAGTCGGATTCCTGGGCGGCATTTATTTGGCCGAGTTCGGCGGCAAGACTTTTCCGATGTTCGTGCGCTACACTGCGGACCTGTTGAATGGAGTACCGTCCATCGTCATTGGTATTTTCGCCTGGACCGTGGTGGTGAAACCGATGCACAGTTTCTCCGCCTGGGCCGGCGGTTTTGCCCTCAGCCTCATGATGATCCCCATCGGGCTTCGCAGCACCGAACACTTTTTGCGCTCGGTTCCGAATTCGATGCGCGAGGGTGCGCTCGCACTGGGCGCCACCAAGACACGGACCATTTTGACTGTCATAGTTCCCGCCGCCCGCCAAGGTATTCTCACCGGGTTGATCCTGGGCGTGGCTCGCGTCGCCGGTGAAACCGCGCCGCTGCTGTTCACCAGTCTCAACAACCAGTTCTGGTCGGAAAAACTTACTGAACCAACCGCCACGCTCCCTGTCATGATTTACAAGCTCGCCATCTCCGCTTATGACGATTGGCACCGCCAGGCCTGGGCCGCCGGCCTGGTGCTGCTGGGGTTGGTGTTGCTCGCTAATATCGCCGCCCGCTGGGTTCTCTCGCGAGGAGCCTCGGTCCAAAGGGGGTAAGCTTATCTTTTATGGGCGCTACACAAGGATCTACCAGAATGAGCGAAATCACGGTTCCTCCACTTCCGCCCGCGAATCCCAAAGAACCGCTGTCCAAAGCCAAGCTAAAGACAGAGAAGCTGGATTTCTTCTACGGAACCTTTCAGGCGCTCCACGATATCAACCTGGAGGTCCCCGAGAAACATATCACCGCCTTGATCGGTCCCTCCGGGTGCGGTAAATCCACGTTTCTACGAACCCTGAACCGGATCAACGAGACTATCAAGAGCGCCCACTACAACGGCCAGGTTCTGCTGGATGGCCAGAATGTCCTGGAGTTGGATGTAACCAATCTCAGGCGTCGCGTGGGCATGGTATTCCAGCGGCCTAATCCCTTCCCCAAATCCATCTTCGACAACGTAGCATACGGCTTACGCGTGAATGGACTCAAAGGCAAAGAATCGCTGGCCGATCAGGTGGAGCGCAGCCTGAAGCGGGCCGCGCTCTGGGAGGAAGTCAAGGACAAACTGAACCAGTCGGCGTACAGTTTATCCGGAGGCCAGCAGCAGCGCCTGTGCATCGCAAGAGCCTTGGCGGTGGATCCGGAAGTTCTGTTACTGGACGAACCGTGCTCAGCTCTCGACCCCATCGCGACATCGAAAATCGAAGATCTGCTCTTTACCCTGAAGGATCAATGTACGCAGGTCATCGTCACGCACAACATGCAGCAGGCCGCCCGTGTGGCCGAGTTTACAGGCTTCTTCCTGCTCGGTAAATTAATAGAATTCGACAAGACGGAAATCATATTTAAGAGGCCGGAGCGGAAAGAAACCGAGGATTACATCACCGGCCGCTTCGGTTGAGTTGTCCCTGTGGCGCAGGCCCACGGCCTGCGAACGTAAATGACAAAGGAGCAGTCTTTGGTCCACTTCAGAGAAGAACTTGACGAATTGCAGCGTCGTCTGCTCGAGATGGCCGGCTTAGTTGAGTCGGCGATCCATCAAAGCGTCGGGGCGTTGGTGGAACGTGACGACCAGCTGGCTAAAGAAGTGTTGTGGAAGGAAGCGCAGATTAATCAGAAGGACATCGAGATCGACGAATTCGCTACCCGCCTGCTGGCGCTCTATCAACCCATGGCGCGCGACATGCGCTTCCTGACCGCCGCCATCAAAATCAATGGCGACCTCGAACGCATGGGCGATCTCGCTGTGAACATCACCGAGCGCGCTTTGTCCCTGATGAAAGAGCCTCCGGTAAAGCCGCTGATCGACATCCCCCGCATGGCGGATCTGGCCGAAGCCATGGTTCGCAAAAGCCTGGATGCCCTGGTGAAGCGCGATGAACAGTTAGCTCGCAGCGTTCTGCTCTCCGATGACGAAGTGGATTCCCTGCGCGACGCGGTCTACAAAGAGCTGGTGGCGTTCATGCAGGAAGAAAGTACAACCATTCCACGCGCCGTGGATCTGATGTTCATTGCCCACAACCTGGAGCGCATCGCCGACCACGCCACCAACATCGCCGAGGATGTTCTGTTTCTGATGAAGGGCATCGACGTCCGCCACCATGCCGAAGTCCGCGAACAAGCCGCGCACTTAAAACAATAAGTGGGGCAGCGCCGCGTGCTGCCTTCCCATATTTCCTACACTGAATATTTCCGATGGAACCCGTCTCTCACTACTACTACTCCCATCGCCTCAAACTCCATTTCTGGGACTGGGGCCAGGACGGCAAACCCCCGCTCGTGCTGGTCCACGGCGGCTTGGATCACGCGCGCAACTGGGATTGGGTAGCGCGCACTCTGCGCGAGAATTTCCACGTCTACGCCATGGATCTGCGCGGTCACGGCAACAGCGCCTGGGCGCCCGGTGCGCTCTACAGCCTGGCCGAGCACGTTCTGGATCTTTCCGCGCTGGTGGATGTCATCCACGATTTCCCGGTAACTCTTGTCGGCCATTCCCTCGGCGGCATCATTACCCTGCTCTACTCCGGCATTTATCCGGACCGCGTGCGCAAGGCCGTGTCCATTGAGGGCCTGGGCCTGCCGGCGTCGCACCGCGTCCACAAGCCCGCGCCGGAAAGAATGCGTACCTGGATCGAAGGCATCCGCCAAACCGAGCGCCGTGAGCCGCACAGCTGTCCCAATATCGAAGCTGCGGTCGCGCGCATGAAGGAAGCCAATCCCCACCTCTCGGACGACGTAGCGCGGCACCTCACCCTGCACGGCACCAACTGGAATGCCGACGGATCGCTGATCTGGAAATTCGACAACTACTCCCGCCCCTTCCCGCCCTATGGCAATCGTCTGGAAGATCTGACCGCCATCCTTGGCGACATCACTTGCCCAGTACTATTGTTCTGGGGCATGGAGAGCTGGGCGCCGGATCCGGAAGCGGACGGCCGCGCCTCGGTGATCAAGAACTACCGCCTGGTACGAGTCCCCGGCGCCGGCCACTGGGTGCATCACGACCGCCTGGATATATTTCTGGAAGAAACCACGCGCTTCCTGGAAGAAGGTGCTACCGAACCGCGACCGTAAGGGAGCCGGTGCTTTTGTTGATGTTTTCACGTCTTCCAGGGAGTCGGCGCGCCACTATTCCCATAGAGCGATGAAACAAATCCAGCCCGTATGCTTCAATATTCTTAGGAGCGCTCTATGCGAAACCTAACCTCATCGCTGGCTCTTCCCTTAATCCTGACGCTGACCACTTCAGCAGCGGACTTCTCCACCGGTCTGAACGCCTATCAAAAAAAGGACTACTCGACCGCTGTCAAAGAGTGGCGTCCACTGGCCGAAAAAGGCGATGCGCCTTCACAGTTCAACCTCGGATTGATGTACGTCGACGGCCTCGGCGTGCCCCAGGACTATAACCAGGCCCTGAGCTGGTTTGAACGATCCGCGCAGCAGGATTATGCCAAGGCCCAACTCAACCTGGGCGCCATGTATGCAAGCGGCAAAGGCGTCAAGCGCGACTACGTTCAAGCGTATAAATGGCTCAATGTATGCGCCGCCAAAGGCGACCACAAATGTGTGGCCCAGCGCGATCTAGTGGCGGAGAAGCTCAAGCCCAAGCAACTAGCTACGGCCCAGCGCCTGGCTTCCGAATTCACCCCCAAGCAGGAACCAGGAAAATCGGAACTCTACAATCCAGACAAATAAGCTCGGCAAATGATCCGCCGCGGCTGCTATCATGCCTAGCATGACCGCGCCCGATATCTCACGCCGTACCTTTCTCACGATTGCCGCAGCCGCGCCCCTCGCATCCGCCGCGCCCCAAAGCAAACCGATGCCCATCGGCCTCGAACTTTACTCCGTCCGCGACGAGCTGCAGAAGGATCTTACCGGCACCGTTAGCGCCGTCGCCAAAATGGGATACCAGTGCGTGGAATTCTATGCGCCCTATATGCGCTGGACCCCGCAGCAAGCCAAAGACATGCGCGCGCTCATGGACGACCTCGGCATTCGCTGCTACTCCACGCACAACGGCCCCAACTCCTTCGTGGGCGATGGCCTCGCCAAAGCTACCGAGCTCAATCAGATCATCGGAAGCAAGTACATCGTGATGGCCAGCGCCAATCGCGTGACCGGTCTGGACGGATGGAAAGCAGTGGCCGATACCTTGAGCCAGGCTGCCGAGAAACTCAAGCCCCAAGGGATCAAGACCGGTTATCACAACCATCAAGCCGAATTCACGCCGCTGGAAGGCAAGCGACCCATGGAAGTGCTGGCGGCCAATACCGGTAAAGACGTCATGCTGCAGCTCGACGTCGGCCACTGCATTGAAACCGGCGCCGATCCGGTCGCATGGATCAATCAAAACCCCGGCCGCATCCAGTCGCTGCATTTAAAGGATTGGTCGCGCGACCCGGATGTCGGCTTCAAAGCGCTAGTCGGCGAGGGTATCGTTCCGTGGAAGCAAGTCTTTGACGCAGCCGAAAAAACCGGGGGCGCCGAATTCTACTTGATCGAGCAGGAAGGCAGCCGTTACCCGGCCCTCGAAACCGCCGAAAAGTGCCTGGCGGCCTACAAAAAGCTCCACGCTTGACGTGGCGCACGCTCTCAGCGCGGTAACGGAGCCAAACCGCGGCCGTAAGAACTGTGGAAGATTCAAAAACACCGGTCGCTCACGCTCGCGGTTAGGTAACGGAGCCGAACCGCGACCGTGAGGGAGTCGGTTTTCAGCAAGCCCTAGTGGCTTTTTCTCCGCCGCCCAAACAAACTCAAACTCCCCACGAACGCCACAAACGCCCCAATCGTCAACCACACCGCGAACTTGAATTCCCCCGCGCCGGAAAAAGTGTAAGGCGACAAAAAGTATCCGCGCAGCATCATGATCAGCGCAAACAGCGTCCAGAAGGGAAACAGCCAGCGCGCCAATCCAGTCACCGCCAGCGCGACGCAAATCACTCCTGCCAAGCCCAGTAATAGGGCAGCCCGCGTCAACGAGGCGCCTTGCCACGGCAACATCCCGAGCGTCAGATCATGACCACTCGCAAGCGCCACCGTCCCCATCCCTGCCAGCCAAAATCCCAGTAGTAAGTGAAACCCATAAGCGTAAACGCGCAACAACCAAAAGAGAGCATTTCGCACGAGTTGTAATTGTACCAACTTACAGCTCGCCTCCACTTGTACCGGCCGCCCCCAACCAAAAACGAGAAACGAGAAAACGGTTTCCGTTTCGCTGTTATCCTGAGATGTTATGGGCTTTCATCTGGGCGTCGACTATCAGCCGCGCGGCGATCAGGCGGCCGCCATCGATCAACTCTTCCGCGGCTTGCTGGATGGCGAACAGCATCAGGTGCTGCTCGGAGTCACCGGCTCCGGCAAGACTTACACCATGGCCCAGCTTATCGAGAAGACCGGACGCCCCGCCCTGGTGCTGGCTCACAACAAAACATTAGCCGCGCAGCTCTATCACGAATTCAAAACGTTTTTTCCGTCCAACGCCGTCGAGTATTTCGTCAGCTACTACGATTACTATCAGCCCGAAGCTTATCTCCCTTCCGGCGACATCTACATCGAGAAGGAAGCCACCATCAATGACGAGCTGGATAAGCTGCGCCTTTCCGCCACACGCTCATTGTTCGAGCGGCGCGATTGCGTAATCGTTGCCAGCGTCAGTTGCATCTACGGCCTGGGTTCGCCCGAAGCGTACTATGGCATGCTCCTGATGCTCGAAAAAGGCCAGAAGATCTCGCGCCAGCAAATTACTTCGCGCCTGGTGGATATTCTCTACGAACGGAACGACGCGAACTTCGTGCGCGGTACATTCCGTGTGCGCGGCGACGTCATCGAAATTTTCCCCACCTACGAAGACAACGCCTATCGCATCGAGCTGTGGGGCGACGAGATCGAAAGTCTCAGCCAGATTGATCCATTACTTGGCCAGGTTCGCCAGACCTACCTGCGCCTTCCCATTTATCCGAAAACTCACTACGTGATGACGCCCGAGAGTCGCGAGCGCGCATTGCTAAGCATCGAGCGCGAGCTGGAGTGGTGGCAAAAGGAGCTCGAAAAGGGCGGCAAGCTGGTAGAAGCCCAGCGTCTTTACCAGCGCACCATGTTCGATCTCGAAATGATCCGCCAGATCGGCTATTGCCACGGCATCGAGAACTACTCGCGCCATTTTTCCGGACGCCTGCCCGGCGAAGCCCCTCCCACTCTGCTCGATTATTTGCCCAACGATCATCTGATCTTCATCGATGAAAGCCATCAGACCGTCCCCCAATTATCGGGGATGTTTCACGGCGACCGTTCCCGCAAGAACATCCTCGTCAATTATGGCTTCCGCCTCCCCAGCGCGCTCGACAACCGTCCGCTGACCTTCGAGGAGTTCGAGAATCGTGTCAATCAGGTGCTGTATGTCTCAGCCACTCCAGGCCCTTACGAGCTGACCAAATCCGCCGGCGTCGTGGTGGAACAGATCATTCGCCCCACCGGCCTGGTGGATCCGCAAGTGGAAGTGCGGCCCATCAAGGGCCAGGTGGACGACTTGCTGAATGAGATCCGCAAACGCGCTGAGGCAAATCAGCGTGTGCTAGTGACCACCTTGACCAAACGCATGGCCGAGGACTTGTCCGAGTATTACACCGAAGTCGGTGTGAAGTGCGCATATCTGCATTCCGAGATAGCCGCTCTCGATCGCATGAAGATTCTGCGCGATCTCCGGCGCGGCGAATTCGATGTGCTGGTGGGCGTCAACCTTCTGCGCGAGGGATTGGACCTTCCGGAAGTTTCTCTGGTAGCCATCCTGGATGCCGACAAAGAAGGCTTCCTCCGCTCCGCTGGTTCGCTCATCCAGACCATGGGCCGAGCCGCCCGCCATTTGGAAGGCAGGGCGATTCTCTATGCCGACGTTTTCACCGACAGCATGCGCCGCGCCATTGATGAAACCAACCGCCGCCGCACCGTCCAGGAACAGTACAATCTGGATAATCACATCACGCCGCAATCTATCATCAAGCCGATCGACATGAGTCTGGTTGCTATCGCGGAAGGCGATTACGTGACCGTGCCGATGGAACCGGAAGATCCGGCCGAGGAAATGACTCCCGCGCAGCGCGACAAATTTATCGGCGAGCTGGAGGACAGCATGCGCGCAGCCGCGAAGAAATTCGAGTTTGAGAAGGCCGCTCAGATCCGCGACCGCATCAAGAGTTTGAAGTCCCTCACTGTTTATGAAGAAAGCCAAGTCGGTAGCCCTGATCGGGGCGGGTAAGCTTACCGACTCGCCTCTTTCGAGGTTCTATTGGCTTTCCGACCGGTTGGGGCCGGTTAAGTCATCATCTTTCCGGCTGGCAAGCCGGATTGCAAATCAGCTACGTGCCGGCCATCCGGTGAAGGACTTCGAGGAATTTCATTCCGCGGAGCTGATACTGGTGTGCGTTCCCGAGCCTATGCTGCCCAAAGTAGTGAGCGAACTGGCCGCCGCACCCATCGACTTTCACGGCAAGGCCGTGGTACTCTGCAGCTCGTGGCTGGATAGTAACGAACTGCGCCAGCTTTCCGCCCGCGGAGCCGCAGGCGGGTCGATATGTTTGATTCCCGGCTTCGACGATCCTCGCTATCTTGTCGAGGGGGACCGTTCCGCCGTGTTGCGCATTCGGCGCTTGGTAGAGCATCGCGGCCGGCGGGCAGTAACCATCGAGCGTTTCCTCAAGCCTCTTTATCTGGCAGCCCTCACCTGTACCGGATGCGTTTTGTTCTCAGTATTAATGGCCGCCGATAAATCGTTACGGCTGGCGGGCGTCCCAGCGGCTGATTCCTCGAACATTTTGGAGAAACAGGTGATCCGGACCCTCCGCTCATTCGTGCGCGCTGGCCGCACCGCATTGCCCGGCTCCCACGAATTATCGCGGCAAGTGCGCGCCCTGGCCGCAGCCGATCCGGACCTGGCTCACTACATGGAGCACTGCGCCCGCCTAGCAGAGGGCTTGGTGGAAAATCGAAAGTTCTCCTCCTCCGCCGCCGGCTAGTAGCGAAAGAACCGAGCCGCGGCCGGCAGGGAGCGCAAAGGGTGCGGCCCACACCGCCAAACGGACCAGGAACTAGCCCGCTCCGCACTCGTTTTGCGCGAGTTCCCTAGAAGCGCTACCCCGGACGCACAACGAAGCGGAACCAGTGGTGTCTCCCTCTTCCGGTCGTGGCTCAGTCACAGTCTCGAAAGGCAGTAAATATGTCCGAATAGCCGTCATTAGGAGGTATTTATGCCACAAGGCCTGGACAATTTGGCTCACGTCGTCGGCCTGATGATGGAGAAATCCTTCGACCACATGCTCGGAGCCCTGAAGGCACAAAGTCCAAGTATTAATGGCCTAACCGGGACCGAATCGAATCCGGATACCACCAGCGAGCCGCGAAGGTCCAACCTGCCTCCCGGCGTCGCCGCCATGATTGCCGAAGGCAAAGTAGCGCTCTCGCACAGCGATCTCGATTTCACGCATCTCCGGCATAGCCATTCGGCGGGGACTGACCCTCCGCGCCGGAGGGTTTCCAGTGGTCAATCTTTTGTTTTCGTGGGGTGGGCACGCGGGCACCCACACCAGCACCGCGGTGGACACCTCGCTACCCGGGTCGTCCACGCGCCCATCCTTATATTGATTCCAAAATTCGAATCACCGGCCCAGCGCCTGCAGCAGCTTCTGGGAACGAACCACCACCGTGGCCAAATCCTTGTCGCGAAATACAGCGCTCTCATGAGAAGTCGGATCCAATGGCACCAGGTGCGCCAGCGACAGGACATAAGGCTTCTGCGCAGGCTCGAAATTCGTGATCACCACCCACTCAGAGTGCCGCAACGCTTCCGGAAGCTCATTTTCTTCGGGAATGTCTTCCGCGCGCAGATTGGTATACCAATGGATCTGAGGAAAGTTCGCACCCAGAACCACGGCGCCGGGGCTCGCGTTTTCGCGCAGGAATGCCATGCCGTCCAAAAATCCCGGATATCCCAACGTAACCCGGTGCTCGAGAACCGGCCGAATGATGCGCAAATTCAGAAAGAAAATCCCGGCCAGCAGCACGGCCAGCACGGCGCCACGTGCCGGCGGGCGAAGCTTGGGCCAGGCCTGCCCCAGAAACACGGCGGCCACCACCGCCATAAACGGAAGCGCCGAGCTCACCATGCGGTCTTCTTTATACCGGTAGCAACTGAACCACGCCAGGATCACCGCGGCCACCAGGACATTGTGCAGGGAGAAACGGTCCCGCCTACAGACGGCCCAAATCAGGCCTGCTGCAAACAGGACTGCGATACCGAGTGATAGCAGCGCCGGCATGCGCCGAAGATAATAATTCCAGGGCATGGAAATCTCCGGCATGTAGACTTGCAATTGCTGTGACGCTTGTTTGAGGCCAGCCAGCGCGTTTCCAAAAGCGATATACTCGCGGCCGAACCAGGGCGCCAGCAGCAGCAATCCTGCCAGCGGACTGAGGAAAAACCAACGGCTCATTAGCCTCCTTCGTGTGTCCGCGCCTCCGCGCCACCAAGCCAGCGCGATGAACAAGAGGATCACCGGCAGAAAAAGCGAGGCCGTATATCGCGTCAGAAACGCCAGCGCCCAGAAAATCCAACTCCACAGAAAGAAGCGCTGGTCGCGATAGGCGCCGAAGTAGAAGCACCATACTGCCGCGGTGAAGAACAGAAGAAACGGAATCTCGCTCAGGAAGTACGGAACGTACGTCCAGAAGAATGGCGACATGCCTAGTAAGGCCGCCGCCGCGAAACCGGTGGTCCGGTCGAAACCCGCCGTGGCGAAACCGTAGACGCATAGTAAAGCCAGCAAAGCGAAGCCGCCAGCGATTCCCCGGAGAACCAGATCGCCGGATTGCTCTCCAAATAAGAACAGGCCCGCAGCGCCTGCCAACGGCAGTATGGGTGGCCGCAGCTTGTTCGGCACGCCGGAAATCGCGAATCCTTGCCCGTGCAGCACGGAGCGTCCGATGGAGGCATACTCAGCCTCGTCCCACAAAAACATTCCGTAGGAGTTCAAGCCGAAACTGTACAGAATTCCGAATAGCACCAGCAACGCCGCAATCGGCCATTGGCCCATCACCAGCCGCCCCGTTCGAAGGAATGCATGCATACCGGACTCGGATCAAAATCTTACCATACGCCCCAAAATTCGCGGAGTAAAAAGTGTTCCTTTTCAGCCGATAAGGGATCTGATGAGCGGCGAAAGCGCATCTCCGGCCAGGCGACGAAAGTTCGCCTACGCAGTGCTATGTCTCGGGCTAACAGCCGGCGCCATTCCCGTGGGACGTTTGACCGGTATCGGCGACCTCTGGATACATACCGTCATCGAGACCACCGCAACCTTGCTCGCTTGCATGGCAGGCGCCATTTCCCTGTTGCGATATTACGCCCGCAACTCTCTTGCCTATCTGCTCCTCGGTACCGGATTTCTGGGTGCGGGCATCTTGAACGCCGTCCACGCGGTGGTTACTTCGCCGGCGTGCGCACAGTGCACCCCCTCTGCCCTCCCGGACTTGATCCCCTGGAGTGGAGTGATTTCAGGAATATTCTTGTCTCTCCTTATGTGCGTGAGAATGGTCGCTCCCGATCGCGAGCGCTCCCCTTCGGAGCGTCATAAGGTGGACGAGTGGATAATCTACATGCTGGTGGGCGCATCTATTCTGGCCAGTTGCGCTGTTTGTTTTTTTGTCCCCCTCCCAGCCGGTTACGTTCAGCATTCTTGGGTTCACCGGCCCGCTGAGTTGGCGGCAGGATTTCTCTTTGCCGTCGCAGCGCTTGGCTATCTCCGGAGAGGAGCCTGGAAAGACAGTGCCTTCGAGCATTGCCTGATACTGTTTCTGATCACCTCCGCTCTCGAACATTCCCTCTATATGCCGTTCTCGGGCCGGCTCTTCGATGCGGAAAGCTCCGTAGCCCACATTCTGAAGATTCTGGCTTACCTCTTTGTCCTGGTGGGTCTCTTAAGCAGCGTTTTGTCCACCTTCCGCGGCACCGCAGAGTCACTAGCCAATCAGCAGCGCCTGAATGAATCCTTGTCGGTGGAGATCGCCTTCCGCCAGCATGCGGAAAAAGCGCTCCGCGAGGCGCGCCGCCAACTGGAATCGCGCGTGGCCGCCAGCGCCGTGGAACTGGCGGAGCAGGACCAACTGGCGGCCTTGGCATCTCGAATCGCCGTGGTGTTAACTCAGTACGACGGTATCCAGGAAGCATTGCAGCGCTCGGCCGAGATCATCGTCCGCTCGCTCGACGCGGCCTTCGTTCGCGTGTGGACTCTCAACAAAGATCAAAACGTCCTGGAGCTTCAGGCCAGCGCCGGAATGTACACGCATCTGGATGGCCCCCACTCGCGGGTGCCGCTAGGCCAGTTCAAAATCGGCCGCATCGCCCAAGAAGCTAAGCCGCATTTAACCAATTCGGTCCTGGATGATTCCTGGGTCTCGGATCCGGCCTGGGCCAGCCGGGAAGGTATGGTCGCCTTCGCCGGTTATCCCCTGATGGTGGAGGAACGTGTGGAGGGTGTCGTCGCCGCGTTCGCTCGCCGGCCGCTGCCTGAGGTCGCCATTCAAGCTCTGGGCTCCATTGCCGGCAGCCTGGCTCTCTTCGTCGGACGAAAGCGCATCGAAGCTGCCCTTTGGGATAGCGAGGAACGCGTGCGCCTGCTGCTGGATTCCACCGCCGAGGCCATTAGCGGCGTGGATATTCACGGCAACTGCACCTTCGCCAATCACGCCTGTCTGGTTCTGCTGGGTTATTCTAACCCGGAAGACCTGCTTGGACGGAATATGCACCAAGCAACACACCACAGTCATGCGGACGCCAGCCTGTATTCCGCCGCTGAGTGTCCCATGCAGGCGGTGTTCGCGAGCGGCGAGGGGCGTCACGCCGACGACGAAGTCTTTTGGCGTGCCGATGGAACCAGCTTTCCGGCCGAATATTGGTCCCACCCCGTGCTGAAGGCGGGAAAAGTGGTGGGAGCGGTAGTGACGTTTTTCGATATCACCACTCGCAAGCAAACTGAAGAAGACCGCCGCACACTGGCATCCTTGGTCGAGAATAGCGACGATTTTATTTACCGCGCCTCACCCGAAGGTAACCTGCTCTACCTCAATGCGGCGGGCGCCAGAATGATCGGGCTCGCCGGCCCCCAAGAAGCCCTGGGCCACCACATTTCCGAGCTCCATCCGGAATTGGCCTGGGCCAAACTCGAGCAGGGCTTACCCACTTTGACGGAAACCGGCCGGCAGCAGGAGGAGACGCAGCTCCGAAATTGGAGGACCGGCGCGCCCATCGACGTACTACTCAGCGCCTTCCTGCTGCGCAAACCCGACACCGGTGAAATCCTCTGTCTCGCCGCCATCATGCGCGACATCACCGGCCGCAAGCGGGCCGAGCAGGCGCTCCTCACTTCCGAAGAACGCTTTCGCATCGCCGCCGAAAGCGCCAGCGACATGATCTTCGAATGGGATCTCGCTACCGGCGAATGTGAGGTCTTTGGGTCATCCGAGGATCGGCTCGGGGACCGTCCGGCGCCTCGCACCTTTGAGGCCTGGAAAAGCATGGTCCATCCCGACGACCTCGAACCCGTCCTGGCTGAACTCGACCGTCATATTGAGAGCGGTGAGCGCTATAGCCGTGAATACCGGGTTCTCGGCGATAACGGCCGCGTGTATCACTATTCGCTTGGCGGCCAAGCCCTTCGAAATACCGCCGGTGAACCCTACAAATGGGTTGGCTTGGTCAGCGATATCACTGAAGATACGAAGGCTGAAGAAGCCATCGCGCAACTCGCCGCCATCGTGCAGTCGTCGGAAGACGCTATCATCGGCGCCAGTCTCTCCGGAATCATCACCACCTGGAATGGTGGCGCCGAGAAGCTGCTCGGATATACGCGGGCCGAGGCATTGGGAGCCCCGGTTTCAATTATGCTTCCGCAGGGCGAGCGCGTTGGTGACATTCTCGACCCCAGCGTAAACGGACACGTAAGCCGGCTGGAACAGACGCTGGTCCGCTCGAAATCGGGGACCACCCTGCCGGTTTCACTCACTCTCTCCCCTATACGCAACCCTAATGGCGAGGTGACCGGGGTTGCAGCCATCGCCCGCGATATCAGCGCCCGAGTCCGTGCCGAAACGGATCTGGCACACCAGGCCCGGCATGATTATCTGACCGGATTACCCAACCGCCTTTTATTGGCTGACCGGTTGGATGCAAGTATTTCCGCCGCGCAACGCAGTGGCCTGATGACCGCCGTGATTTACCTGGATTTAGACGGCTTCAAGCTGGTGAATGACACCTTGGGCCACGAGGCCGGAGACGGGCTGCTGAAACAGGTCACCGACCGGTTAACAGCCTGCATCCGGGAACCGGATACCCTGGCACGCATGGGCGGCGATGAATTCATGCTGGTGATCAATGCGGTTCCCGACTGCCAGACTGTCTTGGCCGTCGCTGAAAGGCTGGCGGCTGCGCTGCGAAAACCTCTTTCCCTCGCCGGCCACGAACTTTATGTTACCGCCAGCATGGGCATCGGAATGTATCCACAAGATGGGACCGACGTGAGCACGCTGCGCCGCAATGCCGACGCCGCTATGTACCAGGCCAAGCGTGCCGGTAAGGATCGTATTCTGTTCTTCACGCCCGCCATGCGCGCAACATTTTTGGAACGTTTTGAGCTCGAAGCCGACCTAAGGCACGCTCTCGATCGAAATGAGCTTGCGGTGCACTATCAACCCATTTTCGAAGCTGCCGGAGGCCGCCAGACTGCGTTCGAGGCCCTGGCCCGCTGGAACCACGCTACCCGCGGATCTATCCCGCCCGGAAAGTTCATTCCCGTGGCCGAAGAGACTGGATTGATCGCGAGGCTGGGCTCGTTTGTGTTGAACCAAGCATGCCTGCAGTGCCGGAATTGGCAGCAGCATGGCCTGGCTTCCATTCGCGTCGCGGTGAATGTGTCCGCCATCGAATTTGCCCGCGCCGGATTTGTGGAAGGCGTCTTCGCCCTGCTCGACGAAACCGGCTTGCGGGGAGACTTGCTTGAACTGGAGCTCACCGAGAGCACTCTCATGCGCGACCTGGACGATTCCGTCCACAAGATGTCCGGGCTCCACGAGCGTGGCGTCCGCATCTCCATAGACGATTTCGGCACCGGATACTCCTCGCTCGGCTATCTCTCGCGCCTCCCCATCGACACCCTCAAGATCGACCGCAGTTTCGTCGCGGAGCTGGGCGTCAACAGTACTGCGCTTTCGCTCATCGATGGAATGATTTCGCTCGCCCACAGCATCGGCATGCGAGTGATCGTCGAAGGAGTAGAAACCGAATGGCAACTCTCGACCCTACGCGATCTCGGCTGCGATGAAGTGCAGGGTTTCCTGCTAGGCCGCCCAGCCGCCCTCCCGGACTTCGATGCCGCGTCCCCCATGCAAGAGAGCACTGACCTGCTGGAACCCGCACCCGCTCTATAGAGTCGCATGCTACCGAACCTGAAATATTGGTCCCTTTGGGAAGTCCGCAGCTCTGCCCGAATTGTAGCCCCGCGCGTGAGCAAGGGGACAGGCGCCAGTAGCCGAACCGCGACCGTTAGAATCCGTGGAAAAATCAAAAGCAAGTCTCATGTTCATAGAGTGTTACCGAACCGCGACCGTGAGGGAGTTGGCATGGGCCTGCAGCTCACCAAAGGTGATGAAAATCTTGGAGAGGAGCGCTATCCTCGGTAAGTCTGGGGATTGGCCGAGATCGTAGCGACTCTGGAGGGGTTGAGA
>DASYNU010000132.1:0-4937 GCA_036008345.1 Bryobacteraceae bacterium
ATGCTGGTCGAGGCCGAATTCGATACTCGAAAGCTCAAGGAGATCGCGGAGTCCGTGGGCCAGGAGGCTCTCCCCGACGTGCTGCACCGAATCAATGGCTCGCTCCTGGCGGCACGTATGGTTGGCGAGATCGATCAGAGCGCAACGCGGATTTTCGAGCTGGTCCGGGCGGTGAAGGAATATACGTACATGGATCAGGCGGCTGAGAAGGAAATCGACATTCATGCCGGAATCGAAAGTACTCTAACCATCCTGGCGTACAAGCTTAGGTCCAAGTCCATCCAAGTCGAACGCGCATACGACCCGGATCTTCCGAAGATCTGTGCTTACGGTGTGGAGTTGAACCAGGTTTGGACCAACTTGATCGTCAATGCCATCGAAGCCATGGCTGAGGGCGGAAAGTTGCGGATTCGCACCTGCCAAGATCCACGGGAGGTGGTGGTGGAAATCCAAGACAACGGTACGGGCATTCCACCCGACGTACTGCCGCACATCTTCGAACCCTTCTTCACCACCAAAGGCGTGGGCGAAGGGACCGGTCTTGGACTAGACATCTCCATGCGTGTTGTCCGAAAACACCGCGGCGAGCTTCGGGTTCAGTCCCAACCGGGTGCGACGACCTTTCGTGTGGGTATCCCAAAACAACGTACGGCGCAAACCTAAATGCACCGACTCCCTCAGAACCCGTGAAAAAATCAAAAGCACCGGTCGCTTACGCTCGCGGCTCGGAAAGAAAGTCTCATGTTCAGAGAGTGTTACCGAACCGCGACCGTGAGGGAGTCGGTGACGTTGCCGATTTTTTCACGGGCTCTCACGGTCGCGGTTCGGTAGTGAGCCGCGAGCGTAAGCGACCGGTAGTTTTGAGTTTTCGCGTAGCCCCGCGCGTCAGCAAGGGGACAAAACAAACGGTCAGAGACCTAGCGCGGCCAAGGTTCGTCAGACTTGGACGGAGAACGCTGCAACACGATCAAGGTTTCATCGTCCGCAACCGGACTTGTTCCACGAAAAGCTTCTACACCAGCGAGCAGCGCCTCGCCAACTTCGACGGGTGACACAAACGCCACGTTCCCAGCCAGCGCAAGCAAACCCTCCTTGTCCAGTTGCTTTCCGGCCGGGTCGCTGGATTCGGTGATGCCGTCGGTATACAGAACCACCAAATCACCAACTTCGAGTTGTACCGGTGTCTGTGAATAGGGAGTCCCGGCGATCAGGCCAATCGGAAGGTCGGCTACTTCCTTGGCATAAGGAGTGGATTCCAGCAAGAAGCTCCACGCAGTTTCCCGTGCGTGGTACCAGAGCGGCGGCATGTGGCCGGCGTTCGTAAAAACAATCTCACCGGAAACGGAGTAATGGCCCAGGACGAATGCCGTGGCATACTCGAATTTTGTGGCGCCGGCCAGGAAGGCGTCGTTAAGCTCCCGCACCACGTCGGACTGGTCCCACGCATCGGAATGTTGCCTCAGAACTTCACGCAGCCGGTCCGCCACCTCAGCGACATATTCGCCGTGTCCGGCGACGTCGGCAAGGGCAATCCTGGATACGAATCCCTGACTGCAGACCGACAGGTAGTGGAGATCTCCGCCGCGTGTGGCGGGCGTTATTGGCCGGCAGAACACCCAAGCTACCAAACCGGGCAGCTCGATCTCATATCGAGCATGCTCATTGCCCCCCTTGAGCTCCAGGCATGCCAGCCGCGTTACCTCATCCTGTTCGGGCATTATTTCCTTTGCGGATTGGTGGATCGATCCTGAGAAACGGCAGTGAACGAAAGCCTGTACCCAAATTTTACAATATACACTCTTCGCGTCGATTGTGTGAGCGACGGTTACGGATCACGGTGCGGCTACTAGATGTAGTGGTGAACACTCTCGCGTGATCCTGGCCGTACTCGCTCGGCTCGGCATCGGCGTAGTAGGCGAAATTTTATATGCTTCACTAGAAAGTCTTATATTGCAACTGCGCACGCACAGCCGAAAATGAGTCGACCGCCTGGCCTCGCGAAAGGCCATAAATCTTTTTCTCAAGATTTCGTCCCCTTAGCCGGTGTGACTTAAATGAAATCAACCTGCTCTGAACCCACCGTCCATAGAAGCGGCCCCGGACTGGGATTGCCGATTCAAGTGCTTCTTGTCGAAGATGATCCTGAGCACTTAGACGTGCCGATCGAAGAGAATCGGGTTTCCATCGGGGTCCATGCTCGGCAATGCAATCCAGCACGCGATTGACCCGGTCGTGATATTGCTGATTGCGCGGCATCCTGGGAGCGGCCAATATGTACAGCCTAACAGGCGGCGGCTGTCTTAGAGCGCCGCGCGGCTCAAATCCGCGGCTATTTCTTGACCCAGGTCTTCGAAACTCGTATTCACTTCCCGGGCGCGACTCAACGCTGCCTGCACATGCGGAAGAATGTTTTCTCTTCCGACATGCCGTACGAATTCCGCCTGCTTCAGCATCCTGGCCGGTTGCTCGCGGGCTCCGCATATCAGCAGCGTCCGGCCCGTCTTCCGAAGCCGGTCGGAAAACATTTCCAGCGCATGCAATCCGGTGGCATCTATCGCTGTCATGTTGCGTACTCGCAGGACGACCACGGCAGCGAATTTCTTAAGATCTTCGGTTTCCTCGGCCAGCTTGTCGGTTGTTCCAAATAGGAATGGCCCGTGAATTCGCAAGATGGTCACATAGCGGGGGATGTCCTTGTCCTGCAGGATGTGAGGGCGTCCACTTTCGATATATTCGGGCGTCACCCGTACCACGGTGGTGGTTTGTGAAATACGGTAAATATAGAGCAGCGCGGCCAGCGCCATTCCCACTTCGACAGCTACGGTGAGATCGGCCAGAACTGTAAGTGCGAATGTGGCTGCCCACACTGCGATATCGGCGCGGCTCAGCTTCAGGATAGTTCCGATTTGCCGCCACTCGCCCATGTTGTAAGCCACCACGAACAAAACAGCTGCCAACGTTGCCAACGGAATGAATTTGGCGAGTGGGGCTGCCACGAAAAGAATGGCGAGCAAGGTGAGCGCGTGAATCATTCCGGCCACCGGCGTCTTGGCTCCCGAGCGTATATTTGTCGCGGTGCGGGCGATAGCGCCGGTGGCTGGTATTCCGCCGATCAAAGGCGTCACCAGGTTGGCCACCCCTTGCGCGATCAGTTCCACGTTGGAATTGTGTTTATCGCCACTCATTCCATCCGCTACCACCGCTGAGAGCAGACTCTCAACGGCCGCGAGCACGGCTACTGTGAGAGCGGAGGGCAGGAGCGGCAAAATCAGGTCGGCCCGGAATGTGGGTATTTGAAAGACCGGAAAGCCAGAGGGAATCCCTCCAAACTTTGAGCCGATGGTTTCCACCGGCAGCTTGAGGAGGACCCCGGCCGCGGTTGCTCCAAGCAACGCGATGATGGATCCGGGAATTCGTTTGGTGATGATCGGCCACAGAAGAATAACCGCCAGCGAGCAACCGCCCACCACGGCCGTGGTTGGATCAATGGTCGTCAAGTGTGTGAGCAGCACCTGTATTCGACCGATAAATTCGCTCGGAATCGCCGTGGTTCGGAGGCCGAGAAAATCCCGGATCTGCGTGGAAGCGATCAACACCGCGATGCCGTTTGTAAATCCGATGGTCACCGGGCGGGGGATGAACCGGACAGCTGTTCCAAACCCTGCCGCACCTATTACGATCAAGATGACGCCGGCCATCATAGTGACCATGAACAGGCCCGACAAACCGAATCTGGCGGTGATGCCCGCGACGATCACCACAAAGGCGCCGGTTGGGCCGCCGATCTGGGTTCGCGATCCGCCCAATGCCGAAATCAGGAAGCCGGCCACGATGGCTGTGTAAATGCCCGCCTGCGGCGTAACTCCGGATGCTATGCCGAACGCCATCGCCAGCGGCAATGCCACCAATCCCACGGTTAGCCCAGCGATCAAATCGGCGATGAAGAATTTCAGATTGTACTGGCGCAGACACAGCACTAGCTTCGGCAGCCACCGATCCAGCGGTGTCTGGGGCAGCGCGATCACCGGCTCTCCTCTCTTTCCATTTCGCCCAAGGTCGCGAGAGTTCCGGCGATATGAGCCTGAAAATAACGGCGCATCACGTCGAGAACTTCGGTCAGGATGGGATCGCGCAGACTGTAAAACACCTGGTTGCCCTCTTTGCGGTTCAGCACGATTTGTTTGGAGCGCAGCACTGAAAGATGCTGGGACGCGTTGGCCTGTTCGATGCCTAAGCGCTCAATGAGCTTGCCGGCGGGCAATGGACCATCGCGCAGCAACTCCACGATGGCGATTCGGGTGGGGTGGGCAAGGGCCTGAAAAACCTCGGCTTTGAACTGGCGCAGGGAGTCCGACACACTTCCAGTATATTCGAAAGTAGCAATATACGCAATTGTGTATTATCAATTATTGACAAGTATTGTTATAGCGCGTTAGGCTTCCAGCATGAACGTCAATCTGGGCTCAGTTTTTGAAAACTTCATCGCCGATCTGCTCAAGACGGGCCTTTACCAATCTCAAAGTGAAGTCGTCCGGGAAGGACTGCGGCTTTTAAAGGAACGAGAGGAGTTGAAGAACCTTCGTCTGGCAGAACTGCGTAGGGAGATCGGGATCGGTAGTGAACAGGCCGACCGGGGTGAATTCGTTGACGGCGAGAAAGCGTTCGCTGAAATCCGTCGACGGAGCGCCGGGCGGAAGAGCAGCGAGGGATGAAGCGGTTTGGCTCCGCTTCACGCCTCCCAAGGATTCAAAACCGGCACGTGGGTGTTCGCGAAGTCGCTGATGTTCCGCGATACCACGGTAAGATTGTGGTGCAGCGCGGTGGCCGCTAGCAAACCGTCGATGATCGACAGGGGCTTTCCGTTGCGCTTGGCGTCGGCGGTGAGCAGGCCCCAACGATCTGCAATCGCGGTGTCAATTGGGACGATTCTTCCGGAG
>DASYNU010000133.1:0-2524 GCA_036008345.1 Bryobacteraceae bacterium
ATTACACTCAATGACCAGCGGTCAAAACGCGTAACGGACTTGGTTTCGTCAACTATCAATCTCAGTCTCGTGAGCCCACTACAAAAGATCCATAACTTCGGGGTTGGCTGTCGTTTGGAGTAAAGGGCCCACACCTTCAGGATCGATGATGAGTTGTCCCCGACATCAGTAACTCCCACGAAGCTTGCTCGGTTACTTTACCAGTTCAATCTCGCTCAGGCGCCAAGTCCTGTCGAAAAACGACACCTTCGGGCTGTAGAGCCGCAGAAGCGTGAACCAGCCTTTGCCCGGCATGGTCTGAATCCAGTTGCCTTCCTTCGCATCGGCTGGCTTGGACGGACCGAAATAAATCGTCGTCGAACCATCCCCGTTGGCAACGGCGGCAGGGGACGGATATGTCTGGCTTCCCGCGCGCGGATAGCGCTGCGGCGTCTGCAGCATGGAGCGAGTCTGGTTGTCGTACACAGTGAAGGACCAGAACGCAGCCGCCGGAATGTTCGGCGGTAGCGTCACTTTGTACGTCTTGCCCCCGTCCAGATAATTCTTGTCAGCATCCATGAAGCCCATGAGGTACTGCGAGCCGACGTTCGGCAGTCGCATGATCATGCCAGGCGAATCCATGGTGTAGCCGTAGTAGAAAGCCGTGCGTGAATCGAGAGTTCGCGCTCCGGTTGGCGGGGATGGTTTGAAGAAGCCTTCAGCCGTGATCGCCGGCGGTGGCGTCTCGAAGGTATAGCCGCCCTGCCACAGCATGTTGCCCCACATCGAACCCGGATAATAAGACCAGCCAGGATATTCGGAGGACCGCCAGTTCAGTGCGCGCCCGGCAGCATTGCCCACAGCGGCCGCATCAGTGAGAATCTTGCGCATCCGGGCGTCCGGATTGAACGGTTTACCCTTCACAATGCCAATCGCTGCAAGTTGTCCCGAGAGTTCCGGATTAAATGACGTGGCCGGCTCCATCTGCACGACCTCGTTGACCATTTCGAAAAAAGAGAAATCATTTGGAGGGATCGTGTTAAAAGACTTCTTGCTCCCCTCAACGAACTTTGTCTCCGGTATCGGCGGGTCGCCCGCCAGCCTGACTTTTCCTTCCAGTGCTGTGGCAATGCTGGTGCCAAAAGCTCCGGGCGTGTACGGGTAAATCTTCAGTGACTTTTTGATTAAGGCAACGGCCGGTTTGGGATCATTGTTATCCATGAAGGCGCGAACCGCGTAGAGAACATGCGTGGTTTTCGAGCGGCCAACAAAGAAACCGCTGTCCGGAACCGGGCCGTCATAATCGGGCGGCAGGACCAGATACTTGCCACCTTGTCCCCGGTCGGGACCGGGATTACCAATGTCGATAATCCACCCGAACCACATGTCATTGAGCGTGCCGAGCGCCCTCGGTGGCACCTCAACCACCAGGGGTCCCTTGGTTAAATCGAGCACGGCGACTGTATAGATGGTATCGGCGTTGGCGGTGAGAAAGAGCGAGTTCGAGTCCATCAACTCGGAGAAGATGACGATGGTATTGTCCTCAGCCCCAATGCTGTGGAAGCCTTCGCGAATCGCATACGCCGACGCGCCCGAGAAGCTGTTCATGAATGCGTCCACGCCGCGAATGTAATCGAGATTGTCGTACACCTTCTGGGTGGTGGCCGCGCTGGGCGCGCCATCCTTGAATTCAAGCGTTCCGATCTGGGTTTGGACGCGGTCCGGCGTCGTGAGTCCCGGCGGAGTCTTGGACTGAGTTTGCGCTAACAGCGTGAACGGGAGAACAACTGCGATTGCGATCAATGTTACGGTGATGCTCACTTGGCCCCAACCCTTAGACACAGACAATCTCCTTAAGATGTCGACGCATACCTTGCCGTCAGATTTTGCTAATCAAAGTAGTTGGAGTGGCATCATTGGATAACTGGCAGAATTACCAGTTCAGTCTGAAATAGGCTGTTGGCGTAATCGCCATACACGCATTGATCGGGTTCCGAGAAAATCACCGGACGGCGCTTCACTTCTCGGAATGACAATAGGGTGAGATTGTCAGTGCAGGAGCAATCTAGGCAGATTCCAATGCCGCCAGACGCTGACTGCCCTTAACAGGAAACAGACGACGGCACCGAGGATGGTCATCAACTTGGGATTCATCTTTAGACTGAGGCCCAAGACTAAAACGGCTGCGCCTGCCAGCGCTGCGGTCGCATAGACGTCGGCGTGAAGAACCGTTGGAATGCGGGCGAGCAAAACGTCGCGTATCGTGCCGCCGCCAACGCCGGTGACGCCTGCCATCAAAACCGCGATGAATGGATGTATGCCGAAATCGAGCGCCTTGGCCGCTCCCGCAACCGCGAATAATCCCAATCCAGCAGCATCGAAAACGATGATCACCCAGGCGGGAACCTGGCTGACCAGTTGATAGGAACAAAATACAACCGCGCCCCCGACAAACGCTGTCGTCGCGTATCGCCAATCGCGAATTGAATTCGGAGGGACCGCCCCGATCAGCAGATCGCGAATAATCCCGCCGCCCAGCGCGGTC
>DASYNU010000134.1:0-4666 GCA_036008345.1 Bryobacteraceae bacterium
CGCTCCGGCCTGGACAACTACTACTACATCGGCATCCAGTGCAACGGAGGCTACAGTAGCATTCCTTCGACCAGCCAAATTAACACTGCCGCGGCCAATTTCCCGGCCGGCCTTGGTCTGGATTTCTACATGGCCGACGAACTGAACGGCTGCACCGGCGACTACTCCGACATCAGAACTCTTGGCGCAAACGCGCACGCAGCGAATCGCAGCGTGAAGACGATGATGACCCTCAACGCGACGGACCCGAATCTTTACGGTTCTGTCGATCATTGGGTGCTTCTCGATTCCATGCAGCAGTGGCCTGCGCTGCCCTTCACCGCGGGCGGCGACCTCTGGAGCTATGCGAGCTGCAACGCCGGCTACGGCAACACTCCGGAGTGGATGGTGGACTATCCTCCAATCAACGAACGCATCCAGGCGGGATTTTTGAACTTCGCACAGGGAGCGACGGGGCTGCTCTACTATCGCGCTGACGGCTGGACCGCCGGCAACGCCATCGGCAGTTGGAACAATGTGGACACCACCGCTTGTGGCGCCGGCTTGGGCCGGCCAGGCGACGGAATCTTCCTCTACCCGCCGGCACCAATCGCTTCGACCGAATCCGCACCCGGCATACGCTTGAAGGCCATCCGCGACGGTATTCAAGACTTCGAATACGCCCAGATGCTCAAGAACCTGGGGCAGCTCGCCATGGTGGACAGTACTCTGCTGCCGATTGCGACCAGCTGGAGCAACTGGAACCACGACCCGAACGCCCTCCAAAACGCGCGGACAGCATTGGGGGAACTGCTTCACCAGTTGGCCCCATAACGAATTGGTCTGCAGCAGTTTGAACCCGGATGAAGATGTTTTCTGATCGGGCTGAAGAGTCTGGGCAACGAATCTGCTGAAAAGCGGAGAAGCTATACAGACTCCGAGGCCCGATTCGTCGTTTCAGAAAGGGCGGTTGACATCGTAAATGCTCCGGCCGATTCCGATTAAGTGGAAATCGCCGAACTGGCGCGGTTGCGGCCGCTCGGGGTGGGGGAATTCACCTGTCCGGCCTGCCTGTAGGCTGCGGGCTGGTGCGGCCTTAGTTTCGCGGCTGAATGGGACCGAAATTCCGCGGCCAACTGCCCCATCGTCAAACACCGCACCTCCTCATTCCTCACCAAAACGCCAAGCTCTTCCAGAAAACGCGCCACAACATTTTCGACTCGTGGCCACTCCGCATAAAGATTTTCGGGATGAAACCACACGTGGAAAACCCCACGGCTGAGGCGCACGCGCTCCAGTCCCTTCCTCAATCGTCGCAATCGGCTCGAATCCGGGATGTACTTGCGCCACCCGGCCGCGTAACGAATCAGGAGCGAACCGGGAATCGAAACAATTCCCTCCTTGAGCGAGGGCTCGATCATGCACGGTGAACTCCCCGCAAAATCCGCCCAGATCATGCCGAGGGAATTGAGCATGCCGTTCGAAAACCGCATTGGCAGCCGATCCACATCTCTAAAACAAGTGAACCCTGCGTCGCGCAGCTCCGCAAGGTACGCCACCGAATTTCGGGGAAAAACAAACGAGGATTTCGGGATTCCGAGTTCCTTCGCGATCTGGGAGCAATACCGATACTCGGCCATCGCACGCTCCCGCGTTATCCCGGGCTCTTCAAATGGGACATGCGAAAACGAATGAAAGCCGATTTCCTGTTCCGGCTTTGCCTTGCGGATCATTTCCACCAGGCTTGCGCCGAACCATTCGGGGTGAGTCTGTTCATCGCCTTCTTTCGGAATATAGCTGAACCACGGTTTTGCGAAGTGAGGATAGCGTACTTCCGGCAGTCCGGTGACGTCAGGCAAGGATCGTCGCATCATCGCACCAACAATAGCCCACGTCGCCGAAAGACCATTGCGCGTAAGGTGCTTCAGTAAATTGGGCACGCCGTTGTCATGGGTCCATCGGCCCATTTTGAGCAGCTCATCACGATATGAGAGATCGAAGCTGCCCCAACTGAGCTCCAGATCCAGACTGATGACAACGGTCGGTCGCGTCATTTAACATCCAATCTTGATTTCGGGAACTGTACGGGCGATCCGCCAATTGTGTTTCCGGAACGCGCGTTGCCCCTGGTAGAAGGCCTGATTCGCCGAACGTTCCTTTCCCCATGGTTCACGGCGAGGGTCTTTGTAATGCGCTGTCTGGGAAAGTTTTGCATTCGAGTGTGGCTCCCGGCACATGGTTGCTTCCTTTCTCTATGAAATCGGGCCAGGAATCTCCTTGCTGTTCAACTCTTAGCGGTACATCTCCTCGCAGCCGGAGAACTCCTTCGCAAGCCTGCGTATGCGTTGTAAATATGCTTGAACGCGAAGATAGGCAGATCCATTAGTGCGGGAAACGGGTCATCCGCGGCGACCAGCGCAAATTGCAGCGGACCATGCAGAGACTGCAGATACTCCCGCAATTTCAATCGGCCGCGGAGCATTTCCTGAAACGCGGCCGGAACATCCGTGCTCATCCGAACCCATCTCACGCCCGCGGGCGCTTTCTGCTCCTCGACTGGCATATCTTGCATCATTTTCCAAAGCAAATAAGGAAAATCCATCCCGGCTCGGCCGCCGAGCGGCGACCATGTCCAAAGTCTGGGATTGATATCGAGCAGTTTGAACCGCCCATCGCGGATATCGTATTTGTATTCAACCTCCACAATTCCGGTGTACCCAATGGCCTCCAGCAGTCTTTGCGAAGGCGCGACAATCTCCGGGACATCAAACGTCTCGACAAACGAACTCGAATATCCGAAATCAATCGGGTATTGCCTGGTGCGGCGCGCGGTGAGAGAGGCAATCGTTTTTCCTTCGCAGCACAGCGCCGCAAACGAAAATTGCGACCCGCCATTGCCGGGAATCATTTCCTGGACGAGAATCAAATCCGGTGGCATCAACTCCCGGGCTTCGCGATACCTAACCAACAGCTCTTCGCGGTTCGCTACGCGCCACGCCTTATCCTCGCTAAGGCGGTTGATCGATGAATGAGCGGCAGGCTTCAGAATCGCTGGAAATTCGCAGTTCACGCCCTCCAGATCAGCGTCCGTGAGCGGATAAAACGTTGCCGGGTAATCGACGTTTTGGCTGGCTGCTAATCGATAGGTAAGCCGCTTGTCGTAAGCCCAACGCAGGACGTTCCACGTTGGAGTCGACACGCGGTATCGGCGCGAGAGTTCGGAGTGGAAACGTGAAAGCAATGCTGCCGATTTATCGCTGGTTGGATATAGCACCCACTGGTCGAGATTGTTGCGCGCGGCAATTTCCAACAAATATTCGACCTGTGTTTCGTCATCTCTCGTCGGCCACGGTAAAGTCCGTCGTGTGTAGCGGGAGAAGCTGGCCAGCCTGACGTTGGGTGGGGACACCACCCAAACCGGCACGCCATGGCGCCCCAAACTCCTCGCGATCGAAAGACCGTTCAGGTTTCCGCCGACAACCAACGCACCTGTCGTTTCATTCATGATTGGAATTTCTTTCGAATCTCTTTTCGCCGGACGGCTCTGAGCTCAAGTGTGTTAATCATGCGGGCGCGACAATTCCAGCCCAGCGACCATCGGTTCGGCGGCTCGCACGCGATTGCCCGCCGCCTTACGGGTGACGAATTGCATCAGCGCGCGCGAAGAATAGTGCGTGCCGACGACGAACTGCATCAACGGGCCGAAACTCCAAACGGCCGGCGCTCCCAGAATGTGCAATCCCGGGACGGATGTTTCGAACCCATCGGTGAGCCGCGGATATCCCTGGTGGCGCCGGATGGAACCCGCAAGTTTGGGAGCGAGGAAATCATACTTGGATACGTCCACGCGATACCCGGTTCCCAGGAAAACGTGGCTGAACTCTCTCTCGTTTCCATTATCCAGTCGCACTTTAATGCGCTCGCCCTTCACAGTGGCGGAAATCACCGTGCGCCCAAGGTGCATCGGCACGTCATTAAGCCGGTTCACCAGCCATCGCGCCCCAGCCGGTCGGATCGATCTCTTTCTCAGCCAGTCCTGGATCGGCCGCGAGAAGCGTCGCACCAGGTCCGGCCGCGCCACAATTTGGCTGATGCCTGCGGGACCCACGTCCGTCGGTGCGTAGAGAAGTTTTGAAATTGTAGGCCCGAAGCCGCGGTGAATCGTCCGCGACACCACTCCGCCCAGCCAACGAATTTGGCGAGCGCGAGCGACTACTTCGACGTCGGCGCCGTTCTCGTGCAGCAGAGCCGCGGATTCCAGCGCGCTCTGGCCGCCACCGATCACCAGCACTTCTCTTCCTTTGAACCTTTCGAAGTCGACGTGCTCCGAAGTGTGTGTCGCCAACGAAGCCGGCAAATTGTCAAATTCAGGTGGACGCCAGGTGAACTTAGAAATGCCGGCGGCAATCACTACGCGGTTGGCCAGCACCGACTCGCCATCTTCGAGAATGAGCCGGAATCCGCGCGCGCCCGGTTCTACACACACAATCTTCCGCCGGTCGAGATCCGGAACGGAGTGTTGCTGATGCCACAGTCCGTAATTCACGAATCGGTCGAGCGGGACCGGGCTTGAAAAGTGATTGCGGCTTTCCTTTCGAAATATATCCAGCGTCAGCGACTGGTTCGGGTCGGCAATATGGCTGGCCTCCCAACCCGAACGCAGCAGCATGCCCTTTGGCATGTTGCG
>DASYNU010000135.1:0-21513 GCA_036008345.1 Bryobacteraceae bacterium
ATCGAACAGCGATTTGAGCTACCTCTACGTGCTGGCGGTTGCGGCCGGTAACGCCGATCGGCACGATCTGGAAGACCGTGCCTTGGCACGGCTGATGGAAGTAGGCCAGAATTCGCCCGCGCTCCATCTGATGATGGGCAAGGCGTACCTGAATCGCGGCGACGACGACCAGGCGCTCGCGGAATTGGAAAAGGCTGCCGAGGCCGATCCGAAATTGCCGATGGTTCATTACAACATCGGCATCATCTACAAACGCAAGCGCGACCTCGATAAGGCCAAGGCGGAATTCCTCAAAGACATCGCCGTCGAACCTGATGTCGCCTACAACTACGACGAACTCGGAACCATGTGCCTGATTTCGGAGCAAAATATCGAGGCCCGCCGCTACTTCGAACAGGCCCTGCACCGAAATTCGCAGATTGGTACATCCTGGTACGGGCTCGCCAAAATCGATAAGTCGGAAAAGCATTACACCGCAGCTCTCAAAGCGCTGGATTCAGCCGGTGCCATCGATCCGAAAAGCCCCAGTGTTCACTATCTGCGCGCCCAGGTCCTGACGCAACTGGGGCGCAAAGCTGAAGCGCAAACAGAATTCGCCGCCGTGCGCCGGCTGCAGAGCGAGACCGCCGGAAAGCTGGAGCGAGACATCAGCGGCACCAAATATCGCGATCCTCAGCTTCCGGTGGATCAGAAGCTCGATCAGAAGGTGGAACAAAAGTAATATAGTGGACTTCGAATGCAGCGCCGAACATTTTTGATTCAGACGCTTTTGGCCGCCGCCTCAAAAGCGCAGACACCCACAGCACTCTCGGATCGCATCGGAATCTCGAGTTGGAGCTTCCATAATTTCTTTTCCACTACGCTGGATGAAAAGTTGCCCAAGCTGACAACAAAATCCTGGGACCTTCGGGATTTTCCAGCCATGATCGCCGACCGCTATCACGTACACCAGCTCGAGATGGTGGCGCCGCATTTTGAATCCACTAAGCTGTCCTATGTCCGCGAAGTGAAGAGCCGCCTGGAACGGGCGCATTCGCACCTGGTAAATATTCCGGTGGATATCCACGAGCTCGGTATTAAGGGCGGGCTTTCGGATCCCGATCCGAAAATTCGCGACACCGCAATCTCGGCGTGCACCAAATGGATGGACATTGCCCAGCAGCTGGGTGCGAAATCCGTTCGATGCGATCCAGGTGAAATGAATCGCGCGGACCTTTCAAACACCATCTCGTCCTATAAAAAGCTGGCTGCTTACGCCGGCTCCAAGAACCTGTACGTGATTATCGAAAACCATGGCGGCGTGGGATCGGAACATCCCGAGGACCTGGTGAAAGTGTTTCAGGGAGTGGGCGAGCATTGCGGCGCGCTTCCGGACATGGGAAATTTCCCGGACGAAGCCACGCGGCAGCGCGGTTTGCCGTTGCTTTATCCTTATGCTCCCACGGTGTCGCACGCCAAGGGACTGGAGTTCGATGCGCACGGGGTAGAAACCGCATTCGATTTTCCGCGCGCCATGCAGGCAGCCAAGAAGGCGGGCTTCAAGGGAGTTTACTCGATCGAATATGAAGGCCCGGGCGATCCGTACACGGGCGTTCAAAATGTTGTGGATGAACTGGTGAGGTATCTATGAAACAAACTCGTCGAAGTTTTCTTGAAGGCACGCTAGCGACAGCGGCTCTGGCCGGCATGGCTGGCCCAGCTGAGGCGCAATCGCGAGCAAACGTCACCATCGGCATCATTGGCGCGGGCATCCGTGGGTTAGAACTGATGGGAGTGGCGCTCGAAGCAGGTGCGAAGGTCGCCATGGTGTGCGATCTTTACGACGGCCATCTTCGGCGTGCGCAGGAGTTACAGAAGAACACGCCGACCACACGCGACTTCCACGAAGTACTGGCGCGCCCGGATATTCAGGCTGTTCTCGTAGCCACCTCCGACCATTGGCACGCGCCGGTAGCTATGGCCGCCATGCGCGCGGGCAAGGATGTCTATTGCGAGAAGCCCATGTCGCACACCATTCCACAAGCGCTCGAGATGGTTGCGCTATCTCGTGAAACCGGCCGCCTGGTGCAGGTGGGCAGCCAGACCATCAGCATGTCGTCCACCCAGAAAGCCAAGGAGTGGTTCGATTCCGGCGCTATCGGAACTGTGTTCATGGCGCAGTGTTCCATCTATCGTCCGAATGCGATCGGCGCGTGGCGTTATCCGGTGCCACCGGACGCGTCGCCACAAACCATCGATTGGGAACGCTACCTCGGCAACGCGCCGAAGCGGCCATTCGATGCCGCGCGCTTCTTCCAGTTCCGGAATTGGTGGGATTACGGTACCGGGATCGCCGGTGACGAATATGTCCATCTGCTTTCGCGCGTGCATTACGTTTTGGGCGTGCAATTCCCATTGAGCGCGGTGGCGAGTGGCGGCATCTACAAATGGAAGGGTGACCGCGATGTGCCGGACATCCACAACACGCTTTACGATTACGGCAAATTCCAGGCGCAGGTGAGCGCAAATCTGGTTTCGAACTGGGAAGGCGGCGAGATTGTGCGGTTCCTGGGTGATCGCGGGACCATCGAGCTCACCGAAGAAGGGGCTAAGTTGATTCCCTATAATCCCGTCGAGGACTACGCGTACCCGCTCGAGAGTTGGCCCAAGGACACCAAAGACAAATTCATGGCAGAGCACAAGAACGATCCGGAAGCGGACATCGGCACCGCACGGAAACAGCCGCAGCGCAAAGTGGAAACTTTCAAAGAAGACCACGAGGGCACGCTACAACATATGAGAAATCTTTTCGATTGCATGCAAACCCGCCAGCCGCCGATCGAAAACGTCAACTTCGGTTGTGGCACGGCGGTAGCGTGCCACATGGCAAACATCTCATACCGGCAGCAGAAGCGGGTGTTCTGGGATGCGGATTCCGCTAAATTGAGGACCTGAGGCCGCCACTCCGCTAACACGCTTACAGGTGGATTACGAATTGGTCATGTAAGCTGATATCCTCTTGACAAACAACCAGATACCGATTAGTATAAATCCATTAGTCTGTGGAAAGGGGTAGCTATGCTTCAACGTTTGAAGTCTCTTGCTCTTGTTGTAATTTTTGCAGCGCCACTACTGGCGCAGAATAGCGGTTCCATTACTGGAACGGTCCGCGATGCATCGGGTGCGGTAATTCCTGGCGCTAGTGTGACTGTCACCAACGTCGATAGAGGCACGTCCATCGCCACCAAGTCAAACTCCGATGGCGATTATCTGGTTGGAGCGCTGCCACCGGGACACTACAACGTCGCGGTCGCGCAAACCGGCTTCAAGCAGTTCAAGCTGGCCGAACCGATCACGCTGGATGTTGCGCAGAAGGCCAAGGTAGACGCCACGCTTCAAGTCGGCGAGATGGCGACGGAAGTCTCGGTCGAAGGCAGCGCCGTCCAGGTGCAAACAGAATCTCCCGAGCTTTCGAGTGTGGTGACGGGCAAAGAGATCACCCAGATCGTTCTCAATGGCCGCGACTTCGCTCAATTAGCAACCTTGTCACCTGGCGTGAGTAACCAAACCGGCCAGGATGAAGGCACGGTGGGCGTCTACGGGAACGTCAGCATGAGCATCAATGGCGGACGCACCGAGAACAACGCCTGGGAATTGGATGGCGGCGACGACATGGACAACGGCAGCAACCAGACCTTGAATGTTTACCCCAGTGCGGACGCGATCGGGGAATTCAGGGTGCTGACATCCAACTATGGCGCGCAATATGGCCGCAATGGTTCCGGGACCGTCGAGACCAGCATCAAATCGGGTGGCAAGGACTTCCATGGCGATGTCTATGAGTTCGTGCGTAACAACGATTTCAACGCGCGGAATTTCTTCCAGTCGGCGGTGCCGGAATACCGCAAGAACGACTTCGGCTACACGTTAGGTGGCCCCGTCTATATTCCCAAGGTTTACAACAAGGACAAAAACAAGACGTTCTTCTTTTTCTCCGAGGAATGGCGTAAAGATCTGGTTCCTGGCCAAACTTTCAATCAGCCGCTACCGGATGTGCAGCAGCAGATGGGCAACTTCGCGGATGTGTGTCCCGGCGCTGGCTCCATTGTGAACAAGACCGGTTTCCCGGACTGCCCGGTAAACCCGAAGACCCACTCCTACTTCCCCAACAACATTGTTCCCATTGATCCGAACGCAGCCGCCATCCTGACCCTGCTGCCGCAACCGAATTCGGGCAGTGGTTTGAGCTCTCGTTATTTCTCAGCCCCCGCGCAACTGACCAACTGGCGTGAGGAATTAGTCCGAATCGATCACAACTTCAGCGACAAAGTCCGGATGTTCGGGCATTTCATCCACGATTCGTGGAGCACCGAGACCCCCACGCCGCTCTGGGGCAACGGGGCCTCATTCCCCACGGTAGGGACAAACTTCGTCGGCCCGGGCGTTAGCATTGTTGCCAATCTGGCTGCGAACATCTCGCCCACCTTGCTGAACGAATTCACGTTCGCTTACACCACCGACCACATCTTTCTAAATGCGGTTGGGCCGACGGCGCGCCCGGCCGGCATGACCATGACGGGGCTTTTCAATAATGGGTTCGGCGGTTTGCTTCCGGCGGTCAGCGTAGGCGCAGGTGTGGGTTACGATACCGGCGGATTCTCGCTGGATACCGGATATTTCCCCTGGAACAACGCGAACCCGACTTACACCTACAAGGATCAGATCAGCAAGATCATGGGGTCGCACAATTTCACCTTTGGGGCCACTTGGGTGGCCGGCCAGAAGAACGAAGAGAACAGCCCTTACGTTCAAGGGATTCTCACGACCTCTAATACATCGGCGGTGACCACGGGCAATGCGTTCGCCGACCTGCTGCAGGGCGACTTCTCCTCTTACCAGCAAACCAACTCCAAGCTCAAATACTATAACCGGTACAAGATGTTGGAGCCCTACTTCCAGGACGACTGGCATGTCACGCCGCGGCTTACCTTGAATCTCGGTTTACGGTTAAGCTTGTTCGGAACCTACCACGAAAAGTATTTCCAGGCGTATAGTTTCAACCCAGCCGCTTACACCTTGGCGGGGGCACCCCAGATCGACGTATCGGGCAGCGTTACGGGGCAAGCGGGAGCTTTGGTTCCAGGCGTCGGCAATCCGTATGATGGCATTCAACAGTGCGGGAAGGACGGAACACCGCGGGGTTGCGTAGCAGGGCATTTATTTAACCCTGCGCCGCGAATCGGTTTCGCATACGATCCTTTCGGTGATGGGAAGACCTCCATTCGCGGAGGCTACGGCATATTCTTCGAGCACACTAACGGCAACGAAGGAAACACCGAGCAGTTGGAAGGCAGCGCTCCACTGGTGCTCACTTCCCAACAATTCAACATCAGCGGTTATACGAATATTGGTGGTGGCCTGTCGTTCCCGCTGAACCCGAATGAGATTCCGACGCATGCCCTATGGCCCTACGTCCAGCAGTGGAACGTAAGCGTCCAGCGCGAATTGATGCGCTCCACGGTGCTGACGGTAGCCTACGTCGGCAATAAAGGTACCCACCTGGGTGTGCAGGAGAACGCAAATCAGCTCTTTCCAATTTCGGCTTCTCAGAATCCGTTTCTGCCCGGACAACCGCTGACCGCCGCAGACTGCAGTAGCGGATTGGTCAATGGTGTCGCTCCTACTGGCCAGGCGGGGATTCAATTCGGTGTTGCGTGCGGCGGTAATGCGGCTCCCTACCGGCCATTCATCGGCTACAACAATATTAGGAACACCGTATATGGTGGAAACTCCACCTATAACGCTCTTCAGGTCTCTTTACGCAGGCACGTCGGACGGCTCAGTATCGATCTCGCGTATACCTGGAGCCATTCACTCGACAACGAATCCGACTACGGAAGCGGTAACTTCCTGGATTCATACAATCTGAACCTCAACAGAGCCAGTTCGGACTTTGATCAACGCCAAATACTCAATATCGGTTACGTCTATGACCTCCCGTTCTTCACGCAAAAGGGGCTTGCACATTCGATACTGGGCGGTTGGCAATGGTCGGGATTAACGAGCTGGCAAACCGGAACCCCGTTCAGCGTGACCGACAGTCTCTACGGCGCAGGAGTTGGCAATTCGCTCGGTACCGGCGCCATGCTGGATCTCGTCGGAAATCCCAACCAGGGCACCGGCGCTTTAAACAACCAGCCGGGAGTGGTTGGTCCGCTTCTCTACAATCCGGCGGCATTCGTTGAACCGCAAGGCTTGACTTTCGGTACGGCCCAACGCAACGTTTTGAACAATCCCAGCCGAACCAACTTCGACATGGGACTAATAAAGCATTTTGCGATCACGGAAGCGAGATACTTTGAGTTTCGCGCTGAAGCCTTCAACGTGTTCAATCACACGCAATGGCTCAACCTCGGCGGCCTGAACGGCAGCGGGACCACCTCCACAAGCTGTTTTGGGGGACCGAATAACTCAGCCGGAGCTGCCGGCTGTCTTGCGAACAGTAGCCTCTTTAGGCCAGGCGGCGCGCACAATCCGCGCATTCTGCAGCTTGGCATGAAGTTTATATTCTAAAGGCGATTTCAGCGGGAGGGGGTGTTATTTCACCTTCTCCCGCACATTAAACTCCAGCTTCCACCGCCGCCCATCTTTCGCGACGGACCATAATTGCAGCATCCCGGTTTCCGTCACCACTGTTTCCAAAGTTACCGGCACAAATTCGCCTGCATTCCCTGCTGCCGGGAGACAAACTTCAATAGGCGATAGCTCTTCCAAATCGCCGGCAATGTCGTCCAGCATAGCTCCGGCCGCGTCGTTCTTGCGCACCGAGGATTGAAAGAAACGAAACTCGGCCGGCTCACCAACTGTCAAGCCAAACTCGCGATCCTTCAACTGCAGCGAGCTGCCTTCCTCCATGCCGAAGGGCGCAACTGCGAGCGCCTTGAACGGGACGGTCATGCCAGGAACGGCTGGCATGGCGCTTTCGATACCCACATAGTAAGTGCGCGGGACGCCGCCGCGAATACGCACGCCTCGGCCTTGCCGCGCGAGCCCATAATAAGCAGCACCGCGCGCGACGGCGTGCATCAGATCCTCGCCAACGAGCGGGACCACGGGTGCGAGACCCTCTTCACCCAGCCAGCCGTCGAGGACTTCCAATATCCTACGCCGCACTAAACCTGCGCGCAGGACGCCTCCGTTGAAGAGGACATGCGTGGGCGCAGCCAGTCCGCTCGAACCACGCCGTACCGAACCATGCTCGGATTGCGCCGCTTGCTGCCGCAGGAATCGCGCCAGGTGGCGAGTGATGGCCGCATCGGCCGCGTAGGGCAGCCCAATCTCAGCCAGGCCCATCTTCCGGCGTTGCGGCATGTCCTGGCTGGATACTACGGGCAAAAAACCTTCGCCCAGAATGCGGTCGATATCCTCGCGCAGCAGTTTCGTTTTGATGGTGCCACCCACCAATCCAGTGCCACGGCCGAGAATAGTTACCGGATGCTCGCGTTTCTTGTTGTCTTCTTCGAGCAGCTTTTCCTTAGCCAGGCGGCACTGCTGCCACAGCGCGTGCAACTGCATCGCATCCAGCTTGGTTCCCTGAGCCGCCAGTTGCTGTTCCAGATGGCGCGCCAGCGCGAGGTCGACATTATCGCCTCCTAGCAGTATGTGTTCGCCAACCGCGACGCGCTCGAGTTGCAGTTCGCCCGCTTGCTCCGTTACGGCGATCAAAGTGAAATCGGTGGTGCCGCCGCCGATGTCTACAACCAGAATCAAATCGCCCACCTGTACGCGTTCCCGCCAGTCGGGATGGCGCTCGATCCAGGCGTAGAAAGCGGCTTGCGGCTCTTCGAGTAACAACGGATTCTGATATCCAGCCTCTTGCGCGGCTTGCAGAGTAAGCTCGCGCGCCACGGCATCGAACGAAGCCGGCACGGTCACCAACACCTGCTGTTTCGCGAACGGCGCGTCCGGCATCTTCGCATCCCACGCCGCGCGCAGGTGCTCCAGATATCGCCGCGATGCCTCCACCGGCGAAATCTTTTCCAGACCTTGCGGCGCGTTCAGAGGCAGAATGGGCGCGGTGCGATCCACGCCGGCATGCGACAGCCAGGATTTTGCGGACGCCACCAGGCGGCTGGCAACTTCAGATCCCCGCTTCTGCGCCAGCGCCCCAACCACGAAGCGCGGAGTTTCGTCCCAAGGCAGCGCGATAGAGCCAGCCGGAAAATCAGACGAGCCTGGAATGTAGAGAAACGAAGGCAGCAGCGGCTGATCCCGCACTTCGCCGGGATTGACCAATTGAGGAAGCTCGATAACCGTGACCGGCGGCGAGTCCCGCGCGTCCGCTCCGTCCGGCGCCGACGCCAGTGCGCAGTTAGTGGTTCCAAGATCAATTCCAATGGTAAATTGCTGTGACAAGCTCCAGTGTAGCTGAAATCAATTATCCGGTTCTGCACCACTGTGGTGTATAATGGCCCCATGCCCGTTCGTCCAAAGGTCATCCGTCAAAGCGTGACTTTACCAGCTTCTCTTGCCAAGGAAGTTCAGAACATGGCGAAACGTCAACATCTAAGTGCCAGTCGAATGCTGGTAACCCTCGTTGATCAAGGGATACAGGCGCGAAAACAACAGCGGAAAGCCTTGTTTGATCTGATCGATCGTTTCCGGGCGACTGAAAATCCCGAGGAAGTTGCGCGGTTAGGCGATCAGCTGGGCCGTATGGTGTTTGGCGAGTGAATGCCGAAAATAAGCTGGCTCAATCTTCCGCTGCCGATCCGGCAGCATTTGATCGAACGCATGCGCGACCGGAACATCACCAAAGAAGATCTTGCCCAGCTCATGGTCTGGGTAGCCTCCAACCCAGAAGTCCCGGATGGCCCTTGGTTTAAGGATTTTCGATCCTTTAAGTTGTGTGGCCATGGCAATCTGCCGAAGACTTTCCTTGCACGCGACCAATCGGCAACTGGAACTCAGATTTAGGTCTTCACTTGAGCTGCTTCAAATCTTTCTTGGCTTGGTCGAAATCGGGTTTCATGCGCACCGCGGTTTCTAGCTCCGCTCGCGCGTCCGGCTTGCGGCCTTCTTTTTCATATACCAACCCGAGCGACCAGTGCGCTCCAGCGAGCGGGGTCGAATCGGGCTCGGGCTCTTTCGTCTCGTTGATATATTTCTTCAGGTAGATCTCGGCCTTCCCTAACTCCACTCCCTCGCGCAGCATCGCGCGGGCTGCGTGAACATAGGGGGCCAAATCGTCCGGCACCGCAATTTCTGCACGCGCCAGCAGCTTGGCTGCATCGTCGAAGCGTTTCTGAAGCACCAGCGCGTAGGCCAGCCAGCGATAAGCGTCAATGCGATCCGGATTCAGATCTAATGCTGCCCGGGATTGCTGTTCGCACGCAGCCGCGTTGGTATGTTGCGGATCCAGGTAGAGCTGCGCCAGCGATATTCGTGACTCGTAATACTTCGGATCGGCTTCCACTGCTTTTTTGTATAAATCCTCCAGCTTGCTGTCTTCTTTCTGCGTGCCGGCAATATGCGCCAGCGCCAGATAGCCCCGCGCCGGATTGATCTTCGCCATGTCATTGGCAATATCAAGAGCCTTCTTTTTATCGCCGCCTACTACGCCGGGCGCCTGCAAAAAGTACAACATCTGGTCGTAAAGATTGTCCGGATCTTTCGGAGCGATCGCGATCGCGGCTTCGAACTCCGCACGGCATTTGCGCGCCAGGCCCAGCTGCTTGAAGATGGAAACGGTGTCGGCTTGATCGGCGTAAATTTCGCCCAACTCCCGATGATACGGGCTGGACTCGGGATCCAGCCGGACGGCCGTCTCGCCGTATTTAACGGCTTCATCGAACTTTGCGAAAACGTGTCGGACCATCGCCAGCAGATATGTAGCGCGCGCGTCGTTTGGATGCGCACGGTAGTTTGCTTCTGCCAGATCGCGGGCGCGCTTGTAGTGGCCATTGTCGAATAGTACTTGAGCATCCGGCTCACCAGCGGGCAGCGTTATCGCGAACAAGACCAGAAGCAACACGGTTCGCATAAGGTCATTCCGAACGAAGCGCCCGAGTGGGCTGGATACTGCATGCGCGCCGCGCCGGTATGTAGCAGGCCAGTCCCGCTACCAGCAGCAGAACCAGGCTGAATAGCGTGAATGTAGCCGCATCTGTCGGACTTACCTGATATAAAATCGCCGACATCAAATGCGTGACTCCATACGCCGCCCCAAGGCCAATGGCTAACCCAATGCCGGTGAGTTTCAGACCCTGTCGCATAACCAGCGAGACCAAATCTCTCCGCGCCGCCCCCAATGCCAGCCGAATCCCGAACTCCTGTTTCCGGGCCGCCACCGAATACGTCATGACTCCATAAATTCCGAGAGCTGCCAGAAACAGAGAAACGGTCGCGAAGAATGAGCTAATCTGGCCCATTATGATGTAGGGCGCGCGCCGCTCCGCTATCAGCGCGTGCATCGTTTCAACGCGCCATACCACCTGTGTCGCATCCACCGCGCGAACAGCGCGACGGATACCGGAAGCGGCGTCTTGTAATGCCGCGTCCGTTCGCAGCACGATGGTCACCCCTTGCATGGGATATTGTTGATACGGAAAATAGACCTGAGGAACAGTGTGATCGTTGTCGTCTTGTCCCGCAATGTCCTGAACCACACCCACAATAGTCGCCATGTGGTCCAGATTGGCGCTCCAGCGAATGCGCTGTCCCACCGGGTCCTGGCCCGGCCATTGACGGCGCACCATGGCTTGATTGACGATTCCAACTGGCGGCGAATCCGCGCGATCCTGTTCGGAGAACATGCGCCCGCGCAAGAGCGGGATTCCCATGGCCTTGAAATAATCCTGAGAAACAGTGTCGAACAGCATGAACGGACGGTCCGCCGGCGGGGAAGCGGGGCGCCCTTCGATCACGTACGCCGCTGAGCCGTTGTTTCCGCCGTATGGAATGAAATTCCCCATGGCTGCCGCCCGGATGCCGGGTAGCAATCTTATCTGGAGCAAAACGTTCCTCTGGAAAGCCTCGATTCGCTTCGGGTCCGGGTAATGGGAATCGGAAAGCACCACGCGCGCTGTCACCAGGCCGCTCGGGTCAAATCCCAGTTCCCGCGCATGCATCTTCACCAGACCTTTCACCAGTAGACCAGCCGCCACCAGCACCACCAGAGCCAGCGATGTTTCAAACACAATCAGGCAATTCTTGAAGAGCGCGGTCCGCCCACCGGCCGAAAGCCGCGCAGTGTTCTCCTTGAGGACATGGTTGACGTCGATGCGGCCGCACTGGATGGCGGGCGCCATGCCGAAAAGAAGGCCGGTGATCAGCGCGATAGCAAACGTATAAAGAAGAGTAGGCTGGTCCACGCGCAAAACGGCTGAGTTCGGCAGATAGCCCCGGTATTCAATGGGAATGGCTTGCGCAATCCACCGGACGCCCCAGTTGGCGAACAGAACGCTGAGGGCGCCCGCCATAAAGAAGAGCACCAGGCTTTCGGTGACCATTTGACGTAATAGCCGCAACCGGCCGGCTCCGATGGCCAGCCGTACTGCCATTTCCTTTTGGCGGCCAACGGCGCGGCCGACTATCAGATTCGCGACATTGCTGCACGCCAGCAGCAGGACGCACCCCACCAGCCAGAACACGATCAGGGCCTCTTCATTCGCGCCTTGCCTGCCAATTTCTTCCCGCAGCGTGCGTAGCTCTATGGAACGTCCGGCATTCGTCTCCGGATATGCGTGGGCCAGGCGGCCGGCGACGGTCTTGAGATAGCCGGTGGCACGAGCCAGGCTGACGTTAGATCTTACGCGAGCGATAACCGGCAGGTAGCGGTTGCGCCGGTCGTCCGTGAGCGTCAGGGGCATCCATAGCTTGACCGGTCCCATCAAAGCCAAATGGAATCCTTCGGGCATGATTCCGACAACCGAAACGGCCGCACCGTCGATCTGAATAGTCTGGCCGACCACAGCCGGGTCGCCTGCAAAACGGTTTCGCCATAGTTCATGACTCAGCACGGCCACTCGGGGAGAGCCCGGTTTTTCCTCTTGCGCGGTAAAGGCTCGGCCCTGTTGCGGGATAACCCCGAGCATCCGAAAGAACTCCGCGTTAACGCTAGCGCCAACGATGGGCTCATCTCCGTTCTGCAGCGTGAAGGCCGAAGGCAGCCACCCACAGATGTCTTCAAAGACGTCTTTCTTTTCCCTCCGCCAATCATCCAGATCCGCGGCCGAACTATTGCCGGACCATCTGCCTTTGATGTCCGCCGAAAAGATAACCACCAATTGATCCGGATTCGCATAAGGCAGCGGCTTCAGCACCCACGCGTTCACTACACTGAAAATGGCCGTATTTGCGCCGATGCCGAGCGCCAAAGTCAGTACCGCGACGGCAGCGAAGCCTGGACTCTTGCGCAGCATGCGCCCCGCGTAGCGCAGATCCTGCAGCGTCTCATCCCAGAACCTGAGCCCGCGCGCTTCGCGGCATTCTTCCTTCAACGGCTGCAAGTGTCCGAACTCGATCCGCGCCTGCCGTTCAGCTTGCTCTCGAGGCAAACCGGAACGAACCAGATCCTCGGCGTACTTGGCCATATGGAAGCGCAACTCCGCGTCCATGTCGCCCTCCATCCGATTCCGGCGGAGTGCGCCGTCCAGAACGCATTTCAACCGCGCCATTACGCTCATGACTTCTCCGGTTCCGCGGTCAAAACGCCGACTACGCCCGCGCTCAAGCGATTCCAGTTCTCCGTTTCCAATTTCAACTGGCGCCTGCCTTCCGCCGTAAGCCGGTAGAATTTGGCCTTGCGATTATTCTCGCTTTCGCCCCACTCGGCCTTGATCAAGCCGCGGTATTCCAGGCGGTACAAGGCCGGATATAGCGAGCCTTGTTGAATCTGGAGGCGATTTTGAGATAGCTGCTGAATGCGGAGCAGGATTCCGTAGCCATGCATGGGCTCCAGCGAAATCGATTTCAGGATCAGCATCTCGAGCGTTCCCTGCAGCAGATCTTGTTGTTTGCTCATTTCGATAAGGAGATCCAGGAGGCGGCGACGTTGGCTCGCTCAGGACTTGGGGACCTGCGTCCACGACCCACCTCCTAGATCATCTAGGGGAGATTGTACCGGCTCTCTCCTAGATTGTCAAGGAGAGAATTAGCGGAGAGAATTAGCGGAGAGAATTATCGGACCTAGGAGGCGCCAGAACCGAACCGCGACCGGAAGGAAGCACAAAGGGTGCCGCGCACACCGCCAAACGGACCAGGAACTACCCGTGCCACACTCCGTTTTGCGCGAGTTCCTTAGCGGCGCAAAGGGTGCCGCGCGCACCGCCATACCACCCAGGAACCAGCCCGCGCCACGCTCCGTTTGAAGAAGCTCTTAGAAGCGCCACTACGAACCTAGGCCCGTCCGGAATCGTGGTAGCGTTCCCTCCGAGCCTCAGCCCGGACTATGCCCGCGCCAATGCGCCCAATTCCTTCACGATGCTGGACACGAATGTCTTGGCATCGCCGAACAGCATGATGGTATTGGGCATATAGTACAGCTCATTGTCGATGCCGGCGAATCCTGGATTCATGCTGCGCTTAATCACCATCACCGTGCGAGATTTGTACGCCTGAATAATCGGCATACCCGCGATGGGGCTCTTCGGATCCGTTTCAGCGCCCGGATTGACCACGTCGTTCGCGCCGATGATCAGCGCCACGTCCGCCATGGGCATTTCGGGATTAATATCGTCCATTTCGCGCAGCTTGTCATAGGGCACATCCGCTTCCGCCAACAACACGTTCATGTGACCGGGCATGCGGCCAGCCACCGGATGGATGGCGAACTCCACATTGACGCCGCGCTTGCCCAGCAGCTCAGCCATCTCTTTCAGTTTGTGTTGCGCCTGCGCCACCGCCATGCCGTAGCCCGGAATCACCACCACAGTACGGGCGGCTTCCAGAATTTGCGCCGCTTCTTCGGGGCTCGCTGACCGCACCGGCCGCTCGCCGGCCTTGCCGCCGGCAGTGGTCTGCAGTTGTCCGAACGCACCGAACAGCACGTTGCTGAAAGAGCGGTTCATGGCGCGGCACATGATCACCGCCAGGATGAAACCGGACGATCCGTCGAGTGCGCCGGCCACGATCAGCATTTTATTGTTGAGCACAAATCCCATGGCGCTGGCCGAAAGGCCCGCATAAGAATTCAGCAACGCGATCACGGTAGGCATGTCCGCACCGCCGATGGGAATAATCAGCAGGACTCCGAAAAGGAGCGAGAGTAGCACGAAAATGGGAAACAGAAAAGTCTGCTCCGGCGCCACGATCAACGCCACACCGGTTCCGGCCGCGGCCGCGAAAATTCCGAGATTCAGGAAGTTCTGGCCCTTGTACGTAATCGGCCGCTGCGGCAACACTTCTTGTAGCTTCCCGAACGCCATCAGGCTGGCAGTGAAAGTCAGAAAGCCCAGCAGCGTTTCGATGATCAACGCTGTCATCTCAACGGTGGTCACCGCCGGACCCTGACGAATCCCCTTATAGTACTCCGCGGTGCCGATGAGCGCGGACGCGAGCGCGCCACAAGCGTGTGAGAATGCGGTTCGCTGCGGGACCGCCGTCATCGGCATGATGTAGGCAATGGGAACGCCGATGGCCGCCCCTAGGAAGAACGCGACGAAAATCCACTGATAGCTAACCACGTCGAATCGCAGCAGCGTTCCCACCACCGCCAGCAGCATTCCGATTTCACCGACCACTACTCCACGCCGGGCCGTGGCTGGAGAATTCAGCCACTTGATGGCCATGATGAAGCCGGCGGCCGCCAGCATGTACACAATCGGCAGGATAGTATCGTTCAGGAGCGCGCTGTTCATTTCTTTTCCGGCTCCTTTCGCTTGAACATTTTGAGCATACGATCCGTAATCAGATAGCCGCTCACTACGTTCAACGTGGCCAGCAGTACCGCTGTGAAGCCAAGGATCAGCGAAAGCGTACTAGCGTCCTTCGCTCCAGTGATCAGAATGGCTCCCACCACGGCAATGGCCGATATCGCATTGGTCAAAGACATCAGCGGCGTATGCAATAGAGGCGAAACACCGCGGATAAGCTGAAAGCCCAAAAAAGCCGCCAGCATGAACACCCACAAATCGAATTCGTAAGCTCCCATGGTTGTTATCCTCCCCCTTCGGCCCCCTCCGCGGGAATCATGCCCAGCAGTTCGTTCACGCGCGCGTGAACAATCTCACCCGCGTGCGTAACCAACGTTTCGCGGATGATCTCATCGTCGCGTTTCAATTCTAATGCGCCATCCTTCGTCAACATCAATTTCAGAAATGAAGTTATGTTGGACGAATACATCTGGCTGGCGTGATACGGCGCGGATGACGCAAGATTGAGCGGCCCCAGGATTGTTATGCCTTGGTGATGCACGGTTTCGCCCGGCCGGGTCAGCTCGCAGTTCCCTCCGCGCTCGGCCGCGACATCCACAATGACGGAGCCTGGCGCCAGCGCGCTGGCCATCTCGGTGGTAATCAATATCGGAGCTTTTTTTCCCGGAACTGCCGCCGTACTTATTACGACATCCTGTTCCCGGATGACATTGGTGAGCAACTCACGCTGCCGGCGGTAAAACTCCTCGCCCATCGCCTTGGCGTAGCCGCCTTTGTCTTCGCTCGCTCCGGCGTCAATATCCAGCACAACAAATTTGGCGCCCAAGCTTTCGATCTGCTCCTTCACGGCGCTACGGACATCGTAAGCGGAGACTACGGCCCCCAGCCTCCGCGCGGTTGCGATGGCTTGCAGGCCGGCCACACCCGCGCCCAGAATCAATACTCGCGCCGGCGTAACCGTACCCGCCGCGGTCATCAGCATCGGGAATATTTTCGGCAAGGACGTCGCAGCCAGTAACACAGCCTTGTATCCGGCGATGGTGGCCATGGATGAAAGAGCATCCATGCTTTGCGCCCGCGTAATGCGGGGCATCAGTTCCATGGCAAAAAAGGAAACGCCCGCCCGGGCCAGAGCGGCATCCTGGTCGAGAGCGGTGAGCGGCTCACCAAAACCAATCACGGTCTGGCCGGACCGCAGCAGCGCCAGATCCGCGCGTCCCGCTTCCGGATTCGCACCCAGCGACCGCACTTGCAAGATCACATCCGCCTGAAATACTTCGCGCCGCGTGGCTGATCGTGCGCCCCGCGTGGCATATTGTTCATCCAGGAAACCGGCCTCGACGCCGGCCGACTGCTCAACGATCACGCTCGCGCCCAGTTTCCCTAACGCGTCGCAAGCGCGCGGGACCAGGGCCACACGCCGCTCGCCAGGAAAAGTTTCGCGCGGTACCCCTATACTGACAGCCACGAGCTAACCTCCATCTTGGAAGGCCGTCGAGAAATCCGCTTCTGCCACTCGATCGGGGGAGGAGCTGAATCTCAACACCCAGTAATGATAATACCCCTCTTCGAATGCGCGTGCTGTGCGCGACACATAAATGCGAGGTGCATAACCGAACCGCGATCGGAAGGGAGCGCTACCACTTGTGCCGCTAGTTGTCGTGGTGGCGCCACCCCCCAGCCGCGGCTCCGTTTTTAACATGTTCAGGCGCAGAATTCTTCGGCGTGCCGCAACCCTGCTAGCCTTGATGGAGCCATGTCCGATTCCAATCCCATCCTGCATCCCGACCTGAAAGGCCGCGTCGCTATCGTCACCGGAGCCAGCCGCGGTATCGGAAAGGCCCTGGCACTTCGCCTGGCCGAGGAAGGCGCGGACGTGGTGGTGGCTTCCAAAAGCGAGCAATCCACCGAGAAATTGCCGGGCAGCATCCATGAAACCGCTGACGCCATCCGCGCGCTCGGCCGGCGCGCGCTCGCCATCCCCACCGATGTGCGCGACGAAGATGCCATTCGCAATATGATCGAGCGTACAGTAGCCGAGCTTGGCCGGATCGATATTCTGGTGAACAATGCGGGCGCCATCTGGCCTCGGCCCATTTTGGAAACTCCGCCCAAGCGCTTCGACCTGATGATGAGCGTCAATGTCCGCGCATCTTACATCGCCTGTTATTACGCGCTGCCCCATATGCTGAAGCAACAGTGGGGCCACATCCTGAACATGTGCCCGCGCCTTTCTTTGGAACCGTCGCCGGGCAAAGTGGCTTACATGATCTCGAAGCTCGGCATGGCGCGCGTCGCCATCGGCCTCGCAGCCGAGCACCAGAAGGACAACATCGCAGGCAACGCATTGTGGCCGCGCACCATCATCGAGAGCCAGGCTTCCATCAATTGGAAGATGGCCGATCGATCGCAATGGCGCACGCCCGAGATCCTGTGCGACGCCTCGCTCGCCATCTTCGCGCAGGAACCCCGGGCGTCAACGGGACGCCAGTGGATCGACGAAGAAGCGCTCACCCAGCTAGCCGGGATCACCAATTTCGATCGCTACTGGTGCGAAGGCAAACCGCCCGCGAATCCAATTTATATCGACAAGTGGTGAGTATTTGTGGGGCAGGCGCTTTCGCCTGCCAACTTCATGGGATTCAGAATCCAAACAAGTGCGTCTGCGCTTCCCGTGTGACCTTAGCGGCTTCATTCAAATCCACTGCGCGGCCAGCCACTTTCATCGGCAAAACGTGTTCTTCTGACCAGAAGAATACGGAGTTCTTTCAATAGTCATTGATAATATTGGGTCCGCGAAACGTCGCCCAGTCGATGTGGGGCAGAAACACGCGCGGGTCGGCTTTGGGCTCCCGCACCCGCCAGTGCAGTTGTTCGTCCACCAGGATATGCAGCGCCCGTCCACAGTGCGCGCAGGACGTTTCAATCTCCACCTCCAGCCGCTCTTTTCTGAGGCGCGCTTCCACGTAGGGCGTAGCGATGGAATCCTCCCCGCAAGCGGCATAGATGCGCTCGCCAGTGCTGAATCGCAGCCGATGCGGCGTTCGATCGCTCGAAACGGGGAAGGCCCAACTCACATTGCCACGCCGGTCGCGCACCAGGAAGAATAGGTGCCGTTCCAGATCGTCAAGTAATTGAATTACCAGCGCCGCTTCCAACTGCAGTGCGGCCGCGATCCGCGCTGGGCTCAACGGCCGTCCATGATTGCGCGGTAATTCCAACACCACGAAATTTCGTACCGCGTGATGGCGCGGCGTCATGAAAGCCAGCGGATTACCCATGTTAGCGAATGTGATACTTTATTATCGTAATATACGAAACCGTACTATATGACGTCAAGGCCCTTTAGCGTATCCTGGACCTGATGCGCCTCGAACTTATCTTCAGCATTCACCGCGCCACGCACCGGATTGGACTCTACATCCAGCGGCATGCCCCCGATCTCACGCAGGCGGAAGCTCACATCCTCTGTCACCTCCATGAATTAGGCGACTCCGCGGTGTCCAGCCTGCATCGCGCATTCGCGCATAAACGCTCGACGCTGACCAGTGTGCTGGACCGTTTAGCCGCGCGCGATTTGGTCACCCGCGAGTCCAGCCAGAACGATCGGCGCTCTTTCATTGTCAAGTTGACCGGCTCCGGCAGAAAAAAAGCCGCCAAGATCCATCGCCAACTGGAGTCGCTAGAAGCCCAAGTCTTGCGAGCGAACGATCGCCGCGCCGTACAAGCGTTCGGTCAGGTGATCCATAATCTGGAGGAGGCAGCCGCCGATGAGTAGATGAAGTTACCGAACCGCGACCGTAAGGGAGTCGGTGCCTTTCGCCGAAGTCTGAGCAGAGCCGGCGCCTGGAGTGTTATTTCGCAGGCTCTGCGCACGCAAAGTTAGCCGCATCATCTGTGCTGCCCTGGCCATTCCAGCGCGCCACTTTCGGATAAGCACAAAGTGGGCGCGTTCGTTGAACCCCGCTCGCAGGATTCATCCCCACCTTGTACCTCGTCGCGATCACTTGTTCCGGCGCCACGCCTTTATCCACCCACTGTTCCAGCGCCGCCGCTACATCATGTTGCGGATCGCTTTGCGCCGCGCCAAATTGACCGAAAACATTTGGCCCGGGCCCGCCGGCGCAATGCTGCATCCCCGGCACCATAAACAGGCGCACGAAAGTCTTGCTATCTTTCGCGCCCATCTTGGACACCACGCTCTGGTAGTAGTTAATGGCATTTACTGGCGCAATGGCTGCGTCGCTCCAGCCGTGGTAAATGATCAATTTCCCTCCGCGCTTCTTGAAAGCGCTCAAGTCCGGATTGGTGGCATTCAACCTCTGAGCGTCCTTGTCATCCACGATTTTCGTATCGCGGTCCACATTAAACGTCTTGAAGTCCCAGGCCGGATCGTCGAAAACCATATTCTTGAAAAATTGCGTTCCGAAAGCGTACATCAAGCTCTTGGACGGCCCCGAACCCGTTATCCACAACGACCATCCGCCTCCGCCAGTTTCACCGCCCACCGAATAACCGGGAAATAGCTGCTCACCCTTGGAGTTTCGAGGTCCGTCGTACAGCTTTTGCAACGCCGCCACCTGCGGCGCTGTGAGACACTTATCGGAATCCTCTCCCTTGCACAAAAGCTTCGAGGGGTCGAAGTGACATTGCGGCGGATTGTCGATCACTCCGTCTTTCACCCCGTCCAAAGCATCGCAGGCGTCCAGCGTCGCGGCTTCGATGGCGGGAACTTTGCTGGGTGGAATGTAGCTCGCGGGATCCGCCAGCAAGGCCTGGGTATCCGTGATCGCCGTTGTAAGCAAATGCGTCCAGAAGCTGGCGGGCGCGCCCGCAATGATGCCGTCATAATCGGCTGGGAAGCGCTGCGCTTCCATCAGCGCCTGGCGCCCACCATTCGAACAGGAGCTGAAATAGGATCGGCGCGGGCCGTCTCCATAAAACGCTTGAATGATCGCTTTGGCCTTCTCAGTGGTCTCGTGGATAGCTCTATATCCGAAATCGACGATCTTTTCCGGATGCGCCAGCGCCCAGGCTCCATCCGTAGTGCCTGCATGGTGCCCCGTATCCGTGGACGCCGTGGCGTAGCCGTGCCGTACCGAATCTGATAACCCGGTGTAGTTGATGGAACCGGCGAAACCGCCGTTGCCGACGCCTTGAAATTTTCCGTTCCAGGTTGAGCCCGGTCCGGAAGCTGGCATCCAAACTTCGAATTGAATATTCGAGTCGTCCACCGGTTTGATGACTCCGGCCACTCGACAAAACGCCGGCATGTCGCCGACGGCCGGGTTTCCCGGCGGCGTGTAAGGGCCGGCCGCCACGGCGTCCGCCGCGCTAATGGTTGTGGTAGGAAGCGTTAGCTTGGCCAGATCGCCGCAGGCCGCGCCCAGCGCGGGAAATACGGCCAAGACGGTCGAAGCAAGAACAGCCGCGAATGCAATGCGCAATCTCATATTTCCTCAGATCGTACCGCATCCGGACGCGCGGTGCTAGGGCTGCAGTGTCAACGTCGCTTTTCCGGCTGCACCTTCGTAGATCAGCTCAAGCGAGCGAATGCCTTGGGTCTTGCCCCGGTAGAGGAAGAAAATCAACCCAGCTTGGGGTAGGAAGCGGTCCCCTTCCGGTAGCGCGGCCTTTTGAACGCGTTGTTCCATGGCGCGCCGCAATTCAATGGGCATTTTGGGCGGAGGAGGGGGAGCGTCATTTTGACCACCAGCACCGCCGCCTCCAGTGTTTAAACTGGTCTTCGACTTTTGCCCCTCAGGCGGCTCCCATTCAGGATCTTTTAGCGAATGGAACGACAGCTCATAATGCTCGGTAGACGCAGCGTTCTTCTTTCCATTGATCCGCAGCGAAAAATCCCCGCCCAACAGCTTAAGCCGGGCATCTGGCGGCCCGAAGAGCCCAACTTCGACAATGACATACTCATCCGTGGAGTACGTGGCCGGCGGCGTCGGGACGGAATGTCCCATGAACTCAGCCCCAATCGTTATTGCGCCTGCCTGGGCCTGGGCTTGATATTCGGTAGCCGCCGTTCGGGGCGGCATGCCCAGCGCTTCCTTGGCCTGGGCTTCCTTAGTTTGCGGCGGCTCGTCCGGTTTTTGGGCGCGCGAGCCGGCAGCGCCCAGCAAAACAGCGGCCATCAGAATGCCGGGTCTCAGAACGGCGGTGAGTCGCATCCTTTCACAAGTTAGCATAGTCGGACGCCCATTCTAGCCAGTCAGCGGTATTGCAGCGAGAAACCGGAATTTGTTGCAACCAATGGTACTAGTACCATTCTCACCGGGAGGTAGTACCCAGACTGTAGTCAAACTCCGGGGGCCATCATATACTTATTACAGCGCAATACTACGTTTGTCGCTTATTAGGGAGAAGAAATCTTGAAAAAACTGTTGTGTTATGGTCTTGCTGGCGCATTCCTGGCGGCGTGCAGTCTGTTAGCGGACCCGATCCAAGTTACCGGTGGAGTGAACGGGATATGCTCCGCAAACTGCGACGCGAGCCCGAACCTGCTGGGTAATGGGTAATGGAAGCGATATAGGCATTTACATACCGAGCGGTACCGCGACGGCCGCGGAAGAGCTGTTGGTTCTGCTGGTGCCTAACGACACCACAAACTTATTCACCACCGATCCTCTAGGGAAGATCAACGTTTACAATC